>JACESY010000039.1 GCA_013911595.1 Azoarcus sp.
GCCGAGGATCTGCCGCTGCTGCCCGATGACCGCAGCAAGGCCGAGCGCGGCTACCGCCTGCACAGTGGCAAGCCGCCGCGCCCGCTGCGCGCCGCAGCCTCTGCGATCACGCCGCACATGGACCCGCTGCAGGCGTTCAGCACGCTGGCCTTCTCATGCCTGCGTCAGTGGCAGGCCAACGCGACCGGCGCGCTTGCGCACGAGGGCCCGGAATTCATTCACCAGTTGCGCGTCTCGCAGCGACGGCTGCGCTCGCTGATGCGCGTGTTCCGCGCGGTTCTGCCCGAAGGATTCGCCGCCGACTGGTCCGCACGGCTCAAGAACAACGCCGAGCGCTTCGGTGAGGCGCGTGACCTGGATGTGCTCGACGAAGAACTGCTAGCACCGATAGCGACCTGGTCCGAGACCGAGACTGCGCGATTGGCGCGCCTGCGCAAGACGATCGCCGACGCGCGCATGCAGGCACGGGCGCACGCAGAGAAGGCACTCGACGCGGCCGAACAGGGCCGCCTGCTGCTCGCGCTGGCCGAGGCGCTGATGCGCCTGCCAGGCAACGATCTGATCGACAGCGTCGACCTGCGCGGATTCGCCGCCCTGCAGCTCGAGCGCCTGCGCAAGCGCGCGCGCCGTCGCCACCGCGCCGCCCTGGACCGCGCTCCCGAGCACTTGCACGCGCTGCGCATCGCATTCAAGCAGTTACGCTACGCCGTCGAGTTCTTCGCCCCCTTGCTGCCGCGCAAGGGCGTACGCAACTACCTCGCGGCTCTCGCGAACACGCAGAACGCGCTGGGCTTCATCCATGACCTGGACATCGCGCGTGAACGCTTCGCTGCCTTAGCTTCGACGGACGCGGAACTCGATGCGGCCACCGCCTACGTGTGCGGCTGGCACGGTCCGCGCTACGCTGAGTTGACCGAAGCCGCGCTGGCCGACAGCCGGGCCCTGCTCAAGGTGGACAAGGCGCCTTGGGCGAAGCTGTGCCGAGCGCACGGCGCGTAACCGGCCTGCAACGACGATGCCCGACAATGCGCCGGTCTTGTTCCTGGAACCCGCAATGGACTTGCTTCTCTGGCGTCACGCCGAAGCCGTAGACGGCACTCCCGACCACAGCCGCGCACTGACGGAGCGCGGTCACAAGCAGGCACGCGCAATCGCTGCGTGGCTGCAGAAGAACCGGCCGCGCAAGCTGCGCGTGCTGGTCAGCCCGACCGTACGCACGATCGAGACGGCGCGCGCATTCACCAATGAGTTTGAAAAAGTCGCCGCGCTGGGGCCCGACGGCAATGTCGCCGGCATCCTCTCGGCCACCGGCTGGCCGGATGGCGGCGACGCGGTGCTGGTCGTCGGCCACCAGCCATCGCTGGGGAGACTTGCGGCCCTGTTGCTGTCCGGCCAAGAGGCCGACTGGACAGTCAAGAAAGGCGCACTATGGTGGTTTACCAATCGCGTGCGCAATGGCGAGACCCAGACCGTGCTGCGCGCGCTCATTCCGCACGATCTGGCCTGAATCCTTGCATCCGGATGGCGCGCGAGCCCTCGACCGCAACGGGTTGACCACAACTGGCGGACTTTCGTGATCGCGCTAGAATGTGGCACCCTCAGGTGCGGCCCATGATCAAACGCTACATCCCGTCCCGTGAAGCCATCAAGCAGAATCGCTTGCTGAGTTGGCTTGGACCACGCATCCACGATCCGTTGCTGTGGCACGTCAACCGCAATTCGGTCGCGCGTGGCGTGGCAATCGGCGTGTTCTTCGGCTTCATGCTGCCAATCGCGCAGATTCCGGCCGCGGCTGTCGTCGCGCTGACCTTGCGCGCCAATCTGTGGGTCGCCACGCTGAGCACGCTGGTCAGCAATCCGTTCACCTACGGGCCGATCTATCTGATCGCCTACCGCATCGGCTCGAGCATCCTGCCACCGGCCGCGAACGCCTCCCCCGTGGTCGACGAGCAGACCGCCGCCGCTCTGCAGTGGTTGATCGAGTCCGTCAACTGGCTCACCGGCATCGGCCGGCCCCTGGTTCTGGGCACGCTGATCATGGCCGTGGTCGGCGCAATCGTCGGCTATTTTGGTGTGCTGCTGGTGTGGCGCATCAATGTCTTGCTCAAGCTCCGCCGCCAACGCCGCGAACGCTCTTCGGCGCGGCGCGCGCCCAACAGCCCCTGATGAACGACAAGCCCATCGAAAATGGCGTCGTACGCGAGATCGACGGCGTCCGACGCGTCCATTACGACGGCTACTGGATCAAAGCCTATGATCCGCCGGCCGACTCGCTCCGCGAGAAGCGACATCTCATCGAGGCGCTGACGAGGCGGCTGTTCAACCATGTCGAGCACGGCATCAACGTGCCCGGCGAGCGGCTCGGCGAGGCACGCGCGGCCTTCGAAGCCGAGACCGTACCGGAGCGCAAACGGATCAAGGGCGCGATGCTCGCCGGCGCACTGTTCAACCGCGGCACCGACATCTTCACCAAGCTCGTCGACCTGCAGGCCAAGGGCGTGGACGTGGCGCAGGACAGCGCGCTCATGCGCGAATGCGGCCAGTGTCTACAGGAGGCCCTGTCCCTGGGCAAGATGGTGTTGCATCGCAGCGGCGAAGAAGGCATCGACGAGTTGTGGGGCGAGCCGTTTCGCGCATTCTCGATCCCGATCGAGGCCTTCTACGAAAGCCGCTACATCAAGATCGCCCAGGCGTTGCGCTGCATCGACCGCATCACCGCCGCGATGACCGCGGCTTTCGGAAACAGCGCCCTGTTTCACGGCGTGGAGGACGACATCGCAGCGCTGTGCGAGGCGGCCAAGGTCAAGTGCGAGACCCTGCGCACCGACGAGGCCGTGTTCGATATCTGGACCGATTTCGCCGTCGCCGGCGAACATCTGTCCGCCTTCGCACCGCGCCTGGTCAATGCGCCGACCCCTGAATTGATGCAACTGGCGGCCGACGGCAAGCAACTCATCGTGCGCGGAGGGGACCTGATCAGCGACATCGCCCGCGCACGAGTGGCGATGCCCAAGAGCACGCGCGACTATGTGGCGCGCTGCGAAGCCTGGGCCGAACGTGACCGGGGTTGGCTCAACCCGCTGCTCGCCGGCGCCTGACTTGCACAAGAATGTGCCGGGAAAGCGTAGCGAGCGGGCCGAGGGCAAGGCGCGTGGCGCGCAGCGACCGAGACCAGCCGAAGGCGCAGGACGCCACGCAGTGGCGGTCCCGAGCGCAGCGAGGGATGCCGCTTGCGGCACACATACCGGCTGGTAGGCGAAGGGCGGAGGCGAGGTTTCGCGAAGCACTGCTTCGCGCCGCCGCAGCCGGCCCGGTGTGCAAACCGGGCCGTGGGTTGAGCACCGCGCAACGCCGCCATCGGCCCGCGCAGTAGCTTCACCGGCACATTCTCAAGCGATGATGCCGCCGCCCAGACACACCTTCGACTCATAGACCACGACGCTCTGGCCCGGCGTGAGGGCCCATTGCGGCGCGGCGAACACGATCTCCGCGTGCTCGGCATCGACGACGTCGATCTGGCAGGGCTCGTCGGGCGAGCGGTAGCGCGGCTTTGCCGTGTAGACCCAGTGCGTATGCGGCGCACGACCGGCGATCCAGTTCAGATCGATCGCGGTGAGGCGCTCGCGCAGCAGCGCCGGGTGATCGTGGCCCTGCACGACATGGAGCACGTTGGCTGCGACATCCTTGGCGGCGACATACCAGGCGTCATGCTCGCCTGCCGCGTCCTGCTGCCCCCTGACCCCGCCGATGCGCAAGCCCTTGCGCTGGCCAATGGTGTGGTACATCAGCCCTTGATGCTCACCCAGCACGCGACCGTCGTCGAGTGAGCGGATCTCGCCGGGCTGCACCGGCAGGTAGCGCATCAGGAACTCGCGAAAGGGGCGCTCGCCGATGAAGCAGATGCCGGTCGAGTCCTTCTTTTCCGCCACATGCAGCCCGGCCTCGGTGGCGATGCGGCGCACGTCACGCTTGTACAGGCCACCCAGCGGGAACAGGGTCTTCGCAAGCTGTTCCTGGTTCAGTCGATACAGGAAATAGCTCTGGTCCTTGGTGCCGTCCTCGGCCTTGAGCAGCTGGTGTTCGATACGACCGTCATTATTCCAGCGGCGCACCCGCGCATAGTGGCCGGTGGCGATACGCTCGGCCCCGAGCGCCATGGCGTGATCGAGGAAGCAGCGAAACTTGATTTCCGAGTTGCACAGAATGTCCGGATTGGGCGTACGACCGGCCTGGTATTCATGCAGGAAGTCGGCGAACACGCGCTCCTTGTATTCGGACGAGAAGTTCACGACTTCCATGTCGATGCCGATCACGTCGCAAACCGAAGCGACATCGACCAGGTCCTGACGCGACGAGCAGTACTGATCGTCGTCATCATCCTCCCAGTTTTTCATGAACAGGCCGGTCACCTGATAGCCCTGCTGCTTGAGCAGCCAGGCGGTCACGGACGAATCCACGCCGCCGGACATGCCGACAACGACGTGCATGCCCGCTGCGTCACGCTCTTCAATAGACATTCGGACCTCCCCCGTTCATCCATTCGTCCAGCGGCATCACGACCGCCGGCTCGGCGTGGTCTACGAACCAGGTATCCACGACCCAGGCCGCCCCACTCCCTCGCTCGACAATCACTGCGCTGCGGTGCTCGCTGAAGAGTCCCGTACGGCGCACTGCAATGTCGTTCACGTCATGATGACGCAGCCAGTCCCGCGCCTCGATGAGCCGCAGCAAGGCGTCGGTCGTCGTTGAGTGATCGATGCAATCCATGCGCCCGTGCACACCCGCGTCGCGCAAGTTGCCGGCACGGTCGGCGGAGATCGGCGCCTGGCGACCCGCGAGGCGGTAGAGCAGCGCGAGCGCCTCGCGCAAGGCCTCGCGCTCGGATGCCGCATCGACGGCGGTGGCGAGCCGGTCGCCCGCCAGTTCGAACTCGAACTCGCCGAAATGCACCTCGGCGCGCTCATTGCATCCATAGTTGAAGCACACTTGCGTGGTGACGTTCGCCGCGAAGGTCGGCGCACTCGCCAGCAGGGCAACCAGCATCAGCTCGCGGCGCATCATCGCCCCTCCCCGATCAATTCCAGCGAGGCCCGTCGACCGCTCAACCAGTCCTCGAGCGAGCGCAGCACCAGCGGGCTGCGGTGGCGCTGCGTGCAGTCGCGCAGTTCGTCGGCAGTGAGCCACAGCGTGCGCACGATGCCCGTATCGAGCCGTGCTCCCGGCACTGCCTCGCCGACCACGCCGCTGAAAGTGAAGCGCAGATAGGTCACGTCGTCCTGCGGTCGACGCCATTGATAGATGCCCACCAGTGCGTCCGGTTCGAAACGATGGGTGGTTTCCTCGAAGGTTTCACGCCGCACCGCCTCGACCAGGGACTCGCCCGCCTCGAGGTGGCCGGCGGGCTGGTTGATGCGCAAGCCCTCGGAGGTCTCCTCCTCGACCACCAGGAAACGCCCGTCGCGCTCGACGACGGCCGCGACCGTGACGTTCGGCTTCCACTCCCTCGACATGAATCCGGTCCCGAAAAAGGGGCGGATTGTACCGCGCAAGCGGCGCACTTGCCCGCCTTTGCAAGGCTGCGCCAACGCACCGTCCGACATCTTGACCAAGGTCAATGATCACCCCGATTTCTATGTCGAAAGTGGCATCACCATTTGATGTAATCGGCCCGGCACAGTAACATTCGCCTGTTTTGTTCAGCCGACCCAAAACGCTTCCAGACAACTGCCGCCCGGCATTCAGGGAGGTTGCACCGGGTAGCAGCTTCAATCGGGATTCCGGTCGGCACCCGACAACCAGGACAGACCTCTATGCTTATAAAGATCAAGAAAGGGCTGGATCTGCCGATCAGCGGCAAGCCTGAACAGCGGGTCGAGGACGCTCGGGCGGTCAGGCACGTTGCAGTGCTCGGCGTGGATCACGTCGATCTCAAGCCCACCATGCACGTGGCGGAAGGTGACAAGGTCAAACTGGGACAGCCTCTCTTCGAACACAAGAAGCTTCCCGGGGTGTTCATCACCGCGCCGGGCGCCGGCGAAGTCGTTGCGATCAACCGCGGCGCACGCAGGATGCTCCAGTCCGTCGTCATCCGCCTCGACGACGAAGAGGAGGCGGAAGTCTTCGCCTCCTACCCGCGCGAACAACTCGGCTCGCTCAACGCCGAACAGGTCGCCGAGAATTTGCTGGCCTCGGGCGCATGGGCGACCTTGCGTACCCGCCCCTTCGGCAAGATTCCCCATCCCGAATCCCGTCCGCACTCGATCTTCGTTACGGCCATCGACACCAACCCGCTCGCCGCCGATCCGCAGGTCGTGATCTCGAATCAGGAAGAAGCTTTCGCCGACGGCCTGACCGTACTCGGCCACCTGACTGAAGGCCCGCTCTGGGTCTGTAAGGCCGAAGGTGCACGGCTCGGCAAGCTGGCCGAGAGTGACAAGGTACGCGTAGCCAGTTTCGACGGTCCGCACCCTGCCGGCCTGCCCAGTACGCACATCCATTTCCTGGATCCGGTTAATGCCGAAAAGACGGTCTGGCACCTGAACTATCAGGACGTGATCGCGATCGGAAAACTGTTCACGACCGGCAAGCTATCTACCGAACGCGTCATCTCGCTCGCCGGCCCGCGCGTCAAGAACCCCCGTCTGCTGCGCACCCGCATGGGCGCGTGCATCGACGAACTCATCGACGGCGAACTGGTCGACGGCAATCATCGCGTGATTTCGGGCTCGGTGCTTTCGGGACGTCGTGTGGCAAGCTGGTCGGCCTACATCGGCGCACACCATCTGCAGATCAGCGTCCTGCAGGAAGGCCAGACGCGCGAGTTCATGGGCTGGCTCAACCCGGCCGGGCACAAGTTCTCTTTCATGAACGTGATGTTCACGAGCTTCTCGCGCAATAGCGATCGGACCTTCGACTTCACCTCTTCACAGAACGGCAGCCCGCGCGCGATGGTGCCGGTCGGCGCCTTCGAGGACGTGATGCCGCTCGACATCCTGCCCACGCAGCTGTTGCGCTACCTGCTGGTGCGCGACACCGACATGGCACAGAAGCTCGGCTGTCTGGAGCTCGACGAGGAAGACCTCGCGCTGTGCTCGTTCGTGTGCGTCGGCAAGTACGACTACTCGCCGGTTCTTCGTCAAAACCTTAGCCAGATTGAGAGGGAAGGCTGATGTCACGCATGCGACGCTTCCTCGACAGTATCGAGCCGCAGTTCCACAAGGGTGGTCGGTTCGAGAAGTACTACGCGGTGTACGAGATGGTGGATACGTTCCTGTATGCGCCGCCCGACACCACCCGCACGGCGCCGCACGTTCGCGACGGCATCGATCTGAAGCGCATGATGAGCTATGTCGTCGTCGCGCTGATCCCGTGCATCCTTTGGAGCTGGTTCAACAGCGGTTACCAGGCCAACCTCGCCTTGGCCGAACTCGACGTCGTTCGTGAAGACTGGCGCGGTGCCCTTCTGTCCATGTTCGGCATCGGCTTCAACCCCGGCAACCCGTTCGCCAACATGGCGCACGGCTTCCTGCTGTTCCTGCCGCTGTACCTGACGACGCTGATCGTCGGCGGCCTGTGGGAGGTGCTGTTCGCAACCGTGCGCAACCACGAGGTCAATGAGGGCTTCCTCGTCACTTCGATGCTGTTCACGCTGACGCTGCCGCCGGAGATGCCGCTGTGGATGGTGGCCGTGGGCATCAGCTTCGGTGTCGTCATAGGCAAGGAAGTGTTCGGTGGCACGGGCAAGAACTTCCTCAACCCGGCGCTGACCGGCCGCGCCTTCCTGTACTTCGCCTACCCCGCCGAGATCTCCGGTGACCAGGTGTGGGTCGCGGTCGACGGCTGGTCGCACGCTACCCCGCTGGGTCTGGGCGAGACCGGCGGCATGGCCGGCATCCTCGATTCGGGTCTGACCTGGTGGCAAGCCTTCGTCGGCCTGATGCCCGGTTCGATGGGCGAGACCTCGACGCTGGCGATCCTGATCGGCGCGGCATTCCTGATCTACACCCGTATCGCGAACTGGCGGATCATGGCCGGCGTGGTGCTCGGTGTGATCGCGACATCGCTGCTGTTCAACATGCTTGCGAGCGGCACGCGTCCGATGATGGAAATGCCCTTCTACTGGCATTTCGTCGTCGGTGGCCTGAGCTTCGGCCTGGTCTTCATGGCGACCGATCCGGTCTCCGCTGCAATGACCAACGCCGGTCGCCTGTGGTTCGGCATCCTGATCGGCTTCATGACGGTGGTGATCCGCGCGATCAACCCGGCCTTCCCGGAAGGCATCATGCTGGCCATCCTCTTTGCCAACCTGTTCGCACCACTGATCGATTACGTGGTCATCCAGATGAACATCCGACGGAGGGAGCGCCGCCATGTCAGCGCCTGAGAAGAAATCCGCCGGCGGCCCGCTGGCATCCATCCTCGCCCTGCCCAACGACAGTGCGAAGAAGACCCTGTTCATGGCCGTGGCCGTGTGTCTGGTCTGCTCGGTGGTCGTCGCTTCGGCCGCCGTGGGCCTGCGCCCGATTCAGGTCGCCAACCAGGAACGTGACCGTATCCGCAACATCGTCGATGTCGCGGGCGTCGCCCAGCCTGGGCAGTCGGCCGCCGAGGCCTTCGACGAGAAGGTCGAGCCGCTGCTGATCCGTCTCGAGGACGGTAGCGAGAGCGACGAGTACAACGTGTCGACCTTCGACATCGAGAAGGCGTCCAAGGACCCGGCGATGTCGCGCCCCCTTCCCAAACCGGAGGACAAGGCCAACATCAAGCGCCAGCCGACCCACATGCCGGTGTTCATCGTGCGCGGCGAAGCGGGTGAAATGGAGCGCCTGATCCTGCCGGTGCACGGCGCGGGCCTGTGGTCGACCCTGTACGGCTTCCTGGCCCTCGACGGCGATCTCAACACCGTGAGCGGGTTGAAGTTCTACCAGCATGCCGAGACCCCGGGTCTGGGTGGCGAGGTCGACAACCCGAACTGGCGCGCGATCTGGGATGGCAAGATGATCTACGACGATCAGGGCAATCCGGTGATCCAACTGGTCAAGGGCTCGGTCGACGCTTCGACGCCGAACGCCGAGCACAAGATCGACGGCCTGGCCGGCGCCACGCTGACCTCGCGCGGCGTAGAGAATCTGATCAACTTCTGGCTCGGCGAGGACGGCTACGGCCCGTTCATCGAGCGCCTGAAAAACGAGAGGGGGTAAGCCATGGCGAACGCAACCAAAAAGCTCGTCTCCGCCCCGGTCGCGGACAACAACCCGATCATCCTGCAGGTGTTGGGCATCTGTTCGGCGCTGGCCGTCACGACCAAGATGTCGACCGCCTTCACGATGTGCATCGCGCTCACGGCCGTGCTGTGCTGCTCGAACGTGCTGATCTCGATGATCCGCAATCACATCCCGAGCAGCATCCGCATCATCATCGAGATGACCATCGTCGCCTCGCTGGTGATCCTCGTCGACCAGCTTCTGAAGGCTTTCGCCTTCGGACTGTCCAAGGAACTGTCGGTGTTCGTCGGCCTGATCATCACGAACTGCATCGTGCTCGGTCGTGCCGAAGCCTTCGCACTGAAGAACCCGCCCCTGCCCAGCTTCTGGGACGGCCTGGGCAACGGTCTCGGTTACAGCGCCATCCTGCTCATCGTCGGCTTCGTACGCGAACTGTTCGGTTCGGGCTCGCTGTTCGGCGTGCAAATCCTGTCGCTGGCCAAGGACGGCGGATGGTACGTGCCCAACGGCATGATGCTGTTGCCTCCGAGTGCATTCTTCCTGATCGGCCTGATCATCTGGGCCGTGCGCAGCTGGAAGCCCGAGCAGGTCGAGAAGCCTGACTTCCAGATCCAGACTCATCGCCCCGAGGTGTCGTAATGGAAGCTTTGTTCAATCTCTTCATCAGCGCAGTTTTCGTCGAGAACCTGGCGCTGGCGTTCTTCCTCGGGATGTGCACCTTTCTCGCCATCTCGAAGCAGATCGGCGCAGCCTTCGGGCTGGGCATTGCGGTGGTCGTGGTGCAAGCCCTGACCGTTCCGGTCAACCACCTGATCTACTACTGGCTGCTGCGCGACGGCGCACTGGCCTGGGCGGGACTGCCGGACGTCAATCTCAACTTCCTCGGCCTGATCGTCTATATCGGCGTCATTGCGGCCCTGGTGCAGATTCTCGAGATGTTCCTCGACAAGTACGTTCCGACGCTCTACAACGCGCTCGGGGTGTACATGCCGTTGATCACGGTGAACTGCGCCATCCTCGGTGGCACGCTGTTCATGGTCGAACGTGACTACAACTTCGCCGAAAGCGTGACCTACGGCGTCGGCTCCGGCGTCGGCTGGGCACTGGCGATCACTGCGCTGGCGGGCATCCGGGAAAAGCTCAAGTACTCCGACATCCCGGCCGGACTGCAGGGTCTCGGCATCACGTTCATCGCAACCGGCTTGATGTCCCTGGGCTTCATGGCCTTCTCCGGCATCCAGCTCTGACGCGACGAGGTAAACGCACATGATTGAAATCATTCTCGGTGTCTTCTTTTTCGTCGCGATCGTCATCATCCTGGTGTACGTGATTCTCGCGGCACGCTCGAAGCTGGTCGCGACGGGCAACGTGAAGATCAACATCAACAACGAGAAGACGATCGAAGTACCGGTCGGTGGCAAGCTGCTCGGCGCGCTGGCCAACGCCCAGTTGTTCGTCGGCTCGGCCTGCGGCGGGGGCGGTACCTGCGCCCAATGCAAGGTCAAGGTCTTCGAGGGCGGCGGCGCCATCCTCCCGACCGAAACCGGCCACATCAACAAGCGTCAGGCCCGCGAAGGCGAGCGCCTGTCGTGCCAGGTCGCAGTCAAGCAGGACATGAAGATCGAGGTCCCCGAAGAGGTCTTCGGCGTCAAGAAGTGGGAGTGCACGGTGCGCTCCAACCACAACGTCGCGACCTTCATCAAGGAACTGATCCTCGAACTGCCCGAAGGCGAGAGCGTCGACTTCCGCGCCGGTGGCTACATCCAGATCGAGGCGCCGCCACACAAGGTCGACTTCAAGGACTTCATCATCGAAGAGCGCTTCCGCGACGACTGGGACCGCTACAACGTGTGGCAATACAAGTCCAAGGTCGACGAGGAAGTCACCCGCGCCTATTCGATGGCGAACTACCCCGATGAGAAAGGCATCATCATGCTCAACGTGCGCATCGCCACCCCGCCGCCGCGGGCCGAAGGCGTGCCGCCGGGCAAGATGTCGTCCTACATCTTCAGCCTCAAGGAAGGCGACAAGGTCACGATCTCCGGCCCGTTCGGCGAGTTCTTCGCACGCGAGACCGACGCCGAGATGGTGTTCATCGGCGGTGGTGCGGGCATGGCGCCGATGCGTTCGCACATCTTCGATCAGCTCGACCGCCTCAAGACCAAACGCAAGATCAGTTTCTGGTACGGTGCACGCTCCAAGCGCGAGATGTTCTACGTTGAGGATTTCGACAAGCTTGCCGCCGAGAACGAAAACTTCCAATGGCATGTCGCACTGTCGGACGCGCTGCCTGAGGATGAGTGGAAGGGCTACACCGGCTTCATCCACAATGTCCTGTACGAAAACTTCCTCAAGGACCATCCGGCACCGGAAGACTGCGAGTACTACATGTGTGGGCCCCCGATGATGAACGCGGCGGTCATCCAGATGCTGCTCGACCTCGGCGTGGAGCGCGAGAACATCCTGCTGGACGACTTCGGCGGCTGACGTTCTCCCGGCCCGGTCCCGTACCGGGCCGACGCCCCACCCCTTTGGAGGCCAAATGACCATCTACATCGTGACTTTCCTGATCATGGGAATCGCCGTACTTGCCATGGCTGTCGGCGTGCTCGCCGGCCGCAAGCCGATCGCGGGAAGCTGTGGTGGCCTCGGAAAGTTCAACGTCGACTGCGTTGCCGGCTGCGACAAGCCCTGTCCCAAGCGCGAGGCTCGCGCGCAGGCCGAACATCAACACTAGAAAAAACGCGAAAGGGAGAGCCATGCTCAAGTCGCTGCTCGTTAAGGACTACATGTCCGGGGATCCACTGGCATTCAAGCCGGACACGGAGATCCTCGACGCGATCCACCTGCTGCTCAAGCACGAGATGACCGGTGCGCCGGTCATCGACAACATGGGCCGCGTGGTCGGCTTCCTGTCGGAGAAGGACTGTATCAAGACCTCACTCAACGCCTCGTACCACGAGGAGCGCGGCGGTCGCGTGAGCGAGCTGATGTCGCCCAACGTGATCACGCTGGAGCCGGATTCCTCGCTGATGGAGGCGGCCGAGATGTTCGTCGGCAGCGCCATCCGCTGCTATCCGGTCGTGGAGAATGGTCGCCTGGTCGGCCAGCTCTCGCGTCGCGACGTCCTGCGCGCGCTCGAGAAGCTCTGGTGAGCCGAGCGCTGAACTGAAATCGAAGCCGGCGTCGAGCCGGCTTTTTTCATGCACCTGCCACCGGTAACGGCGGGCCTGTTTGCGCTAGAATCGGCGTTTTTCCGCCGGTCTCGCCGGCGCACTCGCTGGAGAATTCGAAGATGTCCATGGCCGACCGTGACGGTTTTATCTGGTACGACGGAAAACTCGTCCCATGGCGGGATGCGACCACCCACGTCCTGACGCACTCGCTGCACTACGGCCTGGCGGTGTTCGAAGGCGTGCGCGCGTACAAGACGGATGACGGCCCCGCGATCTTTCGCCTGCCCGAGCACACCCAGCGTCTGCTCAACTCGGCCAAGATCTACCAGATGCCCATCCCCTACTCGCTCGACGAGCTGATGGCCGCACAGTGCGAGGTGGTTCGCGCCAACAAGCTCGAATCATGCTATCTGCGCCCGATCGCTTTTTACGGCTCGGAGAAGATGGGCATCTCGACGCGCGGCGCGACCGTGCATGTGTCCATCGCCGCCTGGCCCTGGGGTGCCTATCTCGGCGACGAGGGCATCCAGCACGGCATTCGCGTGAAAACCTCGTCCTACCAGCGCCAGCACGTCAACGTGACGATGGCCCGCGCCAAGGTCTCGAGCACCTACGCCAACTCCATCCTCGCCAACCTCGAAGTCACCGCCCAGGGCTACGACGAGGCGCTGCTGCTCGACACCCAGGGCTTCGTCGCCGAAGGCGCGGGCGAGAACCTGTTCGTGATCAAGGACGGGCGCATCTTCGAACCGGAGATCGCTTCGGCGCTGACCGGCATCACGCGCGATTCGGTGATCCGCATCGCTCGCGAATTCGGTTATGAGGTCGAGTCCCGCCGCCTCACACGTGACGACCTCTACATCGCCGACGAAGCCTTCTTCACCGGAACCGCGGCCGAGGTCACGCCGATCCGCGAACTCGACGATCGCATCATCGGCAGCGGCTCGCGTGGTCCGATCACCGAAAAGATCCAGTCGCGCTACTTCGACATCGTCGTCGGCCGCGCGCCCGAATACGCCGAGTGGCTGACCCACGTCTGATGGGTTTGGCCGCGCAGGCTCGATGAGCGCGCGCTACACCGCACCCTGGTGGCTGCCCGGCGGGCATCTGCAGACGATCTGGCCGCTCGCACGCAAGAACGCCCTGCCCCCGCTCAGACGCGAGCGAGTCGACACCCCCGACGGCGACTTCGTGGATTTCGACTGGCTTGCCGACGCGCCGGACGACGCCCCGCTGCTCGCGCTGTTTCACGGCCTCGAAGGATCGAGCCGTTCACACTACGCACGCAGCCTGCTGCGCGCTGCCGCGGCTCGCGGCTGGCGCGCAGTCGTGGCGCATTTTCGCGGTTGCTCGGGCGAGGCCAACCGTCTGACACGCGCCTATCACTCGGGTGACAGCGACGAGATCGACTGGATGCTCGCGCGCTTTCGACGTGATGCAGGAAGCGCTCCGCTGTTCGCGGTCGGCGTCTCACTGGGGGGCAATGCACTGCTTAAATGGCTGGGCGAACGCGCCGACAGCGCTCACGACCGGCTGGGCGGGGCCGCCGCAGTCTGCCCGCCACTCGATCTCACGGTGTCGGGCGACGCGCTCGCGCGCGGATTCAATCGCATCTACACTCGTCATTTCCTCGCCACCCTCAAACCCAAGGCGCTGGCCAAGCTCGCACTTGAGCCTGATCTGTTCGACCGCGAGCGCATGCTGCGCGCGGCGACACTGCGCGACTTTGACGACGTCTATACCGCGCCTGTCCATGGCTTTCGCGACGCCGACGACTACTGGACACAAGCCTCGAGCCGTCCCTGGCTGACGCGCATCGCGGTACCCACATTGTTGCTGACCGCCGTCAACGACCCCTTCGTGCCAGCGCCTGCGCTGCCGTCGGAGAGCGAACGCTCGTCGGCCGTGCACCATCATCACCTCGCCACCGGCGGTCATGTCGGTTTCGTCTCGGGGCGCTGGCCAGGCCATCTGGACTGGCTCCCGCAAACCGTACTGGAGTTCTTCGCCCGCTCGCATCTGCAATAATCCCCGGTCTGCCACGACATCGCCCACTCATGACACAGAACCCGTATCCCGTTCCCGCCCCCGAGATCTTCAAGGCCTACGACATCCGCGGTGTCGTCGGGAGCACGCTCACGCCCATGAGCGTTCGCGCAATCGGCCACGCACTGGGTTCCGAAGCGCTGGCGCGAGGTCAGCGTACGATCGCCGTGGGGCGCGACGGGCGCCTGTCGGGCCCGGAGTTGGCCGGAGCCCTGGCCGACGGCATTCTTGCAGCCGGCATCGACGTGATCGACATTGGCGCCGTACCCACGCCGGTGATCTACTTCGCAGCCCACCACCTGGGCACCGCCTCTTGCGTCAGTGTCACCGGCAGTCACAATCCGCCCGACTACAACGGGCTCAAGCTGGTGCTCGGCGGGGAGACGCTACACGGTGAACAGATTCGCGACCTGCGCCGCCGCATCGCCGAAGGGGATCTCGCGCACGGAGCCGGGCAACTCACGCAGACCGACGTCGTCGACGCCTACATCGAGCGAGTCGTCTCCGACATCAAGCTCGCGCGGCCGATGAAGATCGTCATCGATTGCGGCAACGGCATCGCGGGTGGCGTCGCGCCACGACTGCTGCGCGCGCTCGGCTGCGAGCTCGTCGAGCTGTTCTGCGAGGTTGACGGCACGTTCCCCAACCACCATCCCGACCCGTCGAAACCGGAGAACCTGCAAGACGTGATCGGCGCACTACGCGATTCGGGCGCCGAGCTCGGCCTGGCCTTCGACGGCGACGGCGACCGCCTGGGCGTGGTCACACGCGGCGGACACATCATCTACCCGGATCGCCAACTCATGCTCTTCGCCGCCGACGTGCTCGAACGCGTTCCCGGCGCCGAAATCATCTACGACGTCAAATGCACGCGTCTGCTCGATCCGTGGATCCGCGAGCATGGCGGCAAGCCCACGATGTGGAAGACCGGCCATGCGTTGATCAAGGGCAAGCTCGCCGAGAGCGGCGCAGCGCTGGCCGGCGAGATGAGCGGCCACGTGTTCTTCAAGGAACGCTGGTACGGCTTCGACGACGGCCTGTATGCCGCCGCACGCCTGCTCGAGATCGTCTCGCGCCACGCGGATGCGGGCGCGGTGCTGCAAGCGCTGCCCGAGGCGGTCAGCACCCCGGAACTCAACATCGCCATGAACGAGGGCGAGCCCTTTACCCTGGTCGAGCGCCTGCGCGAGCACGCCGCATTCAAGGGCGCCGAGCGCATCGTGCGGCTCGATGGCGTGCGCGTCGAGTACGTCGACGGTTTTGGACTCGCGCGTGCGTCAAATACCACACCGGTGGTCGTATTACGCTTCGAGGCCGACGACGATGCCGCGCTGGCGCGGATACAATCGACATTCCGCAGTGCCTTGCAGGACGTCTGGCCCGGCATCGAGCTGCCCATCTGACGGAAACCGCGTGAACAACTCCTCTGACGTATTTCTCGGACGCCAGCCCATCCTCGACCTGCGTCAGAGACTGTTCGCCTACGAACTGCTTTTCCGCAGCGGCCACGTGGGCTTCGCCGAAGCCGGTGACAACGTGCAGATGACGGCCACCGTCATCGTCAACACCTTCAACGAACTCGGCGTCGAGACCGCGCTCGGCGACCGGCGTGGCTTCATCAACGTCGACGAGGCCTTTCTGTTCAGCGACACGCTCGAACTGCTGCCCCCGCATGCCGTGGTGCTCGAGGTCCTGGAAACCGTGCCGGCCACGGATGAAGTCGTCGCGCGCTGCCGCGAACTGCGCAGCGCCGGCTACACGCTCGCGCTCGACGACCTCACGCAGATCCGCCCGGACTACGCCCCGCTGGTCGATCTGGCCGACATCATCAAGGTGGACATCGCGCCGCTCACCTACGCCGAGATCGCACGCATCGCCGATGAACTGCGACCGCTCGGCAAGCAGTTGCTCGCCGAGAAGGTCGAAACGCGCGAGCGCATGGAAGTGTGCCGCGAACTCGGCTTCACGCTGTTCCAGGGCTATTATTTCGCGCGCCCGTCAGTCATCGCCGGGCGTCGCGTCGATTACGGCAAGCTCTCGCTGGTGCGCCTGCTGAGTCTTGCCATCGGTGATGCCGACACGCCCGAACTCGAGAGCGAACTCAAGCGCGAGCCGGGTCTGGTACTGAAGATGCTGCGCATGATCAATTCGGCCCATATCGGCGTCGCGGTCAAGATCACCTCACTACGCCACGCCATCACGATGCTCGGCCGACGCCAGCTCATGCGCTGGCTGCAACTGCTGATCTTCGCCTCCAGCGGCGAGGAAGGCGGCGGCAACCCGCTGCTCGCCACGGCGGCCGCGCGCGGTCGCCTGCTCGAACTGCTGGCAACCGCACTCGTACCGCAGGATGCTCCACTCGCGGACCAGGGCTTCATGACCGGCGTGATGTCGATGATGCCGGTGGCCTTCGGCATTCCGATGGACGAGATCATCGTTCCGTTGAACCTGCCCGACGAAGTCGGTGATGCACTGTGCCTGCGCGCCGGCCGCCTCGGTGCCATGCTCGATCTGGCCGAGGCGGCCGAGACCGATGACCTGCCGGCGGTCAAACGCCTGCTGGAAACGCTCGGAGTCGAACTGGACACGTTCAACCGGGCCCAGACCGAGGCACTGGCCTGGAGCAATCGCCTTGAGGACGAGGCGGACTGAGCAGCCCGCGTCAGATCAGAGCCTGGTCTCGACCCAGTTCGCGACCGAGGCCAGCGCCGCCGGCAACTTCTGCGGCTCGCTGCCGCCGGCCTGGGCCATCTCGGGACGCCCGCCGCCCTTGCCGCCAACTTGTTGGGCGACCATGTTCACCAGTTCGCCGGCCTTGAGTCTCGCGGTCAGGTCGGAGGTGACGCCCGCGATCAGGCTGACCTTGCCCTCCCCGGTCGAGCCCAGAACGATGGCGGCCGAACCCAGCTTGTCCTTGAGCTTGTCCATGGCCTCGCGCAGCGTCGGCACGTCCGCCCCGTCCAGGGTCGCGGCAAGCACCTTGACGCCCTTGATGTCGACCGCCTGTCCGGCCAGATCATCGCCCTGGCTGGAGGCGAGCTTGGACTTGAGCCGCGCGATTTCCTTCTCGAGCGCACGCACGTTGTCCATGATGCCGGCCACGCGTTCCACGACCTCATCCGGCTGCACCTTCATTGCCGCCGACAGGCCGTGCACGCGCCGTTCCTGCTCCTGCAGGTAGCGCAGCGCGTTGTCGCCGGTGATCGCCTCGACGCGGCGGATGCCGGCGGCCACGCCACCTTCGGACACGATCTTGAACAGGCCGATGTCACCGGTGCGCTTCACGTGCGTGCCGCCGCACAATTCCTTCGAGGTGCCAATGGAGAGCACGCGCACCTCGTCGGCGTACTTCTCGCCGAAGAGCATCACCGCGCCGGATTTCTGCGCCGCTTCCAGTTCCATGATCTCTGCCTGCGTGGCGGTGTTGGCAAGCACCTCGCGATTGACGATCTCCTCGACCTCGCGGATCTCCTCGGCGCTCATGGCTGCGTTGTGCGTAAAGTCGAAACGCGTCTTGTCCGGATCGACCAGCGAGCCCTTCTGCTGTACGTGGGGACCAAGGACCTCGCGCAGCGCCTTGTGCATGATGTGGGTGACCGAGTGGTTGCGCGCAGTGGCCGCCCGCGCCTGCTTATCGACGCGCGCGCTCACCGCCTGCCCCTTGACGATGCTCCCGGTGGTGACGATGCCGTGGTGGCCGAACACGGCGGCCTGGATCTTCTGCGTGTCTTCGACCGCAAAGATGCCCGAGCCACCACGCAGTTCGCCGCGATCGCCGACCTGGCCACCGGATTCGGCATAGAACGGGGTCTCGTCGAGCACGATGACGCCAAACTCGCCCTCGTTGAGGACCTCGACTTCGCTGCCGTCACGATACAAGGCCAGCACCTTTCCCTGCTCTTCCAGACTGTCGTAGCCATGGAAATGCGTCTGCGGCCCGGAATACTCCAGTGCCGCGGCCATGCGGAACTTGCCGGCGGCACGCGCCTGTGTCTTCTGACGCGCCATTGCGGCGTCGAAGGCCTCGGCGTCGACGGCAACGTCGCGCTCGCGGCAGATGTCGGCAGTCAGATCCAGCGGGAAGCCGTAGGTGTCGTGCAGCTTGAAGGCCGTCTCGCCATTGAAGGTCTTGCCACCGGCCCTGACGATGGCCTCGAGTTCTGCTTCGACGATGGCCATGCCATTCTCGATGGTGGCGAAAAAGCGCTCTTCTTCCTGACGCAATACGGCCGTGATGCGCTTCTGCTCGGCGACCAGCTCCGGATAGGCCTGACCCATCTCGGCCACCAGATCGGCCACCATGCGGTGAAAGAACGGGCCGCGTGCGCCGAGCTTCCAGCCGTGGCGGATGGCACGACGGATGATGCGACGCAGCACATAGCCGCGCCCCTCGTTGCCCGGAATCACGCCGTCGGCGATCAGGAAGGAACAGGCGCGGATGTGGTCGGCCAGCACCTTGAGCGAGGGCGAATCCATGTCCGCCGCGGAAGTCTCGCGTGCGGCCGCAGCAATCAACGTCTGGAACAGGTCGATCTCGTAGTTCGCATGCACGCCCTGCAGTACCGCCGAGATGCGCTCCAGACCCATGCCGGTATCCACCGACGGCCGGGGCAGCGGATGCATGGTGCCGGCCTCGTCGCGGTTGTACTGCATGAAGACGTTGTTCCAGATCTCGATGTAGCGGTCGCCGTCTTCCTCGGGCGAGCCCGGCGGCCCGCCCCAGATTCCCTCGCCGTGGTCGAAGAAGATTTCGGTGCACGGGCCGCAGGGGCCGGTGTCGCCCATCATCCAGAAATTGTCCGAGGCGTAGCGCGCACCCTTGTTGTCGCCGATGCGGATGACGCGCTCAGCCGGCACGCCAACCTCCTTCGTCCAGAGTTCGAAGGCCTCGTCGTCCTCGGCATACACGGTGATCCACAGCTTGTCCTTGGGCAGCTCGAACACTTCGGTGAGCAGCTCCCACGCATACAGAATGGCGTCGCGCTTGAAGTAGTCGCCGAAGCTGAAGTTGCCCAGCATCTCGAAGAAGGTGTGGTGACGCGCGGTATAGCCGACGTTTTCCAGGTCGTTGTGCTTGCCACCTGCGCGTACGCACTTCTGCGAGGTCGCCGCGCGCGTGTAGGGACGCTTGTCGAAACCGAGGAAGACGTCCTTGAACTGGTTCATCCCCGCGTTGGTGAACAGCAGGGTCGGGTCATCATGGGGCACGAGCGAACTCGAGGCGACCACCTGATGCCCCTTTGAGGCGAAGAAGTCGAGAAATTTCTGGCGGATTTCGGCGCTTTTCATGGCGTGATCTGGCCTGGCGAACGTGCTGTTCGAAAGTTTGCTGGAAAGCGCACAAGTCTAGCATGAGCAAGACTTCCAGGACTTTTGCACAAGTCCCGAGGCACGGCTTTGACACCATCTTGAGACGCACTGCGCTAGGCTTGCGCCAACGCACCCGAGAACCGTCCCCATGCCCACCCGCGTACTCATCGTCGAAGACCAGTCCGCATTGGCGGCAAACCTCGAGGAGTTCTTCGATCCGGCCGACTACGTGCTGGATCTGTCT
>JACESY010000004.1 GCA_013911595.1 Azoarcus sp.
CATCTGGGTGTCCATATCCCGACACGCTCAAGGAAATCCGAATGTACGGAAACTGGATCAAGACCTCGATGCTGATGGCCGGCATCGTCGCGCTCTTCGGCACGGTCGGCGCGCTTATCGGCGGACGCGACGGCATGCTGCTGGCGCTCGTCTTCGGCGGCGCGACCAACCTCTGGGCCTACTGGTTCTCCGACAAGATGGTGCTCAGGATGTACAAGGCGCGCGAGGTCGACGAGACCTCCTCACCCTATCTGTACAACATGGTGCGCGAGCTTGCGGGCCGAGCCGGTCTGCCGATGCCCAAGGTGTATCTGATCGACGAGGCTCAGCCCAACGCCTTCGCCACCGGTCGCAACCCGGACAACGCCGCGGTCGCGGCGACCACCGGCATCGTGCAACTGCTCTCCGAGCGCGAGCTGCGCGGCGTGATGGCGCATGAGCTGTCGCACGTCAAGAACCGCGACATCCTGATCTCGACAATGTCCGCCACGGTGGCCGGTGCGGTCACCGTGCTCGCGCAGTTCGGCATGTTCTTCGGCGGGCGCGGCGAGGATCGACCGCATCCGGTGCTGGCGATCCTGGTCATGCTGCTCGCGCCGATCGCGGCGATGATCATCCAGATGGCGATTTCGCGTACCCGTGAATTCGGCGCTGACCGCGGCGGCGCCGAGATCTCGGGCGATCCGCTGGCGCTCGCCGCGGCGCTGGCGAAGATCGAGTCCTACGCGCGCGGCACACCGCTGGCCACTGCCGAGCGCCATCCCGAGACCGCACAGATGATGATCATGAACCCGCTCGCAGGCGGCATGCGCGGCTTGTTCTCGACGCACCCGGACACGCGCGAACGTATCGCCCGGCTGCAGGCGATGGCGCGCTGAACCGATGGGCGCGCGTCGTCCGCGGAGCGGCTGAGGCGTGGCGCGGGCCGTGGGTGTCGCCGCCTGGATCGCACGCTTTCGCGCGTCGGTGCGTCTCAAGCTGCTGGCGCTGGTGCTCGCACCACTGGCCATCGGCGTGCCGCTGCTGCTCGGCCTGGTGTGGACCTGGGGCAACGAGGCCTACGATCGGCTGCTCAACTACAAGGTCGGCTCCGACATGGTCACCGCGCACGAGTACTTCGACCGCGTGCGCGAGGGCGTCGGCGCCGACGTGGTCGCGATCGCCGGTTCCCACCGGCTGGTGACCAGTCTCGCGGCTGCCGACGAGCCCGGATTCATCTCGCTGTTGTCACTGCTCTCGCGCGAACACGGGCTCGATTACCTGATGTTGCTCGATCTCGACGGCCACCCGCTGTCGAGTTCGCTCGCCGACGAGCCACCCGCGGCTTCGCGCCTGCAATGGCCGGTGGTCGCCGCGGCCTCCAGCGGCGCGGCGCATAACACCATCGAGCTGTTTTCGCCCGAGGCACTGGGCGCGCTCGATCCGGTGCTGCGCCTGCGCGCCTGGCTGCCGCTGGTGCCCACGCGCGCGGCCGCCCCCGACCCGCGCATGGCCGAGGATCGCGGCATGATGATTCACGCCGCCGCTCCGGTGTATGACGCGGGCGGAGAGCTGGTCGCGGTGCTTGAGGGGGCGACCCTGCTCAACGGCAATCTCGGCCTGGTCGATCGCATCAACGAGATCGTCTATCGCGACGGCACGCTGCCGCTGGGCAGCAAGGGCACGGCGACGCTGTTCCTGGGGGATACGCGCATCGCCACCAACGTGCGTCTGTTCGAGGGCGAGCGCGCGCTCGGTACGCGCGTGTCGCGGGCGGTGCGCGACTACGTGCTCGGCGATGGCGGCACCTGGCTGGGCACGGCCTTCGTCGTCAACGACGACTACGTGTCCGGCTACGAGCCGGTGGTCAACGGTCACGGTGAGCGCATCGGCATGCTCTACGTGGGCTTTCTCGAGCGCCCGCTGCGGACCGCGATGGTCTCTGCGATGCTCGTGCTGTGCGCGATCTTCGTGGTCCTGAGCATCATCGGCACGCTGCTCAGCCTGCGCTGGGCACGCAACGTGTTCGGGCCGATCGAACGCATGAACCGCGTGATTGGCCGCGTCGAGGATGGTGAGACCGGTGCGCGCGTCGGCCCGGTGGCGAGCCGCGACGAACTGGGTCGGCTGGCGGTCGAGTTCGACCATCTGCTCGACACCCTGCAGGCCAAGCGCGAAGAGCTGCAACGCTGGGCCGATGAACTCGACCGCAAGGTGGCCGAGCGCACCGCCGAGCTCGAGGAGGCCAACGAGACCCTGCGCCGCGCCCAGCAGCAACTGGTCATGAGTGAGAAGCTCGCCGCCATCGGCGAACTCACGGCCGGCGTCGCGCACGAGGTCAACAATCCGGTCGCCGTGATCCAGGGCAACCTCGACGTGATGAAGTCCTTGCTGGGCCCCGCGGCCGATCCGGTGCAGCGCGAGATCGGACTGATCCACGCCCAGGTCGACCGCATCCGGCTGATCGTCACCAAGTTGCTTCAGTTCGCCCGCCCCGGCGATTTCGCCGGCTACACCGAGGCCGTGGACATCGCGCCGGTCGTGCAGGACTGCCTGGTGCTGACCGCGCACAACCTGGACCGCAACGACATCGAGGTGGTCGCGCGGCTGGAGGCAACGGTGCCGGTCGAGATCAACCGCGGCGAACTTCAGCAGGTGTTGATCAATCTGATCGTCAACGCCGCCCAGGCCATGCCCGCGGGTGGCACGCTGACCATCGCGGCGCACGACTGGAACGAAGCCGACGGCACACCGGCCGGTGTGGAACTGGTGGTGCGCGACACCGGCATGGGCATTGCGCCCGAGGATCTGGCGACCATCTTCGATCCGTTCTTCACGACCAAGAAAGAGAGCGGAACCGGACTGGGTCTGTCGGTGACCTACACCATCATCGAGCGCTATGGCGGGCGCATCACCGTGGCCAGCCAGCCCGGCGAGGGTGCGGAGTTCCACTTGCGGTTGCGTCGTCAGGCGGTGTTCCAGGGTGGGCCGGAGGCGCCCGGCTTCATGCGCCGCTGGAAGGGCTGAGGCCGCCCCCGCTCGGGTATCATGCGCAAGGCGCAAAAAGAGGTCGCACGCACGACCCAGGGCGTGATCGGTAGCACGCCGCGACAGGAACCGGAGGAGAGACTGCATGCAGCAAGGAGTGGACATCGCGCAGGGCGCGGGCGGCCCCGCGCCGGACGCGCTCGCCTGGCCGCGCCACTCGATCCTGATCGTCGACGACGAGGAAGGCATGCGCAGCTTCCTCGAGCGCGCGCTGGCGCCGCGCTGCGCCCACGTCGAATCGGCCGGTGATGCCGAGGCCGCGCGTGCGCGCATGGAGCGCCGCCATTTCGACCTGCTGATCCTCGACATCGCGCTGCCGGGCAAGTCGGGCATCGAGTGGCTTCGCGAACTGCGCGAAGCGGGCAGCGGGGTCGACGTCATCCTGATCACCGCCTTTGCGGATCTGGAGAGCGCCATCGACGCGCTGCGCGGCGGTGCATCGGACTTCATCCTCAAGCCCTTCCGCATCGACCAGATATTGAACGCGATCAAGAACTGCTTTCAGCGCGCCCGCCTGGCGCGCGAGAACTACGTGCTGCGGCGAGAGCTGTCCGAGCGCGACAATGCCACCGGCGACGGGCTGGTGGGCGATTCGGAGGCGATGCGCTCGCTGCGCGAGATCCTCCATCGCGTCGCCGCGACACCCAGCACAGTGCTGCTGCAGGGCGAATCCGGCACCGGCAAGGAAGTCGTGGCGCGCGCGCTGCATCGGCTGTCGGATCGCGCCGCGCGCGCCTTCGTGCCGGTCAATTGCGCGGCAATCCCGTCCGAACTGATCGAGAGCGAGCTGTTCGGCCACGTCAAGGGGGCGTTCACCGGCGCCGCGGCGAGTCGCAACGGCCTGTTCTATTACGCCAACGGCGGCACGCTTTTCCTCGACGAGATCAGCGAACTGCCGCTGTCCATGCAGAGCCGGTTGTTGCGCGTGCTCGAGGAGCGCCGGCTGCGTCCGGTCGGCTCCGAGCGCGAACTGCCGGTCGATGTGCGCATCGTCGCCGCGTCCAACCGCAACCTGCTGCAGGCGGTGCGCGACGGCATCTTTCGCGAGGACCTTTACTTCCGGCTGGCGGTGGTCGATCTGGCCGTGCCGCCGCTGCGCGAGCGTGCCGAGGACGTACCGGCCCTGGTCGAGCATTTCGTTGCGCAACTGGCCGGGCGGTTGGGCGTGCCCCTGCTCGCCGTGCCCGACGAGGTGATGGATGCGCTGTGCGCCTACCATTGGCCCGGCAACGTGCGCGAATTGCGCAACTTCGTCGAACGTTCACTGATCCTGGGCGGATTCTCGACCGAGGCGCTGCTTGCTGCGCCCAGGGTCGCGCCCGGCGTCGACGCCGAGCTGTCGCTCGAGGAAGTCGAGCGGCGTCACATCCTCGGCGCGATCGAGGCCTGTGGCGGCAACAAGACCGAGGCGGCCCGCCGGCTGGGCGTGTCGCGCAAGACACTAGAGAGGAAATGCGCCGAATGGAATCAGGAAACGGCATGAGCGCGGGAGTGTGCGCATGAAGGTGATCGGATTTGCCGGCTGGTCTGGCAGCGGCAAGACCACGCTCATCGAGCGGGTCATCGAGGTGCTTGCCGGGCGTGGGCTCGCGGTGTCGCTGATCAAGCACGCCCATCACAAGTTCGACGTCGACCAGCCGGGCAAGGACTCCTACCGCCATCGCCATGCCGGCGCGCGCGAGGTTCTGGTCAGCTCGGGCAACCGCTGGGCGCTGATCCACGAGCTGCGCGGTGCGCCGGAGATGCCGCTGGATGCGCTGCTGGGCAAGCTCTCCGACTGCGACATCGCAATCGTCGAGGGCTTCAAGCGCGCGCACATCGACAAGATCGAGATCTACCGCGCGGGCGCGAGCGAGTCGATGCTGTTCCCGCACGATGCGCACATCGTCGCGGTCGCGACCGATGTCGCGGATCTGGACACCGGCGGGCGGGCGCGGCTCGACGTCAACGACCCGGTCGAAGTCGCCGATTTCGTCATGGCGCATTGCCTGGGGCGGGCGCCGCTGGATCAGGCCGGCTGAGACGCGTTCCGCCGGATTTGCGACAGGGAGAAGCGCATGGATCGACGTTCCTTCGTACGCAACTGCACCCTGGCCGCCGGCCTGTTCGCCAGCGGCGTGGCGGTGCCCGCCCGTGCCGCGCCGCGCAGCTATGCCCGCGTGCGTCTGCTCAATGCGAATGGCGAGCCGCTGCGCGCGTCGACCCTGGAGCCGCGCGCGCAATATGTGTTCGCCTATCCGTTCGCGGCCACGCCGTGCTTTCTGTTCGATCTGGGGCAAGCGGTGCCGGGACGCAACGGCCTCGAGACCGAGGCCGGTGCACACTACGACTGGCCTGGAGGGGTCGGGCCCAGGCGTTCGCTGGTGGCGTATTCGGCAATCTGCGCGCACAAGATGGCGCATCCGACGCCGACCATCAGCTACATCTCGTTCCGGCCGGCGCGCAACGAATACGAGCCTGCGGCCGGTGTGATCTCGTGCTGTGCCGAGAACAGCCGCTACGACCCGGCCGGCGGCGCGCGCGTGATCGACGGGCCAGCGGATCAGCCGCTGGCCGCGATCCTGCTCGAACACGATGCGGCCAGCGATGGCCTGTTCGCGGTCGGCACGCTCGGTGGCGAGATGTTCCGGCGCTTCTTCGACGAGTTCGAAGCGCGGTTGTCGCTGGAGTATCCGAATGGCGACGCGCGCCAGCCGTTGGCGGGGGAGTCGATCGTGCGTCGCCTCGAGAACTTCAGCGACAATGTCGTCTCATGCTGAGGCGCGCCTCAGCGCGCGCTGCCGGCGTGCTCGAGCAGTTCCACCAGATCGGCGTGATTGCCGCGGCGGGCGAGCGTGATCGCATCGGTTCCCGAGGCGTCGCGATCCTGCGGGTCCAGGCCCAGATCGAGCAGGGTCGAGACCATCGCGCGGTCTGCGCGCTCGGTCGCATGCATCAGCAGCGTCCAGCCATAGACGTCGCGCGTCTTCGGGTCGGCGCCCAGCAGCGTGAGCAAGCGCACGGCATCGACATGGCCCTTGGCGGTGGCCAGCAGCAGCGGCGTCCAGCCGTGGCGCACGCGGTGGTTGGGGTCCGCGCCGGCTTCGACCAGGCTGCGGATGGCCTCGGTACGCCCGGCCACGGCGGCATACATCAGGGCCGTGCCGCCCTTGGCGTTGCCGCGGTCGACGACGGCACCGTAGTCGACCAACATGCGGATGACGTCGGTCTGGCCGGTCTCGGCCGCCCACATCAGCGCCGTCTTGCCGTGGTTCTCGCCCACCGCGCTCGCTGCCTCGGGCGACACGCCCTGGTCGAGCAGGATCGCCACACGTGTAGGCTGGCGGTCGATGATGGCGTTGAGCAGGGCCTCGGAGGATGAAGCGCTTGCGCTCAGCGCCGCCAGTGCCAAAACGGCGGCGAACAGCAGCTTGCAAAGGGGCGACGCGGCCATGGTCTTCTCCGGAAGAGCAGCGAATTCTTGTTTGTTATCAGAGGTGGTCGGTGCGCGCAAGCGAAAATGCGACGTGCGCCCGTCCGCAACACGGGAGTAGGAAATGTCCGAACAGAACTCGGAACTCAGTCGTGAGGCCGTCGAGGCGGCACTTGCGAAAGTCGTCGAACCGCATCTGGGCCGTGATCTGGTCTCGGCCGGCTGTGTCGGCGCCATCCACATCGAGGGCGACCGTCTGCGCGTCGACCTGGTGATGGGCTTCCCGGTTCGCGGAATCGCCGCCGACCTGGGCAAGCTGGTGCGTGGCGCGCTGGCCGGGCTGCCGGCCTCGAGCATCGAGGTCGGGGTGAGCACGGCGATCGAGCCGCGCGAGACCGATGCGCAAGACCCTGTCGCCCTGCCCGGCGTGCGTAACGTCATTGCCGTGTCGTCCGGCAAGGGCGGGGTGGGCAAGTCCACGACTGCGGTCAATCTGGCGCTGGCGCTGTCCGGCGAGGGTGCGCGCGTGGGTCTGCTCGACGCCGACATCTATGGCCCCAGCCTGCCGCGCATGCTGGGCATCTCCGGGCGCCCCTCGTCCAAGGACGGCAAGCGCTTCCAGCCGCTCACGCACTACGGCGTGCAGGCCATGTCGGCCGGCTTCCTTATCGACGAGGAAGAACCCATGGTGTGGCGTGGTGCGATGGCCACCCAGGCGCTCGAGCAACTGATGCGCGATACCGAATGGGACGATCTCGACTACCTCATCGTGGACATGCCGCCCGGCACCGGAGACATCCAGCTCACGCTGGCTCAGCGCGTCAAGGTGGCCGGCGCGGTGATCGTCACGACGCCGCAGGACATCGCCCTGCTCGACGCCAGTCGCGGTTACAGGATGTTCGAGAAGGTCGGCGTGCCGGTGCTGGGCATCATCGAGAACATGGGGATGCACCACTGCAGCGAATGCGGGCACGAGGAACATGTGTTCGGCGAAGGCGGCGGGCAGCGCATGGCCGAAAAGTACGGGCTCGACCTGCTCGGCTCGCTGCCGCTGGACATCCGCATCCGCGAGCAGGCCGACAGCGGCAAGCCCAGTGTGGTCGCTGATCCGGACGGCGCCATCGCGCACGCCTATCGCGAACTGGCGCGCACCATGGCGGCGCGACTGGCGCTGCGCCACACGGATGCCGCCGGCGCGTTCCCGGAGATCTCGATCAGCGACGACTGAGCATCAGTCTTCGTCATCACTGATGTACTCGCGCAGGCGCCGCTCCAGCGTCTTGCGCGACACTCCCATGCGGCGGGCCGCTTCCGACTTGTTGCCGTTGCACGCGGCCAGCACGCGTTGCATGTGACGGCGCTTGACCTCGGCCAGCGGCAGATCGGCCGGATAGCCGCTGGCACCGAGGGCCTGCAGGGCCTGCGGGTCGATCGGTTCGATGCGCAGGCAGGCATCGGGGGACTGGCCGAGCAGGATGGAGCGCTCGACCAGATTGCGCAGCTCGCGCACGTTGCCCGGCCAGGCGTGTTGCTCGAGCCGGCGCAGCCCGGTGCGTGTGGGCGCGACGGGGGGCAGGCCGAACACCACCGAGAACTGACGCGCGAAGAAGTCCACCAGGGGCGCGACATCCTCCGGGCGCTCGCGCAGCGGCGGCATGCGCAGCGCGAGCACGTTCAGCCTATAGAACAGGTCGTCGCGAAAGCCGCCAGCGTCGACCATGCGCCCCAGGTCGCGGTTGGTGGCCGCGACGATGCGCACATCCACGGCCAGTTCGTCGTCGGCGCCGACGGGGCGCACCCGCAGGGTCTCGAGCACGCGCAGCAGCTTGGCCTGCAGGAAGGCCGGCAGTTCGCCAATTTCGTCGAGAAACAGGGTGCCGCCGTCGGCGTGCACGAACAATCCCTCGCGCTCCTGTGCCGCGCCGGTAAAGGCTCCCCGCGCATGACCGAACAACTCGCTGTCGAGCAGCTCGGGCGACATCGAGCCGCAGTTGATCGCGACGAAGCGTCCCGTGCGTCCGCTGTAGTGATGCAGGCTCGCCGCCGCCACTTCCTTGCCTGTTCCAGATTCACCCTCGATGAGCACCGTGGTGCGTGACGGCGCGACACGTCGCAGCAGCGCGACGATTTCGCGCATCGAGGCGCTCTCGCCGACGACCCCGGCTGCGTCCGTGCGCAGATCCTGCGCTGCGGGGGGTGGAGCGTGCGGATCGGATTGGAGGATCACCATCGTGCTTCAATCGCTCCCTGTCGAATGCCTTTGAGCGACATTTTGACCCTGTTCGGATCGAAAGTGGGTCAGATTATCCGCGCACCGCGATAAACCATGGCCCAAATCGGTGTGTTCCGCCCTGGAGGCGGATCCTGATCTCATCCGCGGGTCGTGCACCGCAGCATGGTGCATTTTGTCGCCACATCCCGAAAACTGCGTCAATTCGTCGCTAAGTGTCGCTGTGTCGTCCGAGAAAAACCTTTTAGGTAAAGGTGTTTACGTGTTTTCACGCTTTGGCATAGCGGTTGCTATCAACTATAAAAAGAACCTAGGCAATCGCCTGCATAGGAGTCGCCGTTTGAATCAACAAATGCAGTCCGACGATCACGCCGCAGCCACCTGGTCCCACGACGCGACCCTGCCCGTGGCTGTGATGATCGCGTCGCCGCCGCCCGAGCGCGCGTCGGACGCAATGCTCTGGCACGTCACCGGCGTGGTGGTTGGCGAGCACTTCGCTTCGCCCACACGCGAGTGCACCAAGGTGCGCTCCGGGCCGAACGGCGACATGTTTCTGTGGCGCGGTTTCTCGCTGCATCTGCGCCCGGCGCAGGCTGAGGACTACTCGCTGAATCTGGGCAGCGACCGCCCCGAGGTGTTCGTGATCGGGCGCTTCGCGGCCGATGGCGGTTTCGAGCCCTGGGAGGTCACGGTCAGCCTGGACCGAGCGCAGAATCTGGATGCGACCGACCTGCGCGGTGCCGAGGACGTGGTGCTGGCCGCACCCATGCCCGACGAGGTCGGCGTATGGCTCGAGGCCTTCGTCAACGAGCACTACGTTCCGCGCAAGCGTGGCAAGGGCCGAGGCAAGCGACGCAGCAAGGCGATCTATGACGCCGAAGTGGGTGACTGGGCTGGAGACGAGACATGATGGACGAGTCGCGCAACGACATCGCGGAGCAGGACGGCGGCGTGCCGTTCCTGTCGCGCTGGTCGCGGCGCAAGCTCGGCCGGGAGGTCGAGGCGCCGCGCGAGTCCGAGGCCGTCCCGGCGCCGGTCGAGGCTGAGGCGACCGAAGCACGGGAAGACGACCCGATCGACGCGCGCACCGGCAAGCGCCGCTCGGAGTTGAGCGACGAGGACATGCCCGATGTCGAGACGCTCTCCCCCGACGCCGACGTCTCGATGTTCTTCGGCGGCCAGGTGTCGCAGTCGCTGCGTATGCGGGCGCTCGCCAAGGTGTTCAGCAACCCCAAATACAACGTGTGGTGCGAGTGTGCGGAGTACGCTGAGGACTACAACGCCTTCCTGCCGATGGGCGACATCGTGCCGCATGATCTGAAACAGGCCATCGTGCGCGAAGCCGACAAGCTCTACCGCCGCCTGACCGACAAGGGGCTGCGTTTGACCCCCGAGCAGGCCGAGGCGCACATCGCCGCCGAAATGCGTGGTGAGCGTGTGCCTGATCTGGAGTCGGCGCTCGCGGCCGCGCAGACCGACGAGACGCAACAAGGCGACACGGACCACGGGATGTCCGATGTGGCCGCCGACGAACCTGCGGGGCGCATGCCGCCCCCCGACAAAGAGGCCCTATGATCGATCTGAGCAGTCTCTACGAAGATCCCGTATTGCGCAGTGGCGAGGCGGCTTCCGCCCCGCGCATGGCGGCGCTCGAGGCGGCCTATTCGGTGGATGTCGACGCGACGTCCCTCGTCGCCTACGAGTCGACCGGCTACCTGCTGATCATCGGTGCCGAGCGCGATGCGCTCGAGTGCGCCGACCAGTTGCGCGAGCGCCTTCACTGCACGGTAGTGGCGACGACGGCTGCGAACGCGCTGTCTGACGAAGCCAGGCGTGCGCGCGACGACGCCGCCGCGCGCGTGCAGTTGCTGCGCGGCGAGCCGGGCGAGCTCTCCGGCCATCTGGGGCGCTTCACGATGGCGATGCGCCTGCCCGACGGCAAGGAAGTGTCACCGGCGGCACTTACGCGCCCCGACCGGCCGTGGTTCGATCTGGTGCTTGATCTGCGCCGCGAGCCGTCGATGCGTCATGAGGTGCCACCGTTCGGCTATTACGCGCCGGCGGGTGACTCCACGCGGCTGATCGAGATGCTCACCGAAATTCCGGAGATGACCGGCGAGTTCGAGAAGCCGCGTTTCTTCGCCTACAACGCCGACATCTGTGCCCATGGTGACTCCGGCCTGAGCGGCTGTACGCGCTGTCTGGACGCCTGTCCGACCGGTGCGATCAAGTCGCTGGGCGATCTGGTCGACGTCGACCCCTATCTGTGCCAGGGCGCCGGCACCTGTACCAGCGTGTGCCCGACCGGGGCGATGACCTATGCCTATCCGGGCCCGCGCGACCAGATCGCACGCATCAAGCGCATGCTCGCCACCTTCCGCGAGGCCGGTGGCGAGCAACCGGTACTGATCTTCCACGATGAGGAGTCCGGGCTGGAGCGGCTCAACTCGCTGGCCGACGGATTGCCGCCGAACGCCCTGCCGGTGCAACTGGCCGAGATTGGCGCGGCCGGCATCGATACCTGGCTGGCCGCCTTGGCCTACGGCGCGAGCCGTATCGTGCTGCTCGACACCGCCGCCGTGCCGCCGACCGTGCGTGCCGCGATGCGCGAGCAGATCGGCTACGCGCGCTCGCTGCTCGATGCCATGGGTCTGGACGGCTCGGCGCGCCTGGTGTGGCTGGGAAGTGATGACCATCCCGACGAGGTGCTGCCCTGTAGCCTGCCGCCGGCCGTAGGTCGCGCGGCAAGCTTCGATACCTTCAACGAGAAGCGCGGCACGCTGCGCCTGGCGCTCGATCACCTGTACGAGCACGCGCCGCAGCGTCCGCCGGTCACGCCACTGGCTGCAGGTGCGCCGTTCGGCGAGATCATCGTCGACCGCGACGCCTGTACCTTGTGCATGTCCTGTTCCCAGGTGTGCCCGACGCGCGCGATCACCGACGCCGTCGATACCCCGCGCCTGTCCTTCACCGAAGACCTGTGCGTGCAGTGCGGGTTGTGCGCCAAGGCCTGTCCGGAAGACGCGATCACGCTCGAGGCGCGTTTCCTGTTCGACTGGGATGAGCGCCGCAAGCCTCGCGTTCTCAACGAGGAAGAACCCTTCTGCTGCATCCGCTGCGGCACGCCCTTCGCCACCCAGAGCGTCATCGGCCGCATGACCGAGAAGCTCTCCGGTCACCACATGTTCCAGTCGGACGAGGCCATTCGCCGCCTGCAGATGTGCGGCGACTGCCGAGTCACGGACATGTTTGCGAAGGATCTGGAAGGCGGCTCCAAGCCGCGCTGGCTCGGACCGAGGGATTGAGACGATGAGCGAACAGGCATTCGAATCCGCCACCGAAACCGATCCGGTCGAAGCGCTGCGCGCCGGCACCTGGTCGCTGCTCGGGAGACTGTTGATGGGACCGCCGGACGCCGAGACGCTGGGTCGTCTCGTCGAGGTCGGCTCGGCCGGCCCGGCCGGCGACGCCATCGGCGAGGCCTGGCAGCGTCTCGGCGAAGCCGCGCGTACGGCACGTGACGATGCGTTGCAGCGCGAATATCAGGACGTGTTCATCGGCGTCGGCGGCGGCGAGATCACACCGTATTCGTCATGGTATCTGCGCGGCATGCTCGCCGATCGCCCGCTCATCGAGCTGCGCGACGATCTGGCCGCGCTCGGCATCGAGATGGGCGAGGGCTGCAGCGAGACCGAGGATCACGCAGGCGCGATCTGCGAAACCATGGCCTTCGTGATCGTCGATGAAGACGTCGATCTCGACTGGCAGCGCGACCTGTTCCGTCGCCACGTCGATAGCTGGATGGGGCGACTTTTCGAGGACATCGGGAAAGCGCCCAGCGCGGATTTCTACCGCGCCGTGGCAGCGCTCGGCGACGCCTTCGTGGCGCTCGAGCGCAGGGTTTATGCAATGTCGGCGTGAGCCGACACAACAGACAGCGGCGAACCGCTTCGCCACTGGGTCAATGACGACGAGAAGGAGTCGGAGATGATGAAGAGAGACGATGCAGGGCTGGAGTCCCGGCGCAAGTTCATGAAATCGATGGCCTTGACCGGGGGAGGCGTAGCCGTGGCCGCGACCATCGGCCAGGCATCGGCTGACGAGCCGCAGATCGACGACGGCGCGACGGTCGATCGCCCGACCGGCTACCACGAGACCCAGCACATCCGGGACTACTACGCCAAGGCGCAGTTCTAGCGTGACCGAGACCGCCCCTGAGCGCGGTCATCTGTGAGGAGACGAGTCATGAAATTGGTCAAGAAAAACGCTGCGGCGCCCAAGCCGATCATGGCGGGCCTGCTTGGCAAGACGGTCAGCCGTCGTGCCTTCCTGCGCGGCTCGGGGTTGGCTGTCGGGGGTGCTGCCGTCGCGGGCATGATGCCCGGGACGATGGTCAAGAAGGCGCGCGCAGCGCGCTCCATCGATCCGAAAGCGGAAATCAAGCAGATCAAGACGGTCTGCGGCCACTGTTCGGTGGGCTGTTCGACCATCGCCGAGGTCCAAAACGGTGTCTGGATCGGCCAGGAGCCCGCCTTCGACAGCCCGCTCAACCTCGGCGCACATTGCGCCAAGGGTGCGGCACTGCGCAACCATGGCCACAGCAAGCGCCGGGTCAAGTACCCGATGAAGATGGTCGGCGGCAAGTGGGAGCGCATCAGCTGGGAACAGGCGATCGAGGAGATCGGCGACAAGCTGCTCGCGATCCGCGAGGAGTCCGGACCGGATGCGCTGTGGTTCGCGGGCTCTTCCAAGGCCAGCAACGAGGGTTCCTACCTGCAACGCAAGTTCGCGGCCTTCTGGGGTTCGAACAACTGTGACCACCAGGCGCGTATCTGCCACTCCACCACGGTCGCGGGTGTTGCCAACACCTGGGGCTACGGCGCGATGACGAACTCGTACAACGACATGCTCAACGCCAAGAGCATCATCATGTGCGGTTCCAACGCGGCCGAGGCCCACCCGGTGGCGATGCAGATGATCCTGCGCGCCAAGGAGCAGGGGACCAAGTTGATCGTCATGGACCCGCGCTTCACGCGAACCGCGGCCCACTCCGACCTCTACGTGCGCTTCCGTTCCGGTACCGACGTTCCGCTGATCTGGGGCATCCTGTGGCATGTCTTCGAGAATCAGTGGGAAGACAAGGAGTACATCCAGCAGCGCGTCTACGGCATGGACAAGGTGCGTGAGGAAGTCGCCAAGTGGACCCCGCAGGAAGTCGAACGCGTGACCGGTGTCGGTGGCGATGCGCTGCTCGAAGTCGCCACGATGCTCGCCGAGAACCGGCCGGGCACCTTCGTGTGGTGCATGGGCGGCACGCAGCACACCATCGGTTCCAACTACGTGCGTGCCTATAACTGCCTGCAGCTCGCGCTGGGCAACATCGGCAAGGAAGGCGGCGGCGCCAACATCTTCCGCGGCCACGACAACGTCCAGGGTGCGACCGACGTCGGCCCCAACCCGGACAACCTGCCCGGCTACTACCCGATCAACGACGTGGGTTGGGGCCATTGGTCGCGTGTGTGGGGCGTCGATCTGGACTGGCTCAAGGCGCGCTTCGACGACGCCGAGTACGACGACGGCAAGGGCGGCACGATGAAGCCGATGAATACCGGCGGCATCACGGTGTCGCGCTGGATCGACGGCGTGCTCGAGGACAAGGCCAACATCTCGCAGCGCGACAACATCCGCGCCGCAATGTTCTGGGGCCATGCGCCGAACTCGCAGACCCGTGGTCCCGAGATGAAACGCGCCTTCGAGAAGCTCGACCTGCTGGTAGTCATCGACCCGTATCCGACCGTCTCGGCCGTGCTGCATGACCGCAAGGAGAATACCTATCTGTTGCCCGCGGCCACGCAGTTCGAACAGGCCGGTTCGGTCACCGCGTCGAACCGCTCGCTGCAGTGGCGTGACAAGGTCATCGAGCCGCTCTACGAGCACAAGCCCGATTCCGAAATCGCCTATCGGCTGGCGGCGAAGCTCGGTTTTGCCGACGAGATGTTCAAGAACTACGAGATCGTCAACAACATGCCGACTCCCGAGTCCGTGTTGCGCGAGATCAACCGTGGGACCTGGACGATCGGCTACACCGGGCAGAGCCCGGAGCGTCTGAAGGAGCACATGAAGAACCAGCGCCACTTTGACGTTGCGACGCTCAAGGCGCAGGGCGGGCCGCTCGACAACGAGACCTACGGTCTGCCGTGGCCCTGCTATGGCACGGCCGAGCTCAAGCACCCGGGCACGCACGTGCTGTACGACCCGAGCAAGCACATCATGGAGGGCGGCGGCAACTTCCGTAACGCCTTCGGGACCGAGTACCAGGGCGAGAACCTGCTTGCCGAGGGCTCCTGGTCCAAGGGTGCGGAAATCCAGGGCGGCTATCCGCAATTCACCGCGGACATTCTCAAGCAGCTTGGCTGGTGGGATGAACTGACGCCCGAGGAGAAGGCCGAGGCCGATGGCAGAAGCTGGACCACCGACCTGTCCGGCGGTATCCAGCGCGTGGTCATGGCGCACGGCTGCCACCCGTTCGGCAACGCCAAGGCGCGTGCCCACGTGTGGAACTTCCCGGACCCGATCCCGGTGCACCGCGAACCGTTGTACACGCCGCGCTACGACCTCGTGTCGGAGTTCCCGACCTACGACGACCGCAAGGTGTTCTACCGCCTGCCCACACGCTGGAAGTCTGTCCAGGCCAAGGACTACTCCGGGGAGTTCCCGCTCATCCACACCTCCGGCCGTCTGGTCGAATACGAGGGTGGTGGCGAGGAGACGCGTTCCAACCCGTGGCTCGCCGAGCTTCAGCAGAACATGTTCGTCGAGATCAATCCGGCCGATGCCAACGACGCCAACATCAAGGATGGGCAGACAGTCTGGCTGGAAGGCCCGGAAGGTGGCCGTATCCAGATCAAGGCAATGGTTACGACCCGCGTCGGGCGCGGCACGGTGTTCACGCCGTTCCACTTCGGCGGCCACTTCCAGGGGCAGGACCTGCTCGACAAGTACCCCGAGGGTTCCGCGCCCTATACCCGTGGCGAATCGACCAATACGGCGACGACCTACGGTTACGACGCGGTCACGATGATGCAGGAAACCAAGACCACGCTTTGCCGTGTGGTGCCCGCATAAAGCTGGATAGAGAGGAGAGCCAAGATGGCCAGAATGAAATTTCTCTGTGACGCGGAGCGCTGCATCGAATGCCAGGCCTGTGTCACTGCGTGCAAGAACGAGCACGAGGTTCCCTGGGGGGTGAACCGTCGTCGCGTCATCGTGATGGACGACGGCCAGCCCGGCGAGAAGTCGGTCTCGGTGGCGTGCATGCACTGTACGGACGCGCCGTGCGCGGCGGTCTGTCCGGTGGACTGCTTCTACACCACCGACGACGGCATCGTGCTGCACGACAAGGACCTGTGCATCGGTTGTGGTTACTGCTTCTACGCGTGCCCGTTCGGCGCGCCGCAGTATCCGAAGCAGACCGCCTTCGGCGTGCGCGGCAAGATGGACAAGTGCACCTTCTGTGCCGGTGGCCCGGAAGACACCAACTCCGAAGCCGAGCTCACGAAGTACGGCACCAACCGCATCGCCGAAGGCAAGCTGCCGCTGTGCGCCGAGATGTGTTCGACCAAGGCGCTGCTCGCCGGTGACGGCGACGTCGTCGCCGACATCTATCGGCAGCGCGTCATGCGTCGTGGCGGTCGGCCCCAGACCTGGGGCTGGCAGGCGGCCTACGGTACGGGCGCCTGAAGCCGACAACCTGCGGGGCCTGCCGGTCCCGCAGGCATCGATGCGAACAAGAACAGGAGTGAGACGATGCCGTACAAAGCGATGCTTGTCGCGCTGGCCTTCGCCAGCGTGTCCCTGCTGAGTGCCTGTGATTCCGACATGACCGTATATGAACCGGGTGTCTATAAGGGCAAGCACGACGAAACGGCCACCCGGGAAGCCGCGCAGCAACGGGCAGAACCGCTGCGCGAACGTGCCCTGTCCGGCATGACCGACCGTTAGGAGTACACGTCATGAGCGAAGCAAAATCCGCAAACCCGCAGCGGCGCTGGCGCGCGACGCTGTGGAGCATACTGGCGATCCTGGCGCTGTCCGTGGTTTTGCCGTCCATCGGCTACGTCATGGCGCAGTCGGGCGATGGCACTGCCTTCGGCGATCGCGACGCCAACCCGCGTGCCGAAATGTGGCGAGACGCGCGCGAGGGCGAAGGCGGCTTCACGGCCCAGAGCGGCCCGTATGTGACCAATACCATGATCTCCAACGTCGGCGAGAACTGGCGACAATTCCGCACCGGCCCGCTGATGGACTATGGCGGCTACTTTCTTGCCGCAGTGGTGATCCTGATCGCGCTGTTCTTCCTGATTTTCGGCCGATCCAAGATCGAGCACGGGCGATCGGGGATGACCATTCCCCGATGGAAGGCCTACGAGCGGGTACTGCACTGGTTCGTGGCGATTTCCTTCATCATCCTCGCGATCACCGGTCTGAGCCTGCTGTTCGGTCGCGAGGTACTGATCCCGTTGTTCGGCGGTGAGGGTTTCGCCGGGTTTGCACAACTTTCGATGACCGTGCACAACTATCTCGGGCCCGCATTCTCGGTCGGCGTGCTGTTGATGATCCTGCTGTGGGCGCGTCACAACATCCCGAACCGCACCGACATCGAGTGGTTCAAGGCCGGCGGCGGCATGGTCGGCAAGAAGCACCCGTCGGCCGGTAAGGCTAACGGTGGCGAGAAAGTGTGGTTCTGGGGTGGCGTGTTCCTGCTCGGCATCCTGGTGAGCGCCAGCGGCGTGATCCTCGATTTCCCGATCTGGGGTCAGACCCGCGGGGATATGGCGCTCGCACAGGGTGTGCACGCGATCGCCGCAATCCTGTGGATCGGCTTCTTCCTCGGCCACGCCTACATCGGTACGCTGGGCACGGAAGGTGCACTCGAAGGCATGACGCGTGGGCGGGTCGACGTCAACTGGGCCAAGCAGCACCACGACCTGTGGTACGAGGACGAGATCGCCCGGGGCGTCAAGCCCGAGCCCGAGCCCGAGCAGTCTTCGTCCTCAGGTGGCGCCGGCGTGGGCCAGCCGAGTCACTGACGGGCCGTTCGAAGCAACGACTGAACGGGCGGCGCGGGGAAACCGGCCGCCCGTCTTTACTGGAGTGGATATGAAGTATCTTCAGGTCGCCCGTCTCGATGACAGCGACGAGTACGTCTACAACGTCGCAGCCCGGACCGATGAGATGGCCGTGACCGGGTCCTTCGTATTTTCGTTTGCCGAAGAGGATCCGGCCGAGCTCACCGGAAAACCGGCGCAAGCGTTTCGCAACGGATTCCTCGGGCTGGACAGCTTCGGCTGGGCAACCGTGGTGCGTGTGGTCGAGATCAGCGACGAGCAATATGGCGAAGCCATCGAGCGTCTCGCGCGGCATTTTGTCGAACACTACGGAGCGCCGTCGATCGACGCCGCCTTGCCGGTGGCGCGCCAGGAGATCGAGTACGCCTCGGGTCTTTGCGAACACCCTGTTGGCACGATGCTGACCGTGGAACGGCACGCCGAGAACGGAGAGATCCACGAATCCTTCAAGCGCGTTCAGCCGCGCCAGAATCAGGTCGCGGACTGGCAGGGCAACAGCGGTGAAGTCCGCATCTGGGACATGTTTCCGGAAGTCGACAGCAAGAACTGACCGCAGCCCGTAGGGCAGGTAAGCGCAGCGCACCTGCCATCCGCGCACATCGCACGTCCACCGCCATCCGTCCGATGCGCGCCTTCGGCGCTTATCTGACCTACGACTCCCGACTCAAGTCTTCGCGTGTATTGATGTTGCGAAAGGCCGCTTCCTCGTCGTCGAAGCCCACCTCGATGATGTTCAACGTCGAGTACCAGGCGTCGATCTTGCGCCCGCCCGACTCCAGGAACGCCGTCAGGTGCGGCAGCACCTCGCGCCGGCACAGGCAGAACACCGGATGGGCCTGGTCGAAGGTCTTGGCCACGGCCAGATCGGCCCCGGCTGTTTCCAGGCCGTCGCGCAGGCGCGCGACCAGATCTTCGGGCAGGAAGGGCGAATCGCACGGCACCGTGATGACCAGCGAGTGATGCGCGCGCGTCAGCGCCGCGTGCAGACCGGCCAGCGGGCCGGCGAAGCCGCCGATTTCGTCCGGGAAGACCGGGTGACCGAACGCGGCATAGCGTTCGGCATTCTGGTTGGCGTTGATCAGCAATTCGTCGACCTGCGGCGCGAGTCGCTCGAGCACATGAGCGGCCATCGGCCGCTCCCGCAGTTCGACCAGTCCCTTGTCCACCCCGCCCATGCGTCGCCCCTGGCCGCCGGCCAGCAGCACGCCGCTGATCTTTGCGTCGCTCATCGCTGGAATCGCTCCTCGCCGGTAAACAGCAGATAGTGCTTGCCCTTGGCGCGGCCGAGCATGGTCAGGCCGACCTTGCGCGCGATCTCCCAGCCCATCTGCGTCAGCCCCGAGCGTGACACCAGCACCGGAATGCCCATCTGCGCGGTCTTGATGACCATCTCGGAGGTCAGCCTGCCGGTGGTGTAGAACACCTTGTCGCCCCCTTCCAGGCCGTCCAGCCACATTTTCCCGGCGATCGCGTCGACGGCGTTGTGGCGGCCCACGTCCTCGAAGAACATCAGGATCTCGCAACCATCGTCCGGCGTGGGCTGCGCAAGCGCGCAGCCATGCACCGCACCGGCGGCCTTGTAGACCGTGTCGTGCTTGCGCACGGCCTCCATCAACGCGTAGTGCTGCGCCTCCGAGAAGCTCCAGTCGGTGGGCAGTTCGAGCGTGTCGATCTCTTCCATCAGATCGCCGAACATCGTGCCCTGGCCGCAGCCGGTGGTGACGGTGCGCGTGGCCATCTTTTCCTCGGCGTTCTTCAGGCCGTTGCGGGTCGTGACCGACACCGCCTCGACTTCCCAGTCGACCTGCACCGAGGCGATCTCGTCGAGGCTGTCGACCAGGCGTTGATTGCGCAGCCAGCCGATGGTCAGCGCCTCGGGTGCAGCGCCCAACGTCATCAGCGTGACCATCTCGCACTTGTCGACGTAGATCGTCAGCGGATTCTCGCAGGAGATCGAGGTGGGGACTTGTTCGCCGTGCTCGTTGGTGGCCGGGATGGTGACGGTCAGCGGGCGGGTCGCCTCGCTCAGCAGCGGGCGGCGCGGTGCTTGCGGTTCGGGGTGATTCATTGCGGTACTGCCTTGCGTTTGCCAATGTTCCTCATTCTAGCGCGCATCGTCGCGCGCCTCCGGCGACGGGGGCAGCCACCACAGTGCGGACAGCGTGCAGCAGGCGAGCGCGGCCATCACCCACAGCAGGCTCGCGAAACCGGCTTGGTGCACGATCGGCCCGAGCAGCCACACCGCGGCCGCGCCGGCGGAAAACGACACCGCCAGGCGCATGCCGGCTACGCGCGAGCGCATGCGGTCATCGACGTGACACACGATCATCGCCTCGGTGAACGGAATCGCGCCGAAGATCGCGATCATGAAACCGGCCTGCAGCGCGTACAGCCACCACCCCTGGGCGTACGCCGCGAGCGCCAGCAACGGGATCTGCACGGCGATCACGCTGATGTAGAGCGGCTTGAGCGTATAGCGGTCGATGAGCCGGCCCACTGCCAGTTGCGCCAGCGAGGCGAGCGCATACACGCCGGCAAGCAGCGCGCCCAGCGTTGCCGGGTCGCCGGTGATCGGGGCGAGGCGCTCGCGCAGCAGTTCGTAGTTGGCGTTGGTTGAGAAGTTGAACAGCAGGCTGCCCGTCGTCGCCGCCAGCGTCATCACCAGGAACAGGCGCACGAACAGCGCGCGCGGCACGTCCGGCCGGCTGCGCGCCCGGCGCGCCGGCGGCAGTGGGTCGTCGTGGGCGAGGAGTGCGAAGGCGATGCCACAGCCAATCGCGATCGCGCCCGGCACGGCGAAGGCCGCGCGCCAGCCCACATATTTGACGAGAAAGCCGGTGACGATCGCCGCCAGTGCGACTCCCAGATTGCCGGCCAGGCCGTTGATGCCCAGCGTCCAGCCCGGGTGGGCACTGGTGCGCACCAGCATCGGGATGCCCACCGGGTGGTAGATCGATGCAAAGGCGCCGAGCAGGCCCAGCGCAATGGCCAGTTCCAGCGGCGTGCGTGCGCACGCGACGAGCAGCGCGGCCGCGCCGATGCCGAAGAAGAACACCAGCATCATCGGTCGCCGGCCCCACAGGTCGCCCAGCCGTCCGGCCGGCAATGCGCCCAGCCCGAACAGGAAGAAGGCCAGCGTGCCATAGGGCATCAGCGCCTCCCAGCGCGGCAGTCCGAAATCGGCCGCAATGGCCGTGACCGCGGTGGCGAAGATGAGCAGGAACATGTGGTCGATCGCGTGACCGAGGTTGAGCAGCCAGGCCGTTGCCCTCTCCTGCATTCCCGCCTCCCATGAGCTAGCGACCGAAGTGCTACACTTTCGCCGAGTTTATCGCGGCGAAGCCGTAAACAATTCACGCCGCGTTTCCCCAACCAAGACAACGGAGAGATCAACATGAGTCAAGTGACCCTCGCGGGCAACCCGATCGACGTCGCCGGTACCTTCCCCAAGGTCGGTGACACCGCCCCCGCCTTTTCGCTCGTCGACGGCAAGCTGGGTGATGTCACCCTCGACAGCTTCGCCGGCAAGCGCAAGGTGCTCAACATCGTCCCCAGCCTGGACACCCCCACCTGCGCGACTTCCACGCGCAAGTTCAACGAGTCGGCCGCCAGCCTCGCCGACACCGCCGTGCTGGTGGTTTCGGCCGACCTGCCGTTTGCCGCCAAGCGTTTCTGCTCGACCGAAGGCCTGGACAACGTCGTGCCGCTGTCGACGATGCGCGGACGCGAGTTCATGAAGAACTACGGCGTCGAGATCACCTCCGGCCCGCTGACCGGCGTGACCGCGCGCGCGGTGATCGTGCTCGACAAGGACAACAAGGTCGTGCATGCCGAGCTGGTGCCCGAGATCAAGGACGAGCCGAACTACGACGCCGCGCTGGCCGCGCTGAAGTAATCCGCGTCGTAGCCATGCATGCCGACAACGGCGGGCTGCGGCCCGCCGTTGTTTTTTTGCGCCGGCCCACACGAAGCCGACCGTGCGACATATCCTGGAACTCTCGCATGGCACCGCGGCGGCTCGCCGTGCGAGGTTTCGCAACGGAGGAGAGGATGGATCTCGAAAGCTACGTGCGCGCATTGCCCAAGGCCGAATTGCATGTGCACATCGAAGGCACGCTGGAGCCCGAGCTGATGTTCGAGCTGGCGCAGCGCAACGGCGTCGCGTTGCCCTACGCCAGCGTCGAGGAGACGCGTGCGGCCTACGACTTTTCCGACCTGCAAAGCTTTCTCGACCTGTACTACGCCGGAGCCGCGGCGCTGGTCACCGAGCAGGACTTCTTCGACCTGGCAGCGGCCTATTTCGAGCGTGCGCACGCCGACGGCGTCGTGCATGCCGAGTTGTTCTTCGACCCGCAGACCCATACCGGGCGGGGCATCGCCTTCGAGACGGTGCTCGACGGGCTGGAGCGCGCCTGTCGCGACGCGCAGACGCGTTTCGGCATCAGCTCACGCCTGATCCTGTGCTTTCTGCGACACCTGAGCGAGGCGGACGGATTCGCCGCGCTCGAGCAGGCCAGGCCGCATATCGATCGCATCCACGGTGTGGGGCTCGATTCGTCCGAGCGCGACCAGCCACCGGCGAAGTTCGAGCGCCTGTTCGCGCAGTGCCGCGAGTTCGGCCTGCACATCGTCGCCCATGCCGGGGAGGAAGGTCCGCCGGCCTACATCGTCGAGGCGCTCGATGTGCTGCACGTGGAGCGCATCGACCACGGCGTGCGTTGCGACGAGGACCCCGCGCTGGTCGAGCGCCTGGCGCGCGAGCAGGTGCCGCTGACGGTGTGTCCGTTGTCCAACGTCAAGCTATGCGTGTTTGATCGGCTCGAACAGCACAACTTCCGCCGCCTGATGGAGGCCGGGCTGAAGCTGACCATCAACTCGGACGATCCCGCGTATTTCGGCGGCTATGTCGGAAAAAACTACGTCGAGACCGCGCGCGCGCTCGAACTCACGCACGCCGAACTGGCGCGCATCGCGCGCAACAGTCTCGAGGCGAGTTTCGTGTCGGAGGCCGAACGTGCTCCCTGGCTGGCACGTCTGGACGCCGTCGCTGCGGCTGCATCGTGAGAAGCGAGGAACCGGAGCGCCGCGTGCCTGTCTTGACTGCGGTCCACTCGTCTCGCCGCGGATTTTCCGTTGGTGGGCGCGGGGCGCGCTGATCCCAACGGAAAACGACCGATGTCCCGACGCCTGACCCTGACCGCCTGTCTGCTCGCCTTCGTTCTGTGTTTGCCGACATTCGCCTTCGCGCAGGGGCTCGAAGTGGTGGTCTCGCCGGTGCGCGAGATGCGTGTGGCCGACCGTATTGAGGCGCTGGGCACGTTGCGCGCCAACGAATCGGCGGCCCTGACCGCGACCACCACCGACACCATCGCCGAGATCCGCTTCGAGGACGGCCAGCGCGTGTCGGCCGGCGACGTGCTGGTGGTCATGAACAGCCGCGAGCAACTTGCCGAGCGCGCCGAGGGGCGCGCCTCGGTGGCCGAGGCGCAACGCCAGTTCGAGCGCGTACAGGATCTGGCACGGCGCGGCACGGCGTCGGCCGCGCTGCTCGACCAGAGTCGGCGCGAACTGGACATCGCGCGTGCGCGCGTCGAAGCGGCCGAGGCGCGTCTGCGCGACCGGCGCATCACGGCTCCGTTCGATGGCGTGGTCGGCCTGCGAAATGTCTCGGTCGGCTCGCTGCTCACGCCCGGCTCGCTGCTTACGACGCTGCATGACGATTCCGTCATGAAGCTCGATTTCACGGTGCCCGAGCTGTTCGTTGCCATCGTGCGCCGGGGTCTGCGTGTCGAGGCGCGAAGCCGTGCCTGGCCGGACGAGGTGTTTCGTGGCGAGGTCGTCAGCGTCGGCAACGAGGTCGATCCGGTCACGCGGGCCTTTCGCGTGCGCGCCTTGCTGCCCAACCCCGAGCGAAAACTGCTGCCGGGCATGCTGATGACGCTCGCGCTGGCCGGGCGCGAGCGCGACTCGCTGGTGGTGCCCGAAGGTGCGATCCTGACCCAGGGGCGCACGCATTCGCTGTTCATCGTGGAGGAGTCGGACGAGGGTGCCAAAGCCGTGCGCCGCGAAGTGCGCCTGGGCATCCGCATGCCCGGTTCGGTCGAGATCGTCGAGGGCCTGGTCGGGGACGAGCGCGTGGTCACGCAGGGGGCGTTCCGGCTCGACGACGGTGATCCGGTGCGCGTGCGTGCCGTCGACGATGGCAGCCGTCCGCTGGCCGAGCTCATCGGCAAGGAAGCGGCGCAATGATCCTGTCCGACGTCTCGGTCAAGCGGCCGGTTTTCGCGTCGGTGCTCGCGCTGCTGCTGGTGATCTTCGGACTGGTGTCCTACCAGCAGTTGCCGCTGCGCGAGTATCCGGACATCGATCCGCCGGTGGTGGCGATCGAGACCAATTATCCCGGCGCGGCCGCCACCGTCATCGAGACCCAGATCACCGAGCCCATCGAGGAAGCGGTGGCCGGCATCGAGGGCATCGAGTACATCGAGTCGCGCAGCCGCGACGGCGAATCCGACGTGGTGCTGCGCTTTTCCATCGGCCGCGATATCGAGGCCGCGGCCAACGACGTGCGCGACGCAGTCTCGCGCGTGATCGAGCAACTGCCCGCCGAGGCCGACGCGCCCGAGATCCAGCGCGTCGATGCCGACGCCGATGTGATCGTGTGGTGGAACTTCGCCTCGGACCGCCACACGGTCGCCGAGCTGACCGACTACGCCCAGCGCTATCTGGTCGATCGCCTGTCGGTGCTCGACGGCGTGGCGCGCGTGCGCATCGGTGGCGAGCGCGCCTACGCGATGCGCGTGTGGCTGGACCGCAACGCGCTGGCCGCGCGCGCGCTCACCGTGGGCGATGTCGAGTCAGCCCTGCGCGCCGACAACATCGAGTTGCCCGCCGGGCGCATCGAGTCGCACACGCGGCTGTTTACGGTGCGGGTGCAGCGCCAGTTCCAGGACGCGGAGGGCTTCGCGCAACTGGTCGTCGCGCGCGGCGACGACGGGCATCTGGTACGGCTGGGCGAGATCGCGCGGGTCGAGCGCGGCACCGTCGATGACCGCAGTCTGTTTCGCGGCAACGGCGATCCCATGGTCGGTCTGGGCATCATCAAGCAGTCCACGGCCAACACCATGGATGTCGCGCGCGGCGTGCGCGACGAGGTCACGCGCTTGAACGAGACGCTGCCCGAGGGCATGTCGATCGAGCCAAGCTTCGATTCGTCGGTGTTCATCGAAGGTGCAGTCAAGGAGGTGTATTCGACGCTGGCAATCGCCACCGTGCTGGTGGTGCTCACCATCTTCCTGTTCCTTGGCAGCCTGCGCGCGATTCTCGTGCCGGCGGTCGCCGTGCCGGTGTCGCTGGTGGCGACCTTCATCGCGCTGGCGCTGTTCGGTTTTTCGGTGAACCTGCTCACCTTGCTGGCACTGGTGCTGGCCATTGGGCTGGTCGTCGACGACGGCATCATCGTGCTCGAGAACATCCGTCGCCGCATGGACGACTACGGCGAGAGCGCGCTGCTCGCTTCCTACCGTGGGGCGCGCCAGGTCGCCTTCGCGGTGGTGTCGACGACGCTGGTGCTGATCTCGGTGTTCGTGCCGATCTCCTTCCTGCAGGGCGACATCGGCCGGCTGTTCTCGGAGTTTTCGCTGACCATGGCCGCGGCCGTGGCCTTCTCCAGTTTCGTCGCGCTGACCGTGTCACCCATGCTCGCCTCCAAGCTGCTGCGCCCGCGTGACGAAGGTCGCCGCATCGTGCAGGCGGTGGACCGCGTGGTGAATGCCTTGCGCCGGCGCTATGCGGTGGCGCTGCGGGCGATGTTGCGCCATCGCGCTCTGGCCCTGGTTGCCTTCGTCGCGCTGGCCGGCGGGCTTGGCTGGCTGTTCACCCAGCTCGAATCGGAATATGCACCGAGCGAGGATCGCGGTGCGTTCTATGTGCGGGTCAACGGCCCTGAGGGTGCGACCCACGCGCTGATGGCGACCTACATGGGCGAGGTCGAGCGTCGCCTGATGCCCTATGTGGACAGCGGCGAGGTTGAGCGTCTGCTGGTCATTTCGCCGCTGGGTGGCAACGATGCGCCGGTCTACAACATCGGCATGGCCATCGTCGTGCTCGCCGACTGGAACGCGCGCCGACCGGCCAACGAAATCATGTCCGAGGTGCGCGGGGCGCTGTCCGACCTGACCGGCATCCGTGCTTCGGTGTTCATGCGCCAGGGGTTCAGCCAGTCCAACCAGACGCCGGTGCAGTTCGTCATCGGCGGCGCGGGCTCCTACGATGAACTGGCCGGGTGGCGCGACACGCTGCTGGACAAGCTCGAGGCCGATAACCCGGGCTTGATCGACGTCGACTGGGACTACAAGGAAACCCAGCCCCAGCTCGAGGTAAAGATCGACTACGATCGTGCCGGGGCGTTGGGCGTGAATATCGACACCATCGGCCGCACGCTCGAGACCATGCTCGGCTCGCGCCGCATCACCAACTACATCGAGGGTGGGCGCGAATACGACGTGGTCGTCGAGGGCGAGCGCGACCGTCAGCGCAGCCCGGACGCGCTCGAGAACCTCTACGTGCGCTCGGATCGATCCGGCGAACTGATTCCGCTGTCCAACCTCGTCGAACTCGAGGATTTCGCCGATTCGCGCTCGCTCTCGCGCTACAACCGCGTGCGCGCCATCACCATCAGCGCCAACCTGGGCGAGGGCCTGACGTTGGGCGTTGCGCTCGAACACCTGGAGGGGCTGGCGCGCGAACATCTGCCCGAGAACGTCGTCATTGACTACAAGGGCCAGTCACTGGACTACCAGAGCGCGGGCGGCTCGGTCGTGTTCATCTTCGCGCTGGGTCTGTTGGTGGTCTTCCTGGTGCTCGCCGCGCAGTTCGAGAGCTGGGTGCACCCGTTCGTGATCATCCTCGGCGTGCCCTTCGCGGTCGGCGGCGGCCTGTTCGGGCTGTGGGTGACCGGCTCCACGCTCAACCTGTACAGCCAGATCGGACTGGTCATGCTGATCGGTCTGGCGGCCAAGAACGGCATCCTCATCGTCGAATTCGCCAACCAGTTGCGCGATGAGGGGCGCGAGTTTCACGACGCTGTGGTGGAGGCCTCGGTGATCCGCCTGCGTCCCGTGCTGATGACCGGCATCACCACGGTCGCCGGTGCGGTTCCGCTGATTCTCGCCGCGGGGGCAGGCGCGGAGACGCGCGAGGTGATCGGCGTCGTAGTGTTCTTCGGTGTGGCCGTGTCGACCGTGCTGACGCTGTTCGTGATCCCGCTGTTCTACGAGCTGCTGGCGCGCAACACCGGGTCGCCGGACGACATCAAGCACCGGCTCGAAGCTGAAATGGCGCGGCCGTAGGGCAAGAGGCCTGGAGATGCGAGCATTGCTCCTGCATCTTTGGCTGCTGCTCAGTTTCCGTCATTCGGGCAGCGGGCTGCCTCGAAGCTGGCCACCGGTGTTCGCGCTGATCGTGCTCGCCTCGCTGTTTGCCGCGTTGCGCTGGGAGGTACTGCACGAGCCCTACACCTTCCCGCGTCCGGTCGAGCTGTCCGCGATCGCGTTCGCGCTGTTCTTCTGGCTGGTGCTCATCGCGATGATCAGCACGCGTTTCGCCTCGGGCTATGCGCTGGTGTCGATCGGCGCCGACTGCGCGACGATGGTGCTGGCGATGATCGACCTGTTCGGGCCCGGCGTGCGCATGGCGATCCTGTTCGTCGAGATCGTCGCGCTCGCGCGCCTGGCCACGGTCCTGTTGCGAAGCGCCGGTTCGCGTGGACACTGAAGCGTTTATCATCGGGCGATTGCACCGGAGAGCCGCGCCCATGTCCGAGCACGACCCGCATGCGATCACCCGCCTTGAGGGTCTGGACGCCTTGTTCGGCAGCGTTGCCGCGCCTTCGCTCAAGAAAGAGATCGACTACATCCACCCGCTCTACCGGCAGATGATCGAGGCCTCGCCCTTCGTCGTCGTGGCGACCGCCGGGCCGGATGGCCTGGACGCCTCGCCGCGCGGCGACCCGGCCGGATTCGTCGTGGTCGAGGATGAGCGCACGCTGCTGCTGCCCGAGCGGCGCGGCAACAATCGCGTCGATTCGCTGCGCAACCTCGTGCGTGACCCGCGCATCGCGCTGCTGTTCCTGATTCCGGGCGTGGGCGAGACGCTGCGCGTCAACGGTCGTGCCCGCATTTCGGTCGCCCCGGCCCTGCTCACGCGATTCGAGATGCACGGCAAGCCACCGCGCTGCGTGACCGTGGTGAGCGTCGAGCGCGTGTATTTTCAATGTGCGCGCGCGATTGCCCGTTCCGGCCTGTGGAATCCGGCGCCAGCGGACGTAAAGTCTCGTGTGCCCAGCCCGGGGTGCATCCTCGACGCGCTGACTGGCGGAGAGGTGGATGCGCAGCGCTACGACGCGGCCCTGCCCGCGCGTCAGCGCGACACGCTGTACTGATTCATTCGGCGCGCAAGGCCTCGACCGGGTCCAGACGGGCGGCGCGGCTGGCGGGCACGACGCCGGCGATCGCACCGATCACCACCGCCACCGTTTCAGCTGCGACCACGAAGGCCAGTGGCGTATGCACCGGTAGCGCCGGGATCAGCAGCGTCGCCAGTTGCGCCACGCCGATGCCGGCGAACAGGCCGAGGGCGCCGCCGAGCGCGGCGAGCAGTACCGCCTCTCCGAGGAACAGCCCGAGGATCGTGCGTGGACGCGCCCCCAGCGCCTTGAGCAGGCCGATCTCGTTGGTGCGTTCGGATACCGCGATGGTCATGATCGTGACGATGCCCACTGCGCCGACGAGCAGCGAGATGCCGCCCAGCGCGCCGACCGCAGCGGTGAGGATGTCGAGGATGTTGGACAGGGTCGCAATCATGTCCTCCTGGGTCTCGATCGTCACGTCGTCCTGGCCGTGGCGCGCGGCGATCAGCCGTCGTGCCTCGTCGGCGATGTGCTGCGGGGAGCCACCCTCGGGGTAGGCGAGGTTGATCTCCATCAGCCCCTCGCGGTCGTACAGCGCGAGCGCGCGCGCCGCCGGAATGTAGATCATGTCGTCCAGATCGAAACCGAGGAACTGACCCTTGGAGGCCATCACGCCGATCACCCGGTAGCGCTCGTCACCGATGCGCACGCGTTCGCCCAGCGGGCTGGCGTCGTCGAACAGTTCGCGTGCCAGCTTCGCTCCGAGTACCGCGACTGCGCGCGCACTGCCGGCGTCGTCGCCGGGCAGGAAGCGCCCGCTGGCGACCGGCAGCGAGAATACGCGATCCATCTGCGAGCCGGTGCCGAGCACCATGGTGCGGCGCACGCGACTGGCCGCGCGCACCTCCGAGTTGCCGGACACGGCCGGAATCACGCCGGAAACATCGGGTAGCCGGGCCAGCGCGGCTGCGTCGTCGAGGGTGAGCGGGCGGGCGCTGGTGGGCAGGCCGGGAGGCCCCCCGCTGGCCTCGCGCCGTCCGGGGGTGATCTGGATGATGTTGGTGCCGAACTGCGTGAACTCGCGCAGCACGTACTGGTGCAGGCCTTCGCCGAGCGAGGTGAGCAGAATCACCGCCGCGATGCCGACCGCGATGCCCGACAGGGTCAGAGCGCTGCGCAGCCGGTGAGCCGAGAGCGCGCTCAGCGTCAGGCGCAGGAAGTCGTTCGCGCTCATCGCCCGGCCAGCGCGCGGATCGGATCGAGCCGGGCGGCGCGACGCGCAGGCAGCACGCCGAACAGCACGCCCGTGATCAGGGCCGTGCCCAGACCTGCTGCCACCGCCCAGTCCGGCGGCCACGCGGGCAATGCCGGGAAAACGGTACGTACGCCCCAGGCTCCAGCGTGGCCGAGTGCAAGGCCGACCAGCGCGCCGCTCACCGACAACAGCGCGGCCTCCACCAGAAAGGCCGTACGGATCGATCGCGCGGTGGCGCCCAACGCCTTGAGCAGACCGATCTCGGCGGTGCGCTGGGTGACCGCCACCAGCATCACGTTCATGACCAGCACACCGGCCACCGCGAGGCTGATCGCGGCGATGCCCGCGACCGCCAGGGTCAGCGTCCCGAGGATGCGGTCGAAAGTGCCGAGAACTGCATCCTGCGTGATCACGGTCACGTCGAGTTCCCCGCGTCGTTGCGCAAGCAGCGCCTCGATGGCATCGCGGGTGCCGGCCAGGGCGTCGCGCGAACGGGCCTCGACGAGTATGCGGAACAGGGTGTTGGTGTCGAACATTGCCAGCGCGGTGGCTACCGGTACGATCAGCAGCTCGTCGGTCGCCATGCCCAGCCCCGAGCCGGCGCGTTCCATCACGCCGACCACGCGCAACCGTCGGTCGCCGACGCGCACCGTGCGACCGATGGCGTTTTCGGCGCCGAACATCTCGTCGCGCAGGCTCGCGCCAAGCACCGCGACGGCTCCGGCGCTGCGCGCGTCGCCTTGCGGCAGGAAGCGCCCCTGCGCCATGCGGAAGCCGCGCAGGGCGAGGTAATCGGCTGTCGTGCCCATCACCGTGACGTCGCGCCTGCGTCCGCCCCAGGCAATTTCCGAGGTGCCGACCGACAGTGGAGCGACGCGTACCACCGCCGGTAGCCGGCGCAGCGCCTCGCCGTCGTCCACGGTGAGGTCGCGTGGTGTGCTCGTGACCAGCGTGCCCAGGCCGACGCCGCCGGTTTCACTGCGGCCCGGCAGAACGATCAGCAGATTCGCGCCGAGCGCGGCGAACTCGTCCACGACATAGCGCCGCGCGCCGTCACCAAGCGCCGTGAGCACCACCACCGAGGCCACGCCGATGGCCATCGCGAGCATCATCAGCGCGCTGCGCAGCCGGTTGCCGGCGGCCGCACGCAGGGCGAAGGCGAGCGTGTCGCGCGGCGTCATCGCACGGCCTCGTCTCCGACGATGGCGCCGTCTTCCATGCGAATGCGTCGTCGCGCGCGCTCGCCCATGGCCGGGTCGTGCGTAACCACGAGTAGGGTCACGCCGCCGGCGTTGAGCGCTTCGAGCACTTCGGTGACCTCCTGGCCGGTGGCGCGGTCGAGGTTGCCGGTCGGCTCGTCGGCCAGCAGCAAGGCCGGTCGCATGATGGTCGCGCGCGCGATCGCGACACGCTGACGCTGCCCGCCGGACAGTTCCTCGGGGCGATGGTCGGCGCGCGGGGCAAGCCCGGTCGCCTCGAGTGCCGCGGCGACGCGCTGAGCGCGCTCCCTGGGCGCGACGCCGGCGAGCATCAGCGGCAGCGCGACGTTCTCGGCCGCAGTCAGGCGCGGGACAAGATGAAAGCTCTGGAACACGAAGCCGATGCGCCGACTGCGCACGGCGGCCTGCTCGTCGGCCGACAGTGTCGTCACGTCGCGCCCCTCGAGGCGGTAGTGGCCGGAGTCCGGACGGTCGAGCAGGCCGAGCAGGTTGAGCAAGGTAGACTTCCCCGAACCCGACGGCCCCATCACCGAGAGGTATTCGCCGGCGCGGATCGACAGCGTGACCGCGCGCAGCGCATGCACCGTGGTGTCGCCGACGTGAAACACGCGATCGATGTCAGTCAGCTCGATCTGGGCGGCGTCCTGCCCCACGGTTTCATTCCTCCGGCACGACGCGCACACCATCGCCCAGGCCGGCGCGCTCGAGCGAGGTGACGACGCGCTCGCCCGCGGCGAGTCCGGCGAGCACTTCGGTGTATTGCCAGTTGGCGAGCCCGGTTTCGATGGTGCGCAGTGCCAGCGTGCCGCTATCGGGGAGGTAGACATAGACGCGGTTGCCCTCCAGCAGCGTGGAGGTCGGCACGCGCAGGGTGTTCTCGCGCACGTCGAGCACGATCTCGACATCGGTGCTGTAGCCCACGAGCAGACCGCGCGCGTCGTCCTGGCGCACGAAGGCGACGTCGACGTCGACGGTACGGGCCTGCCGCTCGAGCGCCGAGATATAAGGGGCGACGCGTGTCACGCGGCCGTCGAAGACCTTGTCCGGTACCGCGTCCAGTCGAATGCGGGCGCTTTGCCCGGGGCGTATCCTGGGCGCGTCGATCTCGTCCATCGGCACGCGCACGTACAGGCACGAGTCGTCGATCAGGTCGATCGCCGGTGGTGTGGGTACGCCCGGCGGTGATGGCGTGGAGTATTCGCCCAGTTCGCCGGTGATCTTCGCCACCGTGCCGGCGAAGGGCGCGACCAGCACGCTGCGCTCCAGGTCGGTGGATGTGGCTGCGATCACCGCTTCGGCGGTGCGCGCCTCGGCTGCGGCCGAGGCGCAGGCTGCGCGGCGCGAACGTGCCTCGGACTCGGCCTGCTCGACGCGCGCGGCCGAGACGAAGCCCGCTTCGAACAGCGCGCGCTGACGCGCCGCGTCGCGCTCGGCATTGTCGGCCACGTTGCAGACCTCGACGACGCGGCTGCGCGCGCTCTCGAGTTGTGCGCGGTTGACCGCCAGGCGCGCTGCGTTGTCCTCGCTCCACAGGCGCAGCAGCACCTGGCCGGCTTCGACGCGGTCGCCTTCCTTGACGCCGAGGTAGTCGATGCGCCCACCGACGATGGTCGACAACCGGGTGCGCTGACAAGCCTCGATCTCTCCCGCGCGCGTGTTCGCGACGATGGCCTCGACCATTCCGTTGTCCACCGTCGCGAGTCGAACCGGCAGCGGCGCTTCGCGCGTCGCCCACCACAATGCCGCCGCGGCCAGAGCAGCGACGACGGCGACGACAGCGAGCTTGCGCATTGCAGCCATGAGATTGGAATGTCCTCCGCAACCGATCATCGCCCGTCGGGCTGCCGCATACAAGCACGTTGCACACGCCTTTTGCGCTGGATCAAAGGCGGGGGAACTTGCGTCGACCCGCAGCGTCGGACCACAATCGCACCGATACGCACATACCGAGGTCGTCATGCAGACCCGCGACAAGAAGCTCGACCCCCGCAAGCGACGCTTGCGCCTGCTCAATCACTTCTTTCTGCTCACCGCAGTAGCCTTCGTCGTCCACCAGAACGTCTTCCGTCCGGCACCGCCGCCGGTCGAGGTTCCGGCGATCACGCAGGCCGTGCAGTATCAGCCGCAGATGCCGCCGCCGGGCTTCGATCCCGACCAGCTCTCGAACGAGGAGGTCGATCTGTCGGTGCGGCCCGAAGAGCGCATGTACTCCCCGAGGGTCGAGCGCCAGCCGCCCTCGCGCGACTGACGCCGCTCGCAGCGGCCGTCCCAAGCCGTTGTTCGATCAATCCTTTTTTGCAGGTGCAGCTCGGGTACGGGCTGGGCATTCGGGCCTCGCTGGCGTAAGATAATCGGTTCGCCGAATTTCGCGCCGAGGTGCGCCATGCGTTATCCAGATTCCTTCGATGTCATCGTTGTCGGTGGCGGCCATGCCGGTACCGAGGCCGCGCTCGCGTCGGCGCGCATGGGCGCGAAGACGCTGCTGCTCACGCACAACATCGAGACGCTCGGCCAGATGAGTTGCAATCCGTCGATCGGTGGCATCGGCAAGGGGCACCTGGTCAAGGAAGTCGATGCGCTTGGCGGCGCGATGGCCGAGGCCACCGATGAATCCGGCATCCAGTTTCGCATCCTCAACGCCTCCAAGGGGCCGGCCGTGCGCGCCACGCGCGCTCAGGCCGACCGCGTGCTGTACAAGGCAGCGATCCGCCGCCGCCTTGAGAACCAGCCCAATCTCACGTTGTTCCAGCAGGCGGTGGACGACATCACGGTCGAGGATGACCGCGTCACCGGCGTCGTGACGCAGATCGGCCTGCGGTTTTCGGCAAAGGCCGTGGTGCTGACGGCCGGCACCTTTCTCAACGGCCTGATCCACGTCGGCATGCAAAGTCACGTCGGCGGTCGCGCAGGCGATCCGCCGGCATCGAGCCTCGGTCAGCGCCTGAAGGAGATGCAACTGCCGCAGGGGCGCCTGAAGACCGGCACGCCGCCGCGGCTCGACGGGCGCAGCATCGATTTCTCGGTGACGCAGGAACAGCCCGGCGACGATCCGGTGCCGGTATTCAGTTTTCTCGGCGATGCCGCGCAGCATCCGCGCCAGTTGCCGTGCTGGATCACGCACACCAACGCGCACACCCACGGAATCATCCGCGAGAATCTCGATCGCTCGCCGATGTACTCGGGCGTGATCGAGGGGGTGGGCCCGCGCTACTGCCCGTCGATCGAGGACAAGATCCATCGCTTCGCGGACAAGGACAGCCACAACATCTTTCTCGAACCGGAAGGGCTGGAGACGCACGAGATCTATCCGAACGGCATTTCCACCTCGCTGCCTTTCGACGTGCAGTTGATGGTCGTGCGCTCGATCCGTGGCCTGGAAAACGCCCACATCCTGCGTCCGGGCTACGCCATCGAATACGACTACTTCGATCCGCGCAACCTCAAGTCCAGCCTCGAGACCAAGTCATTCCACGGGCTGTTCTTCGCCGGTCAGATCAACGGCACGACCGGTTACGAGGAAGCCGCCGCCCAGGGCCTGCTCGCCGGTGCCAACGCCGCACTGCAGGTGTCGGGTCGCGAGCCCTGGTGCCCGCGGCGCGACGAAGCCTATCTGGGCGTGCTGGTCGATGACCTGATCACGCGCGGCGTGTCCGAGCCCTACCGCATGTTCACCTCGCGCGCCGAATACCGCCTGCAACTGCGCGAGGACAATGCCGATCTGCGCCTGACCGAGAAGGGCCGCGAGCTGGGTCTGGTGAGCGACGCGCGCTGGGCCGCATTCTGCGAAAAGCGCGAGGCCATCGAACGCGAAACGGCGCGTCTGAAGGGCGCCTGGGCCCACCCCGAGCGCATCCCGGCGGCTGAGGCCGAGCGTGTGCTGGGCAAGGCGCTCGAGCGCGAGTACCGCTTCTTCGACCTGCTGCGCCGGCCCGAGGCGCGCTATGCCGAGCTGATGACGCTGCCCGGCGCGCCGGACGGGGCGGCCACCGATCCCAAGGTCGTCGAGCAGGTCGAGATCGCCGCCAAGTACCAGGGCTACATCGACCGTCAGCAGGATGAGGTCGCGCGCCAGCTCAGGGCCGAATCGGCCCGTCTGCCCGAGGACGTCGACTACGCTGCGGTGCGCGGCCTGTCCAAGGAAGTGCAGCAGAAACTCGCACAGCACCGGCCCGAGACCATCGGCCAGGCCGGTCGCATTCAGGGCGTGACGCCGGCCGCGGTGTCCTTGTTGATGGTCTGGCTCAAGCGCAATGAACTGATGCGCGGGGAAGCCGTTCGGCTTGCCCGCGATGGGGGCGGTCCAGCCCCGGGGCAGTCCGGCGACAAGATCGACAAGAAGAGCGCATGAGCGAAGCGGCCCTGCTGGACCGCGGGCTCGCGGAACTCGGACTCGACCTCCCCTCCGACGCGCGTGCCCGCCTGCTCGCTTTCGCGGCGCTGCTGGGCAAGTGGAACCGCGTCTACAACCTGACCGCGATCCGCTCGCCGGAGCAGGCCGTCACCCACCACCTGCTCGATTCGCTGGCGGTGCTGCCGCATCTGGGCAGCATCGCGCGGCTGGCCGACATCGGTTCCGGCGGCGGCCTGCCGGGCATCCCGCTGGCCATCGCCCGGCCTGAGCTGGTGATCACCTCGATCGAGACCGTGGGCAAGAAGGCGAGCTTCCAGCAGCAGGCGAAGATCGAACTGGGGCTGACCAACTTCGCCCCGCTGCATGCCCGTGTCGAGGACGTGCAGCCGGAGGCGCCGTTCGACGCAGTGATCTCGCGCGCCTTCTCGGAGATTGCCGACTTCGTCCGACTCACGCGTCATCTGCTGGCGCCCGGCGGGCGTTTCCTGGCGATGAAAGGCGTGTATCCTCGGGACGAACTCGCAGCCCTGCCCGATGGCGTGCGCGTCGTCGAGGCGCAGCCCGTCGACGTGCCCGGGCTGGATGCCGAACGACACCTGATCATCCTGGAACGGGACTGATGGCAAGAATCTTCTGTGTCGCCAACCAGAAGGGCGGCGTCGGCAAGACCACCACCAGCGTGAACCTGGCGGCTGCGCTGCATGAGGCGGGGCAACGCACGCTGTTGATCGATCTCGATCCCCAGGGCAATGCGACCATGGGCAGCGGCGTCGACAAGCGTGAGCTGGGCCACTCCGTCTATCACGCGCTGGTCGGCATCGCCGCGTTGGCGGAAGTGCGCGTCAAGTCGCCTACCGGCGGTTTCGACGTGCTGCCGGCCAACCGCGATCTGGCCGGCGCAGAGGTCGAGCTGGTCGAGCTCGAGCGCCGCGAGACCCGTCTTCGCGACCTGCTCGAGCCGCATGCGGACGACTACGATTTCATCCTCGTCGACTGCCCGCCGTCGCTGTCCATGCTCACGCTCAACGGCCTGTGCACGGCGCACGGCGTGATCATTCCGATGCAGTGCGAGTACTACGCGCTCGAAGGCCTGTCGGATCTGGTCAACACCATCAAGAAGGTGCACGCCAACCTCAACCGCGACCTGAAGATCATCGGCCTCCTGCGCGTCATGTACGATCCGCGCATGACGCTGCAGCAGCAGGTCTCGGACCAGCTCGAGGGGCACTTCGGCGACAAGGTGTTCACCACCATCGTGCCGCGCAACGTGCGCCTGGCCGAGGCCCCGAGCTACGGCATTCCCGGCGTGCTCTACGACCGCAGCGCCAAGGGTGCGCAGGCCTACCAGGCCTTCGCGCAGGAAATGATCGAACGGGTGAAGACGCTGTGACGGGCACCTTCGCACTTTGCCGGATAGACGCATGACTCCACCGAAACCCAAAGGGCTGGGCCGCGGCCTGGACGCGCTGCTGTCGGGCAACCGCGACGACGAGGACAAGGGCGAGCTGCAGACGCTGGCCGTGGGCAGTCTGCAGCCGGGCAAGTACCAGCCGCGCACGCGCATGGACCCGGGCTCGCTCGACGAGCTGGCCGCATCGATCCGCTCGCAGGGCGTGATGCAGCCCATCCTGGTGCGCCCGGTGGGTGTCGACCGCTACGAGATCATCGCCGGCGAACGTCGCTGGCGTGCCGCGCAACTGGCCGATCTGGGCTATGTGCCGTGTCTGGTGCGTCCGATTCCGGACGAGGCCGCGCTGGCGATGTCGCTCATCGAGAACATCCAGCGCGAGAACCTCAACCCGCTCGAGGAGGCGGCCGGCATCCAGCGCCTGATCGACGAGTTCGGCATGTCCCACCAGCAGGCGGCCGATGCGGTGGGCCGCTCGCGCCCGGCGGCAAGCAACCTGTTGCGTCTGCTCAATCTCGCCACGCAGGTGCAGGAGTTGCTGATGGCCGGCGATATCGACATGGGCCACGCGCGCGCGATGCTGCCGCTCGATGCGGCGAGCCAGATCCAGGTTGCCAATCTGGTGGCTGCAAAGGGAACGTCGGTACGCGAGACTGAGCAACTGGTCTATCGCATGCTCAACCCGCGCGACAAGAAGGCGCCGCCGGCGCCGGACCGCGACCTGCTGCGTCTGCAGGAGGAGCTGGCCGACATGCTGGGCGCGACCGTGAAGATTCGCGCCAACCGCAAGGGCGCGGGCGAGCTGTCGATCCGCTTCGGCGATCTGGACCAGCTCGACGGGCTGCTCTCGCGCCTGCGTTAGCCGGGGCGCTCGTCGCCCTGTGCGACGGCGATGCCGCGCGCTTCATCGACCCTGGCCAGCGGCACCAGCGCGGCGACGAACAACACGATGCAGAACAGCACTGCGCCCTGTAGGCCGAGGGCCAGTTGCAGCAGGCCGACGCCGAAGATGCCGAAGATCGCGGCGAGTTTGGAAAACAGCCCCCAGAAACCAAACAGCTCCGCCGCCCGCTCGGGCGGCGAGAATGCGCCGACCAGCGCGCGCCCGACCGACTGACTCGAGCCCAGGCTCAGGCCCGAGAGCAGGCCCGCGACCAGGAATACGTGTTCGGTTTCGAAGTCCGTTTCGAAAGCGGTGTTGAGCAAGTCCGTCAGTTCCGCGACGAAGTAGATCGCGAGGATCGCGATCACCCATAGCACCAGCGTCATCGCATAGGTGCGCTTGCCGCCGAAGCGGTCCTGCAGCCAGCCGAAACCCAGCGCGCCGGCCAGTGCGGTCAGTTGCACGACGACGAACATCGCCGTGCGCGTGCCCTCGCTCCAACCCACCACCTGCGCGCCGTAGATGAACGCGAACGCGATGATCACGTACACGCCGGCCATCGCGAACAGGATGGAGACGAACACCCGGCGCAGGTCCGGATACTGCGCGGCCGTGCGCAGCGTCTCGCGCAAGCGGGCGTAGCCGGCCGAGAACACCCCGCCCGTGAGCGGACGGCGCATGCCGATCTCGGGTTCGCGCAGCCACAGGAAGGTGGGTATCGCCGCCACCAGGAAGAAGACGGCCGCGAATGGCCCGACCCAGCGCACGCGGTCGAAGTTCTCGTGGCTGACTTCTCCGAGAAAGACCAGCGCGAACAAGGCTGCCAGCAGCCCGCCGGCATAGCCCAGCGCCCAGCCGAAACCCGACACCTGGCCCAACTCCCCGGGTCGGCCAAGGGAGGGCAAGAAGCTCGCGATGAAGGATTCGCCGATGGCGTAGGCGGTGTTCGAAAACACGATCAGGACAAAGCCCAGCCACATCCAGCCGGGTGCCACGAAGTACAGCAGTGCGGTCGTCGCGACGGTGGCGACATAGCTCGCGAAGAGCAGACGCTTCTTCGCGCGCGCATGGTCCATGACGGTGCCCAGCAGTGGGGCTGAGAGCACCACCAGCAGATAGGACAGACACAGCGCGAGGCTCCACATCAGGTTGCCGATGCGGTAGTCGGGCGCATCGCCGACGACGATGCGCGTGTACAGATCCCCGAAGATCACCGTGATGATCAGCAAGGTATAGGCCTGATTGGCGAAATCGAACATCGCCCAGCCGAAGATTTCCTGGCGGCCGGCGCGGGATGTGCGGATCATCGGATGCCCCTCGGGCAGTGGCGAAGGCGCCCAGTTTGCGGCCGATCGGGCACGCTGGCAAACGCCCGCGACGCCGTGGTTAGGGTGCTCAGGGGTTTGACTTGATTACGGTTAACCCCTACCATTGACCGGATTTTCAGCCGCAGGTGGCGGGGTTTTCCCGGTGCCTGCAGGCCAAAGGCCATGTTGAAAGCGGTTTACCTGCAGATTTGCGCGACCCTCGCAGCGGCGGCCCTGGCGGCCGTTTTTTTCGGGGTTCATGGCGCAATCTCTGCGGCCCTCGGGGGGCTGGTGTGCGTCGTTCCGAACGCACTGTTCGCGTTGCGCATGAAGGCCTTGTCCTCGCGCTCCGGCGGGCCAGGTACCGCGATGGCCTTCGTCGTCGGCGAGTTCTTCAAGATCGTCGCGATCGTGGGATTGTTGGTGCTGATCGGTCTCGGTTATCCGGACCTCCATTGGGGGGCTCTGTTCATCGGACTGATCCTGGCGCTCAAGGCGAATTTGTTTGCTTTTCTGGTGAAGACTTAAATGGCTACTGGGCACGCTCCTACCGCATCCGAGTACGTAACGCACCACCTGACCAACCTCAACCAGACGGGCCACGCGCAAGAGGCCATCGTCGACTGGAGCTACATCAACCTCGACTCGGTGTTCTGGGGTTTCGGTCTCGGTGCGCTGACGGTGTTCATCCTGTGGCGCGTTGCGCAAAAGGCCACTTCGGGTGTTCCGGGCCGCTTCCAGGGTTTCTTCGAGATGATGGTCGAGATGGTCAACGATCAGGCCAAGAACATCATCCACAGTGCGGAATCGCGCAAGTTCGTCGCGCCGCTGGCGCTGACGGTGTTCATCTGGGTGTTCCTGATGAACTTCATGGACCTGATTCCGGTGGACCTGATTCCGATGGCCTGGGGCGGCGCGCTCGCTTCGATGGGCTTCGTGGAGCACGCCGGCGAAGCCTATATGCGTGTCGTTCCGACCGCAGACATCAACATCCCGATGGGCATGGCGATCTCGGTGCTGCTGATGTGCGTCTACTACAACATCAAGATCAAGGGCTTCGGCGGCTGGGTGCACGAGTTGTTCACCGCCCCCTTCGGCGCCCATCCGCTGCTCTGGCCGGTCAACTTCGTCATGCAGATGATCGAGTTTCTCGCCAAGACCGTCTCCCACGGGCTGCGACTGTTCGGCAACCTGTTCGCCGGCGAACTGCTGTTCGTGCTGATTGCGTTGCTCGGCGGTACCGCCACCGTGTTCGGCTTTCTGGGTCACCTCGTCGCGGGTTCGATCTGGGCGATCTTCCACGTGCTGATCATCGTGCTGCAGGCCTTCATCTTCATGATGCTGACCCTGGTGTACGTCGGTCAGGCGCATGAAGGTCATTGATTTTCTGTATCATCACGAGCTTTTCCTAGTCACCTATCTCTGAAGGAGTTGTCATGGAAGTCACCCTGGGTTACGTCGCGCTGGCTGCTGGTCTGATCATCGGTCTGGGCGCCATCGGCGCGTGCATCGGCATCGGCATCATGGGCAGCAAGTACCTTGAGGCGTCCGCGCGTCAGCCGGAACTGATGAACGCCCTGCAGACCAAGATGTTCCTGCTGGCCGGCCTGATCGACGCCGCGTTCCTGATCGGCGTGGGTATCGCGATGATGTTCGCCTTCGCCAACCCGTTCGTCGTCTGAGCCTTACCACCTCTAAACCCAACGAGGGTCAAGAAACGTGAATCTGAACGCAACCCTGATAGCCCAGATCGTTGTGTTCTTCATTCTCGGCTGGTTCACGATGAAGTTCGTGTGGCCGCCGATCATGAAGGCACTCGACGAGCGCGCGGCGAAGATCGCCGACGGGCTGGCAGCTGCGGACAAGGCCAAATCCGACCTCGAGCGTGCCGAGAAGAAGGCCGTCGACGAAATGCGCAAGGCGCGCGAGTCGGCCGGCGACGTCCGTGCCTCGGCGGAGAAGCAGTCTGCCAAGCTGATCGAAGAGGCGCGTGCCGAAGCGGCCCGTCTGGTCGAGCAGGCGCGCACCGCAGCCGAGAAGGAAGCCGGTGCAGCGATGCAGCGTGCCAAGGATGATCTGCGCGAAGAGGTCGCCGCGCTGGCGGTGTCCGGAGCCGAGAAGATCCTGCGCCGCGAGATCGACGCCAAGGCCCATGCCGAGCTGCTTGCCAACCTGAAGAAGGAACTGCATTAAGTCATGGCCGAGAACCTCACCATCGCGCGCCCCTACGCGGACGCCGCGTTCGAGCAGGCGAAGGCGACCAAGGCGCTGGGCCAGTGGCTCGATGTCCTCGAACGCCTTTCCGCCATCGTCACGGACGAGGCCATGAAGGCCGCCACCCGCGATCCGAAGCTCACGGAAGACGAGGTGTGCGAGCTGGTCACGGGCGTTGCGGGCGAGGGCCTCGGTGCCGACCAGAAGAACTTCGTTCGCATCCTGGTCGAAAACGACCGTCTGCAGGTGCTGCCGGAGATCCGGGACCTGTTCGTGCTCAAGAAGAATGTGCACGAAGGGGTGCTTGAAGCCAACGTCAGTTCCGCCTTCCCGCTCGACGACGCCGCGCTCGCCAAGCTCCACAAGGACCTCGAAGCCCACTTCAAGGCCAAGCTGAACGTCCACGTGCGCGTGGATCCGGAGCTCATCGGCGGCGTGCGCATCGCGGTCGGCGACGACGTCATCGATACCTCGGTCCGCGGCAAGCTCGCGAACATGGCCGCTGCGCTCAAGAACTAGGAGTTATCGCAAAATGCAACTCAACCCCTCTGAAATCAGTGAACTGATTAAGAGCCGGATCCAGGACCTCAAGCTGAGCGCCTCCTCGCGCAGCGAAGGCACGGTGGTCTCGGTGACTGACGGCATCACCCGCGTCCACGGCCTTGCCGACGTGATGCAGGGCGAAATGCTGGAATTTCCGGGCGACACCTTCGGTCTGGCGCTGAACCTCGAGCGCGACTCGGTCGGCGCGGTCATCCTCGGTGACTACGAGCACATCCGCGAAGGCGACACCGTCAAGGCCACCGGCCGCATCCTCGAAGTCCCGGTCGGTCCCGAGCTGCTCGGACGCGTGGTCAACGCGCTGGGTCAGCCGATCGACGGCAAGGGCCCGATCAACGCCAAGATCACCGACAAGATCGAGAAGGTCGCTCCCGGCGTCATCGCCCGTGAAGGCGTTTCGCAGCCGATGCAGACCGGCCTGAAGTCGATTGACTCGATGGTGCCCATCGGTCGTGGCCAGCGCGAGCTGATCATCGGCGACCGCCAGACCGGCAAGACCGCGGTGGCCGTCGACGCGATCATCAACCAGAAAGGCCAGAACATGGTCTGCGTCTACGTGGCCATTGGCCAGAAGGCGTCGACCATCGCGAACGTCGTCCGTCAGCTCGAAGAGCACGGCGCGCTCGAATACACCATCATCGTCGCCGCCTCGGCTTCCGAGTCCGCCGCGATGCAGTATCTGTCGGCCTACGCCGGCTGCACCATGGGTGAGTACTTCCGCGACCGTGGTGAAGACGCGCTGATCGTCTACGACGACCTCACCAAGCAGGCCTGGGCCTATCGCCAGGTTTCGCTGCTGCTGCGTCGTCCGCCGGGTCGCGAAGCCTATCCGGGTGACGTGTTCTACCTGCACTCCCGTCTGCTCGAGCGTGCTGCGCGCGTCAACGCCGACTACGTTGAGAAGTTCACCGAAGGCAAGGTCAAGGGTCAGACTGGCTCGCTGACCGCGCTGCCAATCATCGAGACCCAGGCCGGTGACGTGTCCGCCTTCGTGCCGACCAACGTGATCTCGATTACCGACGGTCAGATCTTCCTCGAGACCGACCTGTTCAACGCCGGTGTTCGTCCCGCCATCAACGCCGGTATCTCGGTGTCGCGCGTGGGCGGTTCGGCCCAGACCAAGGTCATCAAAAAGCTCTCCGGCGGTATCCGTACCGACCTCGCCCAGTACCGCGAACTGGCGGCTTTCGCCCAGTTCGCCTCGGATCTGGACGCCGCGACGCGTCGTCAGCTCGAGCGCGGTCGCCGCGTCACCGAACTGATGAAGCAGGCGCAGTTCGCGCCGCTGTCGATCGCCCAGCTTGCGATCACGCTGTTCGCGATCAGCAAAGGCTACTTCGACGACGTCGAGGTCAATCGTGTGCTGGCGCTCGAGACGGCCCTGCACAAGCACGTCGAAGATCAGCACGGCAAGCTCTTCAACAGCATTCTCGAGAAGGCGCAGCTCGATGCCGACGGCGAGAAGGAGCTCAGCGAGGCGATCGAGGCGTTCAAGAAGACCTGGTCCTGAGACCGCGAGGGAGGCTGATTTATGGCAAGCGGTAAGGAAATCCGGACCAAGATCAAGAGCGTCCAGAACACGCGCAAGATCACCAAGGCGATGGAGATGGTCGCCGCATCCAAGATGCGCAAGGCGCAGGAACGGATGCGGGGTGCTCGTCCCTACGCCGACAAGATCCGCCAGCTCGCCGCCAATCTGTCCGACGCGAACGTGGCCGACTATCGCCACCCGTTCGTCGTGCGCAAGGCCGAAGGCAAGAAGATCGGCCTGATCATCGTGACGTCCGACAAGGGGCTGTGTGGGGGTCTGAACACCAACATCCAGCGCGTCGTCATCAACGCGATGAAGGAGTGGGAAGGCAGCGGCGCTTCCGAGATCCGTGTGTGCTGCATCGGCAACAAGGGCCTGGGCTTCATGCAGCGCATCGGCGCACAGGTCGTGTCGCACATCACCCAGCTCGGTGACACGCCGCACCTGGACAAGATCATCGGCCCGATGAAGGTCGTGCTCGACGCCTTCCGCGAGGAAGAGCTCGACACCGTCTATCTCGCCTACACCCGCTTCGTGAACACCATGAAGCAGGAGCCGGTGCTCGAACAGCTCCTCCCGGTGACCGGCGAACAGCTCGGCACGCCGGACGCGTCCTGGGACTACCTCTACGAGCCCACGCCGGAGGCCGTCGTCGACGAGCTGCTGATTCGCTACGTCGAGACGCTCGTCTATCAGGGCGTCGTCGAGAACATGGCTTCCGAGCAGAGCGCACGGATGGTGGCGATGAAGGCCGCTTCGGACAACGCCAAGACTGTCATCGGCGACTTGCAGCTGGTCTACAACAAGACCCGCCAGGCCGCGATCACCAAGGAACTTTCGGAGATCGTCGGCGGCGCAGCCGCGGTGTAACGGATTAATGCTTTTAAGGAAATGACGATGAGTACTGGTTCGATCGTTCAGTGTATCGGCGCCGTGGTGGATATCGAGTTCCCGCGCGACGCGATGCCCAAGGTGTACAACGCCCTCAAGCTCGACAGCGCCGACAACGACAGCGGCATCGTCGAAGCGGGTCTGACCTTCGAGGTTCAGCAGCAGATCGGCGACGGCGTGGTGCGCACCATCGCCATGGGTTCGACCGACGGCCTGCGTCGCGGCATGTCGGTCTCCGACACCGGCGCGCAGATTTCCGTGCCGGTCGGCGAAGGCACGCTGGGTCGCATCATGGACGTGCTCGGTCGCCCGATCGACGAGGCCGGCGAGATTAAGTCCGACGAGCTGCGCCCGATTCACGCCAAGGCGCCCAAGTTCGACGAGCTCTCCCCGTCGGTGGAACTGCTCGAGACCGGCATCAAGGTCATCGACCTGATCTGCCCGTTCGCCAAGGGCGGCAAGGTCGGCCTGTTCGGTGGTGCCGGCGTGGGCAAGACGGTCAACATGATGGAACTGATCAACAACATCGCCAAGCAGCACGCGGGCCTGTCGGTGTTCGCCGGTGTGGGTGAGCGTACCCGTGAGGGCAACGACTTCTACCACGAGATGAAGGATTCCAACGTTCTCGACAAGGTCGCGATGGTGTTCGGCCAGATGAACGAGCCCCCGGGCAACCGTCTGCGCGTGGCGCTGACCGGCCTGACCATGGCCGAGCGTTTCCGCGACGATGGCCGTGACATCCTGTTCTTCGTCGACAACATCTACCGCTACACGCTGGCCGGTACCGAAGTCTCCGCGCTGCTCGGCCGCATGCCGTCGGCGGTGGGCTATCAGCCGACGCTGGCCGAGGAAATGGGCCGCCTGCAGGAGCGCATCACCTCCACCAAGGTCGGCTCGATCACGTCGATCCAGGCCGTGTATGTGCCCGCGGACGACCTGACCGACCCGTCGCCCGCGACGACCTTCCTGCACCTGGACTCCACCGTCGTGCTCTCGCGTGACATCGCCGCCCTGGGTATCTACCCGGCGGTCGATCCGCTCGACTCCACCAGCCGCCAGCTCGATCCGCTGGTGGTCGGCGAGGAGCATTACGACGTGGCCCGTCAGGTCCAGCAGACGCTGCAGCGCTACAAGGAACTGCGCGACATCATCGCGATTCTCGGCATGGACGAGCTCTCGCCGGAAGACAAGCTGGCGGTGGGCCGCGCGCGCAAGATCCAGCGCTTCCTGTCGCAGCCCTTCCACGTCGCCGAGGTGTTTACAGGCGCGCCGGGCAAGTACGTGACGCTCAAGGACACCATCAACGGTTTCAAGAAGATCGTCAGCGGCGAATGCGATCAGCTCCCCGAGCAGGCCTTCTACATGGTCGGCACGATCGAGGAAGCCGAGGAAAAGGCCAAGAAGCTCTAAAAGCGTGCTGCGGCGGGGCGACCCGCCGCAACGCAGAACATAAGGACACCCCATGGCCATGACTGTTCACGTGGACGTCGTCAGTGCAGAGGAACAGTTGTTCTCCGGACTGGCGGAATTCGTCGTCCTGCCCGGTGAATCCGGCGAACTGGGCATTCTGCCCGGCCACATGCCGCTGCTCACGCGCATCCGCCCCGGTGCGGTGCGGGTAAAGCTCGCCGACAAGGACGAGGAAGAGTTGATCTTCGTCGCCGGCGGCCTGCTGGAAGTTCAGCCGGGTCTGGTGACGGTGCTTGCCGACACCGCGATCCGCGGCGCCGATCTGGACGAAGCCAAGGCGCTTGAAGCGAAGCGGCTCGCCGAGGAGGCGCTGGAGAACCGCGGCGCCCAGATTGATTATGCCAAGGCGCAGGGCGAGCTGATGGAAGCGATCGCGCAGATCCAGGCGATCCAGAAGATGAAGAAGCGCGGCCACTGACGGCGCGTTTGTGCTCAGAAAAAAGCGACCGCCTGCGGTCGCTTTTTTTTTGTCCGACAGGTCTTGTTAGCCGCGCACGGTACGCCGCACCCGATCGACACGCTTTTCCAGCCGCGCCAACGCATCGCGCAGGGCCGATACCTCGTCGCCGAACGCCTGAACCTGCGCCCGTGCGACCAGCAGCCCCGACTCCTCGGTAAGGTACTCGCCGACATTGCCTTCCATGGCATCGACGCCGCGAACGGCGCCCGAGCGCAAGGCGCGCGCCGCGCTCGCGAGACGGTGGGCAGGGATGTCGCCAAGTAGGCGGGCCACGTCCTCCTCCACATCCCACTCGAGATTGCGAAACACGAAGCCGAGCGCCTCGGCCAGCTCCGCGTCACCATCGATGCGTGCGCGACTGAAGGCCTTTGCGAGCCCGCCGGAGGCCAGCGCCGCCGGCATCTCGCCAAGTGGCAGCGTGATGCGCACCGATGCCGCGTCTGCTACGTCGGCCGTGGTGAGCAGCCCTTCATCGGTAATGCGGGCTCGTACCTCGAACGGTGCGCCGTCGATGTGCACCGCGCGGTCCGCGAACGGCATCAGGCGTTCGCGGGCCCACGGGGCGTCGGCCAACAGGTGATCGACTGCGTCGACGAAGATGCGATCGAACATGTGCGCAGGGCGCCGTCTCAGCTTGCCTGCTGAATGCCGGCGACGCGCCAGCCAGACGTGCCGTTCTGGTCTTTGACCAGATGCCAGATCTCGTCGAAGCGTGCCGGCGGAGCGTCCTCTTCCTCGCGCAGCAGACCGGTGAAGCGTACGCTGACGACGTAGCGTCCGCTCTCCTCGGTCACCTCGAGAACCTCGGCGTCGAGATCGATCACATCGGTGTGCTGGACCGGCCCCGTCGGTGCGTCCGCCATCTGCATGCGGATCTCGGCGAATACTTCGGGTGTCGTGAATTCGCGGATGTCGGGCAGATCGCCGCGGTCATTGGCCGCCTGCAGGCGGATGAAGTTGAGCTTGGCCTGGCGCAGGAAGGCCGTCTCGTCGAGCTGGCTGCGCAAGTCATCCTGGCTGGCCGAAGTCGCGCCTCCCATCTCCGCCATCGATGCGGGTGCAGCCCCGCCGAAAGCACCCGGCGCATTGCCGGCGTACTGCATGCGGTTTGCGCCCTGGGTCTGTTGGCTATCGAGTGCGCGGCGCGCCAGAAAGCGGAACAGCATCACGGCAGCGAACACCATCAGTGCGATCAGCACGAAGGAGGCAAAACCCTCGCCCAGACCCAGGTGCGAGAACAGCGCGGCCAGCCCCAGACCCGCGGCCAGACCGGCGATTGGTCCCATCCACGAGCGGTTGGGGGCGGCCTGCGCGCCCGGACGAACCGGTGCCTGTGCGGTCGGTCGTGGCGACTGCGGGGGGGACATCTGTCGCTGCATGCCGAAGCTGCCGCCGCCGCCGAACCGGCGGGCCTCGGCTTCCGGCACGAACATGCCGAAGGTGAAGAGGAC
>JACESY010000040.1 GCA_013911595.1 Azoarcus sp.
TCGCCTGCACCGCGTCGAAGGCCGGGTTGGGGCGCATCGTCTCGGCCGCGCTCCTGACCGCCTTCTGGTCGCGCGGCGTGAACGCGCGCAGCGCATGCTGCACGCGGTTTCCGAGCTGGCCGAGCACGGCGTCGGGCACGTCGAGCGGGCTTTGCGTCACGAAGTACACCCCGACGCCCTTGGAGCGGATCAGGCGCACCACGTGCTCGACCTTGTCGACCAGCGCCTTGGGCGCATCGCGGAACAGCAGGTGGGCCTCGTCGAAGAAGAACACCAGTTTCGGTTTGTCGGGGTCGCCGACCTCGGGCAGGTTCTCGAACAGCTCGGCCAGCACCCACAGCAGAAAGGTCGAGTACAGCTGCGGCGAGTGGTAGAGCTTCTCGGCGGCGAGCACGTTGACCACGCCACGCCCTTCGGCGTCGGTCTGGATCAGATCGGCCAGGTCGAGCATGGGCTCGCCGAAGAAAAGTTCGCCGCCCTGCGCGTCCAGATTGAGCAGGCCACGCTGGATTGCGCCAACCGAGGCGGCCGAGATGTTGCCGTATTCGGTGGTGAACTGGCGCGCATTCTCGCCGACGTACTGCAGCATCGAGCGCAGGTCCTTGAGGTCGAGCAGCAGTAGGCCATTGTCGTCGGCCACGCGAAAGACGATCTGCAGCACGCCGGCCTGGGTGTCGTTGAGGTTGAGCAGCCGGCCCAGCAACAGCGGGCCCATGTCGGACACGGTGGCGCGCACCGGGTGACCGAGTTCCCCGAACACGTCCCAGAATACGGCCGTGTTGGCGCGCGGGCGATAGTCGGTGATGCCGATCGCGGCCAGGCGTTCGAGCAGCTTGGGCGAGGCCTTGCCGGCCGCGGCTATGCCCGACAGATCGCCCTTGACGTCGGCGACGAACACCGGGACGCCGATGGCGGCGAAGGACTCGGCCATCTTCTGCAGCGTCACCGTCTTGCCGGTGCCGGTCGCACCGGTGATCAGGCCGTGGCGGTTGGCCAGCCGCGGCAGCAGTGCGACATCCTCGCCGGCGGCGCGGGCGATGAGCATGGGGTTGGGCATGGGCGGCCTCCTCTATTCAGCGTGCAGCGGTGTCGCAGGCCGCGACGCAGCTCTCGTGCGCGGGCAGGCAGGACGGGCAATCGAGACCGCCACAGCTTGCACGCTGGCAAGCGAGCAGGCGGTCCGCGCAGGCGTGCACGCAAGTATTCCAGCGATCCTGACCAGGTGCTCGCGAGGCCGGCAGCGCGAGTGGACGCGCGATACCGGCGCGCGCACAGGCGGGCAGATCGATGTCGCGCCGCGGGCCGAGAAGGCGCTCGCGCGCGGCGTCAGAGAGCGCGTCGAGATCCGCCTGCAGACGTGGCACGTCGGCGCGCCGGATCAGGCTGGACTGAAGCAAGGTATCGAGCGCGCGGCAGTCGGCGCGCCAGGCATCGCCGACCGTGCGAAGTGCATCCGGTGCGAGCCCCAGCCCGAGGCGTGCGCACTCGTGGGCATAGAAGAACAGCCGCACGGCTTCCGATGCGCCTGGCGGCTGACTGGCGTTGTAGCGGATCACGGGTCGGCCGTCTTCGATGCGGGTCGAGAACGCGGCATCGATGGACGCATCCTCGACCGAGCGCACCGGCGCGCCGCGCGCGTCGACGCAGCCGTCGAACACCGTTCGCACCTGAGCGGAAGCCGCACCGGCAACGCAGGCCAGCAGCCAGATACACAGCAGGACGAGACGTCCGGTCATTCACCCTCCGGGGGCCAGCCGGCCCGACGGGCATAATCTAGCAGACCTCGCCGCTACTCGCGCGAGTACTCGCCCCCGGTCGCGCGAGCCCATGGCCTCGCCGTATAATTGCCGGATTTCGTCCAGCCGCATCATTCAAGAGGTTTTCATGGCGGGTCACTCCAAATGGGCCAACATCCAGCACCGCAAGGGTCGTCAGGACGCCAAGCGGGGCAAGGTGTTCAGCAAGCTGATCAAGGAAGTCACGGTCGCAGCGCGCATGGGCGGCGGCGACCCGAACTTCAACCCACGTCTGCGCCTGGCCGTAGACAAGGCCAAGGCCGAGAACATGCCGGGCGACAACATCGATCGCGCCATCAAGCGCGGCACCGGTGAGCTCGAAGGCGTGAACTACGAGGAAGCGCGCTACGAGGGCTACGGCATCAACGGCGCCGCGGTGATGGTCGATTGCCTGACGGACAACAAGACGCGCACCGTGGCCGACGTGCGCCACGCGTTCTCCAAGTTCGGCGGCAACATGGGCACGGACGGTTGCGTGGCTTTCCAGTTCACGCACTGCGGCGCGCTGATGTTCGCCCCCGGCACGGACGAGGAAGCGCTGATGGAAGCGGCGCTGGAGGCCGGTGCCGAGGACGTGGTGACCAACGACGACGGCTCGATCGAGGTGTTCACCTCGCCCAACGACTACTCGGAAGTCAAGGAAGCGCTGGAGAAGGCCGGCTTCACCGCCGAGTTCGGCGAAGTCACGATGAAGCCGCAGAACGAGACCGAGCTGGCGGGCGAGGACGCCGAGAAGATGCAAAAGCTTCTCGACGCGCTCGAGTCGCTCGACGACGTGCAGGAGGTCTACACCTCCGCGGTGTTCGACGAGTAAGAACATACGGCGAATTACGCTGCGCTAATCCGCCGTATGACCTGAGGTGTCGCGCTCGCCACCCTAAACGCGAACAAAGCCCAAGGACTCCGCGCACATGCCCGGCCCGATGCTCACCGCAGCCATGCCCCTGCTCTTCGTCGTGCTGTGGAGCACGGGCTTCATCGGCGGCAAGCTGGGCCTGCCCTATGCCGAGCCGCTGACCTTCCTGACGCTGCGCTACGCGTTGGTGCTGGCGCTGATGCTGCCGTTGGTGTGGATCATGAGCGCGCCGTGGCCGCGCAACGCGCGTCAGTTCGTGCATATCGGCGTGTCCGGCCTGCTGGTGCACGGCCTGTATCTGGGCGGGGTATTCACGGCGATTGGCGCGGGTCTGCCGGCGGGCGTGACTGCGCTGGTGGTCGGCATGCAACCGCTGCTCACGGCGCTGGGCGCAGGCTGGCTGCTGGGCGAGCGCGTGGTCGGACGGCAGTGGGTCGGGCTCGCGCTGGGTTTCGGCGGCGTGGCGCTGGTGGTGATCGGGCAGGGCAGCGCGGCCGGCTTCGACGCACCGCTGGCCGCGATGCTGATTCCCGCCCTCTTCGCGCTCGCCGGCATCACTGCCGGCACGCTCTACCAGAAGCGCTTCTGCCCGAGTTTCGACCTGCGCACCGGTGCGGTCATTCAGTTCATCCCGACGCTATTGGTCACTGCGCTGGCGGCCTGGGCGACGGAAACGATGAGGGTGGACTGGAGCGGCGAATTCATCTTCGCGCTGGGCTGGCTGGTGGTGGTGCTGTCCTTGGGCGCGATTTCGCTGCTCAACCTGCTGATTCGCTCGGGCGGTGCCGTGAATGTGGCGAGCCTGTTCTACCTCACTCCGCCGACCACGGCGGTGATGGCCTGGCTGCTCTTCGACGAGCGCCTGGCGCCATTGGCGCTGGCCGGGATGGCCGTTGCCGTGACCGGCGTGTGGCTGGCGCGGGACGGACGGCGAAGCCGCCGACCGTAGGCTATAAGCTGTAAGCTTCAAGCTGTAAGCGCTCCCCGGACAAGGTTTTTCTTACAGCTTAAGGCTTACGGCTCAACGCTCCCTTCCCATGTCAATCGCATCGGCAAACGTCACCACACGCATCCTGGGCATTGACCCGGGCCTGCGCATCACCGGCTTCGGCGTCGTCGACAAGCTCGGCAGCCAGTTGCGCTACGTCGCCAGCGGCTGCATCCGCACCGCCGACGGGGAACTGCCCGGACGCCTCAAGACGCTGCTCGACGGCGTGCGCGAGATCATCGCGACCTACTCGCCGGATCAGGTCGCGGTCGAGAAGGTCTTCGTCAACGTCAATCCGCAATCGACGCTGCTGCTGGGCCAGGCGCGCGGCGCGGTGATCTGCGGTGCGGTCTCGTGCGATCTCCCGGTGGCCGAATACACCGCGCTGCAGGTCAAGCAGGCAGTGGTCGGCTACGGCAAGGCGGACAAGACCCAGGTGCAGCACATGGTGCAACGCCTGCTCACACTCGATGGCGATCCCGGAGCGGATGCGGCCGACGCGCTGGCCTGCGCAATCTGCCATGCCAACGGCTCTTCGGGCGTGCTGGGCGCGCTGGGTGGACGGCGCCGCGCCGGGCGCGTGACGCCGCTGCGCGGCGGACGCTGATGGTTCGCCGGATCGCCTTCGTCCTGCTGTGCGCGCTGCTCGGCTATGGCCTGTTGGCGAGCCCCGAATTCAAGCAGATTGCCGCCGGTGTGGCGATCTTCCTGTTCGGCATGCTGGCGCTCGAACAAGGCTTCAAGGCCTTCACCGGCGGCACTCTGGAGCGCCTGCTCGCGCGCACCACCGACCCGCTGTGGAAGAGCGTGCTGTTCGGCATGGTGGTGACCACGCTGATGCAGTCGAGCTCGCTGGTATCGGTGATCTCGATCTCCTTTCTGTCGGCCGGCCTGCTCGGGCTCGCGCAGGGTATCGGAATCGTCTTCGGCGCCAACCTGGGTTCGACCACCGGCGCATGGCTGGTCGCCGGCTTCGGCCTGAAGGTCGACATCGCTGCCTGGGCCATGCCCATGCTGGCCTTCGGCGTGATGTTCGCGTTCCTGCGCTCGCCGGTGATGAAAGGTGTCGGCCACGTGCTGGCCGGGCTGGGCTTCCTGTTCCTCGGCATCGCCTTCATGAAGGAGGGCTTCGAGGTCTTCGGTGCGGCGGTCAATCTCGCCGACTACGCGATGCCCGGACTGCGTGGCCTGCTGGTGTTCACCCTGCTCGGCATCGTTGCCACCGTCGTCATGCAATCCAGCCACGCGTCGCTGGTGCTGGTGATCACCGCGCTGGCTGCCGGACAGGTAACCTATGAGAACGCCTTGGCGCTTTCCATCGGCGCCAACGTCGGCACCACCATCACGGCCCTGCTCGGTGCACTCGGCGCCAATGTGCAGGGTCGCCGGCTGGCCGCAGCCCACCTGGTGTTCAATGTCACCACCGGGCTGATCGCACTGGTGTTCATCAATGGCTTCGCGCAGGCGGTCGAGATCAGCGCCGGCTGGCTGGGCATCGCCGCCGATGACTGGACGCTCAAGCTTGCACTGTTCCACACCTTGTTCAACCTCGTCGGGCTGGCGCTGATGCTGCCGCTGACCGGTCGCCTCGTGGGGTGGCTGGAAGCGCTGCTGCCGGAGCGGCGCGCCAGTGTCGTGACCCCGCGCTTTCTCGCGCGCCCCATGCTGGAAATGCCCGATGCAGGCCTTGAAGCGGTGCGCAAGGAACTGCAGCACCTGTACGCCAACGTGTTCGACATCATGGCACTGGCGCTGCATGCCGACCCCGGGCGGCTGCGTCGCGGCGAACAGCTCGAGGCCCTCGACCAGCCCCCCGAGCGCGTGCGCGCAATCGACATCGACGACTATTACACGCGCCGCGTAAAACCGCTGTACGGCGACATTCTCGACTTCCTGGCCGGCCTGCAGACGGCAGGGGCACAAGTCACACGTGCCTACGCACTGCGTGCCGCAGCCCAGCAGATGATCGAGGCACTCAAGGATCTCAAGCACATGCAGAAGAACCTGGTGCGCTACCTTGACGCCAACGCGCTCCACCCGAAGGCAGAATACGTCGTGTTGCGCAGGGAACTGGCGCACCTGCTGTCGGACATACAGCACTTGGCCGAAGCGCCGGACACCACCGCGGAGGATTTCGACGACTTGCGCGAACGCGTGGCCGCCGCCGATCTGGTCGCCAGCGGTACCATCGACGCGCTGATGCGCGAGCGTCGCATCGGCCCCGAACAGGCGACCTCGCTGATGAACGACGCCGGTTATGCTGCCCACATCGTCGCCAACCTGCTTGCGATGGCCCGCGTGATCTTCGTCGCAGCAGCGGCCGAACAGGCTGCCGAGCACAACCAGCCACTCGGTGACGGCAATGCGACTGCCGACACCAACGCGGGCGGGAACACGGTCGCCGATTGAACTGTCTGCACCAAGCGACGCAGGCACCGAGGCGTGTGCCCCGACGACGACAACAACGATAAATACAGGAGGATCGAAACATGAACAGACCCAATCCCGAATTCGACAGTCTGGTGCCGGCCGCGCGCATGGACCGTCGCGGCTTCGTAACGACCATCGCTGCCGCCGGTTTCGCGCTGGCCGTGCAGCCGATCCACGCACAGACGGTGATCAAGACCGATGCCGAGGGGCTCGACACCGGCGACGTCAAGATCCCCGTCGATGGCGGCGAACTGCCGGTGTATTTCGCGCGACCGGCCGACGGCAAGGACCTGCCGACCGTGCTCGTGGTGCAGGAGATCTTCGGCGTGCACGAGCACATCAAGGACGTATGCCGGCGCCTGGCCAAGCTGGGCTATCTGGCGATCGCGCCGGAGCTGTTCTTCCGTCACGGCGACCCGCGCAGCATCGATAACGTCGCCGAACTGATCCAGGGCATCGTCTCCAAGGTGCCCGATGCCACGGTGCTGTCCGACCTGGACGCTTGCGCGGGCTGGGCGGCGAACCACGGCGGAGACGCCGAACGGCTGGGGATTACCGGTTTCTGCTGGGGTGGGCGCATCGTGTGGCTGTACGCCGCGCACAACCCCAAGCTCTCCGCCGGTGTGGCCTGGTACGGGCGGCTCGATGGCGCACCGACCGAACTGCAGCCCAAATACCCGATCGACGTGGTCGGCGATCTCAAGGCGCCCGTGCTGGGCCTGTACGGTGGGTCCGACCAGGGCATTCCGATGCACGACGTCGAATTCATGCGCGACGAACTCAAGCGCGCCGACGCAAGCGCCGAGATCCACGTCTATGCAGACGCACCGCACGCCTTCCACGCGGACTACCGGCCGACCTACCGCAAGGAGCCGGCCGAGGACGGCTGGCGCCGCATGCAGGCGTGGTTGAAGCGCCACGGCGTGTAAGAGGCCGAAGCTGCAACACGAAATGGGGCGGCCAAGGTCGCCCCGTTTTTTGCGATTACGGCTGCCAGCGTCCGACGACTTGCAGCGAGCCATCGTCGCGCGGGCGGGCGACGATGGCCTCACCCATGGCCGTGTATTCGCCACTCAGCGCCGAGATGTTGACCTGATGGGTGACCCACACCCATACGCGATCGCGCGGCAGCTCCGACAATCCGGCCAGCGCCTCGCGCGTCTGCGAGTCGCGGTCACCCTGGCCACCGAAGAACGAGTCAAGCGGCGGCCACTCGCGCACCTCAAGGTGCTCGCCGAAGGCCAGTTCGGCCGTATCCACACAGCGGCACCAGCGGCTGGAACGCACTTCGTCGACGCGCACGCCGAGTTCGGCCAGGCGCGCGCCGAGACGGCGGGAGCGCTCGCGCCCGCTTGCGGACAGGTTGCGCTGTGTCTCGCACTTTCCCAGGGTGAATTCGGGTGGATCGCCGATGCCCGATTCGGTCACCTCATGCCGGATCAGCAGCACCACGCCACCGGCGCGCATCGCCTCCAGCGCGGCGCCGTCCGGATCGGATTCAGCGAGTGCGCTCGAGGGCGCAAGCAGCAGAAAGGACAGGGCGATCAGCAGGGCACGAGCACACATGAGGACGTCTCCGCAAAGCTCGCGTCGGCACCGATGCCGGCGCGCAATGCGCGATAGACGCGAGCGCTGCGCAAAGCGTTCCCGGCATTCAGCGTCCGGAGGGTCCGAGATCACGCAACAGCCGCCCCGCCACCAGCCCGTTGACCAGACCAAAGACCGTCGCCGCCAGGGCGAACACCGGCATCAGATAGAAGATACCGTCGTGCGGCACCAGCCACACCCGCGCCAGCACGAGCTGGCCGCCGATATGGGCGAAGGCCGCCAGCAACGACAGCGTGACCGTGCCGAACCAGCGCCGCGGCAAATGCACGGCCAGCCCCAGCATCACCAGGCTGGTAAGTGAGCCCGCCAGGCTCAGGAAGAAACCCGGTGCGAGAAACTGCCCGAGCAACAGGCTGCCGGCAAACACGCGCAGCAACGCCACCCACACCGCGTCGCGCCATCCCCACTGCAGCAACACGATCAGGATCACGATGTTGGCCAGCCCCGGCTTGACGCCGGGCAGCGGCAGCGGGATCGCCGCTTCGGCCACCGACAGCACGATTGCGGCCGCCGCCAGCCGCGCGATGCGACCGTCGTCGGCGGTGGGCTGGATCGTGATCGAGGAAGGCTGCATGGCGTATCCGGTCGGGACGAACTGCGGCAGTGTACCTGCTCGGCTCGTTGCGTCGATAGCGTGGGTTCGGCGCAACATGCGTGCAACAGTACCTGGGCTTCCCCAATACGGCGCCCGACTCGCCGCGGTGGCTCGGGCATAATCCGCGAAACATTCTGTTTCAGGCAGATCCCGATGCCTCACCCGCTTCTCCGGCCGCTGGCCTGCACCCTGGCGATGACCAGCGCTGTGCCCGCCCTGTCGGACGAATTGCACGCCGACCCCTTCGCGCAGGACATGCCCGTGGTGCTGACCGGCTCGCGCCTGGCACAGTCGCCGCTCGACGCACCGGCACCGGTCACCATCATCGACCGGGAGATGATCTCGGCCTCCGGCTTCACCGAGATCCACGACCTGATGCGCCTGGTGCCGGGTTTTCTCGTCGCCGACTGGCCCAACGGCTCGCCCACCGTGGCCAACCATGGCCTGGGCGATGCCTTCGACCGGCGCATCAAGGTGCTCATCGACGGTCGCGCGGTCAACGATCCGCTGTGGGGCAACACCATGTGGCAGGACCTGCCGGTGCGTGTGGACGACATCGATCGCATCGAGGTGGTGCGCGGCCCGCACGGCGCGGCCTACGGGGCGAATGCATTCCAGGGGGTGATCAACATCATCACGCGACACCCGGCGACCGAGAGCGGCACCACCGTGATCTCGCGCCTGGGCCGCGACGGCTTCCACGACCACGGTGTGCGCATCAACGGTGGCGCCGGCTCGGCCATCGACTGGCGACTGACCGCCTCACGCCGCGGTGCGCGCAACTTCGAGTCGATCTCGAACAACGAAGGCGACGTGTTTTCGCAGGAGTCGATCCGCCGCTCGGTGGTCAACCTGCAGGCCTCGACCCAGCTCACCGCGCGCGACGAGTTGCGTCTGCAACTGGGCATCGTCGACGGCGTCGACGATCGCGGCTATCCGGCCAACTCCGAAGAGGCGCCCGAGTGGCCGATCCGCGACGAGGATGTGCGCACCCACTATCTGCATGGCGCCTGGACACGCAGCTTCGCGGCCGACAGCGAACTGACCGTGCAGTTCTACCATCAGGCCCATCGCCGTCGCGTCGCATGGGTGATCGAGGACGGTGGCCGCTCGATTCCCACCGACCTGGACACCGACACCGCGCGCAACGAGTTCGAGGTGCAGTACTCGGGGCGCATGGCCCCGCGCTGGCACTTTCTGGTCGGCGGCGGCGTGCGACAGGATTCGGTGCGCTCGCGCCGCTATTTCGATCGCGGAGGCGCGCTGCGCGCAACCTACTGGCAGGGTTTCGGCAGTCTCACCTGGCGGGCCACCGACACGCTTTCGGTCAACCTCGGCGGCACCTTCGAAGAGCATGAGTACAGCGGCACGCTGTTCTCCCCGCGCATGGCGGTCAACTGGGCGCTCTCGCCACTGTCGGCGCTGCGCGTGTCGGCCGGCAAGTCTTACCGCGCCCCGTCGCTGATGGAGTCCCACGCGCGCGAGACCATCCGCTATCAGGACACCATCGCGCGCCGGCTCTACAACAGCCTGCAGAAGATCGACCCCGAGGAGGTCGTTCACCTCGAGCTCGGATACGTCGCGCGCATCCCGCAATACGGCCTGTCGCTGGACGCACGCGTGTTCCAGGACCGCTACGACGGCTATCTGGACGACGAGGTATGCCGCTACCGCCCGCCGCCGCGCTCGAACTGTGCGGACCTGGGCTTCGCCACACCACCCGGATTCAGCGCCGACCCGCTGTCGACCTCGACCTACTACTTTCTCAACCTGGGGCGCGCGACGGTGCGCGGTACCGAGTTCACACTGGACTGGAAGCGCCCGGGCTGGGGCCGCGCGATCCTCACACAGTCGTTCACGCGGGTGCATGCCGGCTCGCAGCTTGAGGAAGAGAATGTCGACCGCAGCGCGCCACGCTCGGCCACCTCGCTGCTGCTGATCAAGGATCTGCCGCATCGCTGGCGCGCCAGCCTGGGCTATTACCACACGCAACCGGTGCATTGGCTCAACGACGGCGGCGAGATGGGCAATCAGGACCGCGTCGACCTGAAGATCGCGCGCGCCTTCGGCCCCCACGGCTCGGACAACGAAGTGGCGTTGACGGCGCAGAGTCTGGGCGGACGCTATCCGGACTTCGACGCCGAGAAGTTCCGCCACGAGCCGCAGATCTTCTTGAGCGTGCGTGCCACATGGTAGGAGCGCTGGTACCGCGCATGCTCCGTCTCGTCGGCGCGTTCGCGCTGTCGCTCGCTGCCGGGCCGTTGGCGGCGATCGACATTGCCATCGTCGCCTCGCAATCCAAGGGCAGCTCTCGCGTGGTTGCCGACGCCGTGCTCCAGGCCTCGAGCCAGCACATGCTGGTGCACGGTGGCAGCGCCGATGGCGCACTCGAGACCGAGCACATCCGGCGCGCCGGCCTGGTCATCGCGCTCGGCGAGGCCGCGGCCCTGGCGGTGGCGGCCGACGACGACGCGCCGCCGATGCTCGTCGCGCTGGTCTCACGGGCCGACTTCGAACGCCTGCGCGGTCATGAGCCGACGCGCCCGATGACCGGCCTGTTCATCGACCACCCCGTCGAGCGCCATCTGCGGCTGATCCGCGCCGTGATGCCCGAAGCCGAATGCGCCGGCCTCGTGCTCGGACCGCAGAGCCGCAGTTTCGCATCCGAGTTCGGCCCTGCGGCCGATGCCGCCGGGCTCGCCATCGAACACAGTTTCGCCGCCTCGGCCGGAGATGTCGTGCCTGCACTCGAGCGACACCTGGCACGCTGCGCAGCGGCGCTGACCCTGCCCGACTCGGTGGTTTCCCATCCGCATGTCGCGCGCGCCGCACTGCTCACCAGCTACCGCATGCAGCGTCCGCTGTTCGGGTATTCGCGCGCCTGGGTGGAAGCCGGCGCGCTCGCCGCGCTGTTTTCGACGCCCGCCACCGCCACGCGCGACGTGCTCGACTGGATCGACGCCTTCGAATCCACCGAACGACTGCCCGAGCCTGCGCCCGCGTATCACTTCGAGCTCGCGGTGAATACGCGCGTGGCCCGCGCGCTCGGCCTGCAGATCCCGGACGAAGACACCTTGCGCGCGGCCGTGACCGCCGGGAGGCAACCCTGATGCACCGACTCACCCTCAGCCAGCGACTGATCCTGATCGTGCTGCTGCCCGTCGTGCTGCTGGCCGGCGCGCTCTCGGGCTTCCTGCTCCAGCGCAGCGCCGCGACGGCCGATGCCGCCTTGCGCGACCGCGCGCAGGCCATCGTCAGCTTCCTCGCGCCGGCGGCCGAATACGGCGTATTCGCCGGCAACCGCCGCGCGCTTGCGGCGCTGCTCACCGCCGTGATCGAACAGCGCGACGTGGCTGCCGCTTCGATCATCGACGCCGACGGCAGCGTGCTCGCCAGCAGCGGCCGCCGCTCGCTGCCCGCCGCGGCGGTGCTCGACTACGCCAGCAACGGGCCGACGCGCATCATCGCGACCGCCGACAGACGACTCGCCGCAATCGCCCCGGTGGCGATCTCGCCCTTGGGCATTGATGACCACGCCCCACCGGTCGCCGATGACCCTGGCATCATCGGCTGGGTTCACGTCGAACTCGATACCGCCTCGCTGGCCGCCCACAAGCGCGAGATGATCGTCAGCACCCTGGCCATCGCGGCGCTCGTGCTTCTGCTCACGCTGGCGCTGGCCTGGGGCATGTCGCGCGCGGTGTCGCGCCCGGTCGCCGAACTGGTGCGCGCGGTGCGACGCATCTCCGAGGGCCACCTGAACAGCAAGGTTGGCGAGGATTCGGGCATCGGCGAGCTGCGCGCGCTGCAGCGCGGCTTCAACCATATGGCGCACGCGATCGCCGAGGCGCAGAACACGATGCAGGTCCGCATCGACGAGGCCACGGCCCAGCTCGCGCATCAGGCCATGCACGACCCGCTCACCGGCCTGCCCAACCGCCGCGCCTTCGAACAGGCGCTGGAGGCGGCGGTCGGCGCCTCACGCCGCGCCAGCGACGCTTCGGTCCTGTGCTTCATCGATCTGGACCGCTTCAAGATCGTCAATGACACGGCGGGGCACGCCGCCGGCGACGCGCTGCTGGTGCGCATCGCTGCGCTGATTCGCGAGCGCGTGCGCGCCGGAGACCTGGTCGCGCGCATCGGCGGTGACGAGTTCGCGCTGATCCTGCACGGCTGTGGCGTGGCCGAGGCGCACCAGATCGCCGAGAACCTGCGCCAGGCGGTCAGCGAATTCGAATTCACCTGGGAAGGCAAGCGCTTCACGGTCGGCCTGTCGATCGGCCTGGTGCCGCTCGACGGACGACTGGAATCCCCCGGCGACGCGCTGGTCGCGGCCGACCTGGCCTGTTATGGCGCCAAGCGCGGCGGACGCAACCGCATCGTGGAACACACCGCGCTGCCGGGGGATTCGCGCTTCTGACGTATGAGTGGAGAGCCGTACCGCAGGTAAGCGCAGCGCACCTGCGGACTACGATCCGTTCGCGTGGAGCGTCAGGTGCGCGCCTCGCGGCGCTTACCTGACCTACGACCTGCGGCTGGCTAATAATTCAACGAGTCGAAGTCCGCCGCGCCGCCGGCCAGAGACAGGCTGACCTGATTGGGCGCGCAGATCGCCGTGGAGCCGGCGCGCGTGAGCCAGCCCTGGCGCACGCAGTACTGGCGCGGCCCCGGATCGTCGGCGACACGGGCGCGGCCAGGCTGGATCTCGATGCGCGTCGTGCCCAGAGGGCCGGGCACCTCAATGAACTGTTCGCGCGCGAGGCTGGCCTCGGCGAAGATCTGACCGCCGGCGCGCACCACGACCTTGTCAGGCGCACCGCCGCGCCACAGCACGAGTACCGAGCCAACGCACACCGTCACCGCCAGCGCCAGCGTGACGAAATCCCCCGGACGCAGCAGCGTGCGCCACTCCGGCCCCAGCGCGAAGCCCTTCATGCGCCGCCCTTGCGCTGCTCGATGGAGCGGTGACGCACCAGCACGCGCACCTGGCCGCGGAACTCGCGTGCCAGGCGTTCGGCCAGATACACCGAGCGGTGCTGGCCACCGGTACAGCCGATGGCCACGGTCAGGTAGCTGCGGTTGTCGCGCACGAAACTGGGCAGCCAGTCGGCGACGAAGCGGCGGATGTCCTCGGCCATGCGTCCGACATCCGGGATCTGCGACAGAAATTCGGCCACCGGCGCATCGCAGCCAGTCAGCGGACGCAGGCCGGGGTCGTAGTGCGGGTTGGGCAGGCAGCGCACGTCGAACACCAGGTCGGCATCGAGCGGAATGCCAAGTTTGAAGCCGAAAGACTGGAACATCAGCGTCAGCCCGGCGGTGGGGTCGGCGCCGACGAAGTCCTTGACCCAGGCGCGCAGCGTGTTGGGGGCCATGTCGCTGGTATCGAAGTTGTGGCCCATCTCGGCGATCGCCGCGAGCGCCGCGCGTTCATGATGTATGGCCTCGGCCAGCGACACCTCGTCGCTCGCCAGCGGGTGGCGGCGACGCGTTTCCGAAAATCGTGCAATCAGCGTGTCGTCGCGCGCGTTGAGGAAGATCAGACGCAGGTCGTCGACCAGCGCGCGCGTGTCGGCGATGCGTTCGGGCAGCGCTGCGATGCTCGCACCCGAACGCACGTCCACCGCCACCGCGACACGCCGGTAACCGGCATCGCGCAGGTATTCGACCAGTTGCGGCAGCAGCATCGCCGGCAGGTTGTCGACGGCGAAATAGCCATAGTCCTCGAGCGCCTTGAGCACCACGCTCTTGCCGGAACCCGACAGGCCGCTGATCAGTACGATCTGCATGGCGTCCTCCGCATCATTCGTCATCGCGCGCCGCCGGCGCCGATTCCGCTTCGGCGCCGTTCCCGGTCTCGAATATCTCGTCGGTGGCGCGACCACAGCCCTGGCACACGCCGGCCTCCCAGTCGATATCGCACAGCCCAAGGCACTCGTCGTTCATTGCGCCGCCCCCCCGCAGTCGAGCGCGGCGCGGCGATCGCGCAACTGCGCCAGCACCCGACGCCGGGCGTCGATGTCCATGCCGCCCCAGCGTGCGATCTCGTCGAGCGTGCGCGCGCAACCGGCACACAGGCCGTTGGCGTCGATGCGGCAGGTACCGATGCACGGCGAGGCAGTTTCCATCCCGGGATCCAGTGTCGATAACCTTGCTTTGTCCGCGCCCGCGCTCATCGGTTCTCGCACACGGCCACGTCGCGTTGCGCGAGACGCGCGGGGGCGACGCGCGAGGCCGGCCTGCGGCCCAGCTCATTGCTGATCCACGCGGCGGTGTCCACAAGCGCGTCCAGGTCGACGCCGGTGGCTATGCCCAGCCCCTGCATCAGCCACTGCACGTCTTCGGTGGCGACGTTGCCCGAGGCGCCCGGAGCGTATGGACAGCCGCCCAGTCCGCCAACGGATGCATCGAACACTGAGATACCGGCCTCTAGCGAGACCAGGATATTGGCGATCGCCATGCCCCAAGTGTCATGGTAGTGCCCGGCCAGCTGCGCGGCCGGAACGCGCGCGAGCACGGCGTCGAGCATCTCGCGGATCGAGGCCGGGTTGCCGCTGCCGATGGTGTCGCCCAGCGAAACTTCAAAGCAACCCATGGCGATGAGGCGCGCGGCGACATCGGCCACTGCTTGCGGCGCGACCGCGCCTTCGTATGGGCAGCCGGCCACGCAGGAGATGTAGCCGCGCACCGGCAGTTGCGCCTCGCGTGCGGCTGCCATCACCGGCTCGAAACGCTCCAGCGACTCGTCGATGCTGCAGTTGATGTTGCGCTGGCTGAACGATTCGGACGCCGCGGCGAACACCGCGACTTCGTCTACGCCAGCCGCGCGCGCCGCCTCGAAGCCCTTCATGTTCGGCGTCAATGCGGTGTGGCGCACGCCGGGGCGACGCGCGGCATTGACGCGCGCCATCACATCGGCGGCATCGGCCATCTGCGGCACCCACCGGGGCGAGACGAAGGCGGTCGTCTCGATCGTCCTCAGCCCGGCATCCGCCAGCCGCGCGACCAGCGCGGCCTTGATTTCGGCCGATACCGGCAGCGGCTCGTTCTGCAGACCGTCGCGCGGGCCGACTTCGACGATGCGCACACGTTGGGGCAGAGTCATCGCGCGGGCTCTCAGAAGCCGCCCTGTTCAAGCCAGCGCTCGATCTGCGGCAGGCGGTCCACACCCCAGAAGGGCTCGCCGTCGATGACGACGAAGGGCGAGCCGAACACGCCGCTCGCAATCGCCGCCTCGCACACTTCACGCAGATGGGTCTTGACCATATCGTCGGCAGTCGCACCGGCCACCGCCTCGGGAGCGATGTCGAGCTTGCCGGCGACATCCTCGAGTACGTTCATCTGCGAGATGTCGCGCCCGTCGACGAAATAGGCATGGAACACGGCGATCGCGAATTCGTGGGCAAGGCGCGCGTTGCGCGACTCAAGCCAGTAGAACACGCGGCAGGCTTGGTGCGTGGACACCGGAAAGGCTTCGGGCATGGTGAACGGCAGGCCGAGAAAACGCGCGCTGCGCGCCAGATCGTGCTTGCTGTAAGGCCCTTTCATCGGCTGCGCGGGCAGCGGCTGACCGCCGGTGTGCTTGAATACGGCACCCAGCAGGAAGGGGCGCCACTTGACCTCGCGGCCGTGCTTGGCAGCGAGCGTGTCGATGCGCTCGGCCATCATGTAGCCGTACGGGGACGAGAAATCGAACCAGAAATCGATGGGGTCGGCCATTGCGCGGGACTCCTTCGGCAAAGCGATTGGCAATCCCGACAGTTTGCCATCTCGTGCCGGCTGCGGCCATCGCGGCTACCATTCGGACTGACTGCCCTGGAGGACGCACGACGTGAGCCGTTCCGACCCGCTCGACTACCCCTTCGAGGACGTACCCGCTCCGACCGAGCCGACGCACGTGGCGCCCGGCGTGGCCTGGGTACGCATGCCGCTGCCTTTCGCACTCGATCACATCAACCTGTGGATGCTCGACGACGGCGACGACGTGGTGCTGGTCGACACCGGTTTTGGCACCGACGAGACGCGCGCTCACTGGACGCGAATTCTCGAGGCCGACGGCCGGCGCATATCCGGCGTAGTGGTCACGCACTTTCACCCGGACCATCTCGGCCTGGCCGCATGGATTGCCGCGCGCGACGAAGCGACGGTTTTCATGACCGAGGCCGAATACCTCGAAGCCCTGGCTCTGTGGCACCAGTTGCCCGGACATTGCGTGGCCGACATGGTCGCTTTCTTCCGCACCCATGGTTTGCCGGAGGCCCGGCTGGCAGCGCTCGAGGCGCGCGGCAACACCTACCGCCGCGGTGTGCCGGAACTGCCGCGCACCCACCGACGCATCTTCCACGGCGACCGCCTGACCATCGGCGGCCGGCAATGGCGGGTCATCGTAGGCCATGGCCACGCGCCCGAGCACGCCAGCCTGTACTGCGCCGAGGACGGCGTGCTGATCTCGGGAGACATGCTGCTGCCGCGCATTTCCACCAATGTCAGCGTCCAGGCCTCGGCCCCGCTCGACGACGCACTGGGCTGCTTCCTGCTTTCGCTGCAGCGCATCATCGACTTGCCCAACGATACGCTCGTGCTACCATCACATGGCAAGCCGTTTCGCGGCATCCGGGCTCGCATCGAGCAACTTGAGGCCCATCACGCGGAACGCTGCACCGCAGTATTGCAGGCCCTGGATAGGCCGATGAGTGCGGGCGATCTGCTGCCCGTGCTGTTCCCGCGCGAACTCGACAACCATCAGGTGATGTTCGCGATGGGCGAAGCCGTCGCCCACCTCAACCATCTCGCGCAACGCAGTCTCGTCGAGCGCGTGAGCGGTGACGACGGCACGATCCGTTTCGCACGAAGACACCGCAACTGAAGGAGCTTTGCCGATGGCCGCCACGACGCAGGACAAGCCCACCCCGCCCGATCCTCAGGAAGTCGCCGCGACGTACGCCGAAGTCGCGCAGCGCGCCTCGAAGATGCTGCAGGAACACATGCACAAGCAAATGCGCGAGGGCATGAAGGCGCCGACCGATGAGCTGGGCGTCGCCCAGGCCTTCATGGACATGTCGGCCAAGCTGTTCGCCGACCCGATGAAACTGGCGCAGGCGCAGTTCAAGCTCTCGATGGACTACATGAGCCTGTGGCAGAACGCCATGCAGCGCATGATGGGCCTGTCCGTCGAGCCGGTGGCCGCGCCCGAGAAGGGCGACCGGCGCTTCCGCGACGAGCAGTGGGAAGATCACTTCCTGTTCGATTTCATCAAGCAGTCCTACCTGATCACCGCGCGTCACATCCACGACACGGTCTCCGGTGTCGAGGGGCTGGACGACCAGACGCAGAAGAAGGTCGATTTCTTCACGCGGCAGTACGTCGACGCGCTGAGCCCGTCGAACTTCGCGATGACCAACCCCGAGGTGCTGCGCGAGACCGTCGCCAGCAACGGTGACAACCTGGTGCGCGGGCTCAACAACCTGCTGCGCGACATCGAGCACGGCGACGGAGAGTTGCGCATCCGCATGACCGACCTCGAGGCCTTCGAGCTGGGCAAGAACGTCGCCACCAGCCCCGGCAAGGTCGTCTTCCAGAACGAGCTCATGCAGCTCGTGCAGTACTCGCCGTCCACCGACAAGGTGCGCAAGCGCCCGCTGCTGATCGTGCCGCCGTGGATCAACAAGTTCTACGTGCTCGACCTGCGCGAGAAGAACTCGCTGATCAAGTGGTGCGTGGACCAGGGCAACACGGTCTTCGTGATCTCCTGGGTGAATCCGGACGAGCGTCTGGCGCAACGGGGCTTCGACGCCTATCTGACCGAGGGTGTGCTGGCCGCGCTCGACGCCGTCGAGCAGCAGACCGGCGAGCGCCAGGTCAACGCCGTGGGCTACTGCCTGGGCGGCACGCTGCTGGCCACGGCCCAGGCCTGGCTCACGGCCAAGCGTCAGAAGCGTATTGCCTCGACCACCTTCCTGACCACGCTGACCGACTTCTCCGAGCCGGGCGAACTGGGCGTGTTCATCGACGAGCAGCAGGTCGCCAGCCTCGAGAAGAAGATGAGCGAACGCGGCTACCTCGAGGGCACGGAGATGGCCACGACCTTCAACATGCTGCGTTCGAACGACCTGATCTGGTCCTTCGTCGTGAACAACTACCTGCTGGGCAAGGATCCGTTCCCGTTCGACCTGCTCTACTGGAACTCGGATTCGACGCGCCTTCCGGCCAAGATGCACAGCTTCTACCTGCGCAACATGTATCTGGAGAACCGTCTGGTCGAGCCCGGCGGCATCGAGATCGATGGCGTCAAGATCGATCTGGGCAAGGTCAAGACGCCGGCCTACTTCATCTCCGCGGTCGAAGACCACATCGCTCCGTGGAAGAGCACCTACATCGGCGCGCGCCATCTGGGCGGACCGGTGCGCTTCGTGCTCGGCGGCTCGGGCCACATCGCCGGCATCGTCAATCCGCCGGTCGCCAACAAGTACTGCTACTGGACGCCGGGCAGCGACGAGCTGCCGGAGAGCCCGGAAGACTGGCTTGCCAACGCGCAGCAGCAGGCCGGCTCATGGTGGGAAGACTGGAACACCTGGCTCGAGGCACAGGACGGCAGCGCGCGCGTAGCCGCACGCGACCCGGCCGCCGGTCCGCTCGAAGCCATCGAGGACGCACCCGGCAGCTACGTGAAGTTCCGTCTCGACCGCAAAGCGGAAGCCGCCAAGCAGGCATGAGTGCGCCCATGCGGGCGGTGCTCGACACCAACACGGTAATGGCGTTGTGGTGGTGGCAGGACCCGAAGCTCGCGCCGCTGGCGCGAGCGATCGAGACCGGCACCTTCGCGCTCGCCGCGCGCGAGGACACGCTCGGGGAACTGACCCGCGTGCTCGCCTACCGCCAGTTCGCCATACCGGCCGCGCGACAGGCGGAAATCGCCGAAGCCTATCGTTCGCGCTGCACGCTGTCGCCACCACCCTCATCCGATGCGGCGCCCCTGCCCGAGTGCCGCGACCGCGACGATCAGAAGTTCCTGGAACTGACTCGCGACTCCGGCGCAACGCTGCTCGTGAGCCGCGACAAGGTCTTGCTGCGACTCGATCGCCACCGCCTTGTGCGTTCGCTCTACCGCATCCGCACACCCGAAGCCGTGTGCGCCGAACTCGAAACGCGCTGAGCGGCTACACTGCGCGCATCGGAATCGAGCCGGAGGAAGGCGATGCGCATCGGCATCCCCCGTGAAATCAAGAACCACGAATACCGTGTCGGCCTGCTGCCGGCGGGCGTCGGCGAACTCGTCGCGCGCGGGCACGAGGTCTTCGTCGAGGCCGGTGCCGGTGTGGGCGCCGGGGCCGAGGACGCGGCCTACCGCACAGCCGGCGCAACCCTGATCGAACACCCGCGCGAGCTCTTCGATGCAGTCGAGTTGATCGTCAAGGTCAAGGAGCCGCAGCCCGAGGAGTTCGCCTACCTGCGCGCCGACCACGTGCTGTTCACCTATCTGCACCTGGCGCCGGACCCGCAACAGGCGCGCGCGCTGCTCGACGCCGGCCTCACCGCGATTGCCTACGAGACCGTCACCGACGCCCACGGCGGCCTGCCGCTGCTCGCGCCGATGTCGGAAGTCGCCGGGCGCATGAGCGTGCAGGCCGGCGCACGTTGCCTGGAAAAGGCCGCTGGCGGGCGTGGCGTGCTGCTCGGCGGCGTGCCGGGCGTGGAGCCCGGTCACATCGTCGTGCTCGGTGCCGGCA
>JACESY010000041.1 GCA_013911595.1 Azoarcus sp.
CATGTGGGCGCGCGCGTGCGCACCCCGATCCTCGACGGACCGGGGCCGGCCACCAGTGCGGGCGGCATCCACGTGCGCACGCGCGCGCCCACATGGGAAGAAGAGGCCGTAGTACGCATCGAACGCGGTACCCACGGCCACGAAGCCTACGAAACGACGGTCGGCGGCACGCTCATACAGGACACGCTCGCGGGCCGTTTTTCAGCCTACACGCTGCACGGCTCGGGCGCCGTGCGCAACGTCACCAGCGGCCGCGACGTCAACGGCGAGCACCGCGACGGCGTGCGCGGGCAACTGCTGTGGACCCCGTCGGAGGCGCTGCGCGCGCGACTGCTCCTGGAGCGCGAGCTCGTCGACGATGATTGCTGCGCCTACCTCCCGATCCGCTACAGTCCGGCCACGCTCGGCCGCGCCGCCGCCCTCGGCCACCGGCTGCTGCCGCCCGATGTGCATGCCCGCAAGGTCGCCCAGGACGGCAGCAACCGCCGACGCATCACACACGAGGCGGCGACGCTGCAATTCGAACTCGGGCTGCCGGAGGAGACCCGGCTCATCGGCATCACCGGTTGGCGACACTGGCGCTTCGATGCGCGCTCCGATCTGGACGGCATTGATCTGGCCATCGCGCCCCGCGGCGGCGCACACATGAACCACCGCCAGTGGAGTCAGGAACTGCGGCTGGAAGGTCGTCTCGCACCGCGGCTCGATTACAGCGTCGGCGCTTACCATCTGGACCGCTCGCACCGGCGCGAGGGCAGTCTCACCTATGGCCCGGACGCGGCGCGCTGGTTTACTGCGCTCATGGACCTGCCGCCGCTCGACGACGCTCTGCTCGCGGCCGTGCTTGACGGCGCGACGGTACGCGGGCCGGGCACCCAGTCGGCCACGACACAGTCGCTCTTCGGGCAGCTCGACTGGGGCGCACGCGACGATTTCAGGCTGACCGGAGTCGTACGCTACAGCCGCGAGCGAGTGCGCGGCACCACTCGTCGACAGGTCAGCGCCCTGCGGCCACTACCGCCGATTCCGGGCTTTTCTGAACTGGCCGGACGACTGCGCGACGCGTTGCTCGGTCACGACGCCCTGTCCCGTCACGACAGCCGCGACGACAGTCTGGACGGTAGCCTGCGCGCCCACCTCGAACCGCGTCCGGGCATACGTCTGGAAGCCGGCGTGTCAAGCGGCTACAAGCCCGGCGGGATCAACGCCGAGACCGTGAGCGGCGGGGTGTCGCCGACCTTCGACGCCGAACGCAGCCTGAGCCTCGAAACCTCGGTCGAACTCGCCCTGCCGCGTCGCGGGCATTTGCGGCTGACGTTTTTCCGCACCGAAATCCGCGACTACCAGGCGCTCACCTACAACCCCGATTCGTCGCCACTGATCCCGACCATGAACAACATCACCAACGTCGACGCGGTGCGTTCGCAGGGGGTGGAAGTCGAATCGGAAATGGCACTCGGCGAGCGCACGCGCCTCGCACTCGGCGCGGGCTACAACGACGCGCGCTACACCGACTTTCGCAACGCTCCGTGTCCGCCGGGCAGCGGCGTGCTGTACTGCGACTTCGGCGGCAAGCAGATGGCCAACGCGCCACGCTGGACCGCCTTAGCCGACTTGCGCCACCACCGCCCGCTGGCCAACGGAAGCGAAGTGTACGGCGGCATTGCCTGGCGCTGGCGCAGCGGCTTTTATGGAACGACCGAGCGTGGCCAGGGCAGCCACGTCGCCGCCCGCGGCCTGATCGACGCCTACATCGGCCTGCGACAAAGTCACTGGGATCTCGCCCTGTGGGCCTACAACCTCACCGACGAAAAGCACATCACGGCCGTGTTGGCACTGAACGGCAGCGGCGATTACGGTGCTCTGGCCGACCGGCCCCGCACAATCGGACTCAGCCTGACGCTGGCGCTCTGAACGAAACGACCTGCGCAGGTAGAATCGGCAATGCGCGCGGCATCGGCCAGCGCACGCTACCCTGGCAGACAAGCGAATGCACCCAGACACCTGCGTCCTGATCGGCACCCCGGCCTACGGCGGCATGGTGCATCTGGACTACCTGAATTCGATCTCGGAGTACTTCCGTAGCGGCATCCCGTTCTCGATCTCGGCGATCGGCAACGAGAGTCTGATCACGCGCGCGCGCAACGCGCTGCTGTCGCGCTTTTACGCCGACGAGCGCTATTCGCACCTGCTGTTTCTCGACGCCGACGTGCATCTGCCGGCGGTCGGCCTGCGTCGGCTGCTCGAACACGAGGTCGACGTGGTGGGTGCAGCGGTGGCGCTGAAGGGCTTCAACGAGCGCGGCGAGCGCATCTTCAATGTCGGGCGTTGCCTGGGCGAGCGCGGTGCGCTGCACGAGATCGAGCGCATCGGCACGGCGGCGATGATGCTCTCGCGCAAGGCGGTAAACGCACTGGTCGATGAGGCGAAGGCCGAAGGGGCAAGCTACCCGCGCCCGCTGTCACGCGGCACGGGCATGGCGGAGACGCATTACGACGTGTTCCGCGTCGGCGTGGTCGAAGGGGATTATCTGTCGGAGGACTTCTGGATCTGCCACCAGCTGCGCGCGATGGGCTTCAAGGTGTATTTCGACCCCGAAATCGCGACGCGACATCAGGGCATCACCGAGTTCTGATTGCCCGGCTTGCGGGCGCTTCCCGATCCCAATGCCTCAGCCGGGGGGCAGCGACGCGTTGCACGGATTGAACGCAACCGGCAGTAGCTCGAAAGGAATAGCATTGCCCAAGGAGGCAACGGAGGCTGCCTCGCCGGTCAATGCGCCCGCCGAAGCACTCAGATTCGTCAGCGTGTAAGGGCCGATCGTAAGATCCTGGATCACGTTGTTCGGGAAGATCTGCGTGAACCTTGTCTGCAAGAACTCGTAAGGCGAGCCACCCGAGAAATACACCGCGACGTTAGGATTGTTGCCGCAATCGAAGGCGATGCACTCCACATTCGAATTGAACGGGGGGTTCGTCTGCGCGTGCGCCGAAGAAATGAAGAAACCCGCGAAACGCTCAAGATAGCCGCCCGGCGCGGATGTCACGTTGATCTGGTTGGCGTAGATCCCGTTGATCGTCACAATACTGGCCTGAGCGTGGGCGGGGACGATCACGGTGTCGATGATGGGCTTGACCCACTTTTCCGGCAGCACGGCAGCGGACACGCCACCGAGTGCAAGCGCCTGCAGCACACGACGACGGCCGGTGGGTCGGGACGAATCGGTCGTTTCGGAATCCGGCTGCTGTCGTTCGGTCATGGTCAACTCCACTCGGAATGGCCGCGATTCCGACCCTCGGACCCGCGCGCCACGCCATGCTAGCACCGAACACGCCGCAAAAAGACCTTGGCAGCGCATCGCGATGCCTTTTCGCTACAAGACGGGCTCAAACGACACCTTCGTACTTGCCAGGATTCCCCATGATCTGGCGCTGCACGTCGCACAGGAAGCGCAACTCGGCATCGCCGGCCTGCGCCGTCCAGTTCAGGCACCGCAGGTTGTCCGGGTAGTGCGGATTGCCGAAGGTCGACAGTTCGTCACGCGCATGCCACAGATGCAGCGCGCAGCGGTTCTCCAGCGCCGCGAGCGCCGAGGTGCCGGCCACACGTTCCATGCGCACGCTGTTGGCGTCGTCCTCGGCACCCCAGCCGAGAAAGCGTTCGTCGAATCCGCCCATCAGGTGATGCAGCGCGCGCCGCATGAAGAAGGCCCCGCCACAAAAGCATAAGCGCTCTCGCCCCGCGCGCGCCGCACTCGCCTGCGGGCGCTCGAAACCTGGCTCGACGCCTGCCGAGACGATGGCCGTCGATTCGGTCTGGTCGAGATCGGCAATGCGATCGTAGGGATTGACGGACATCGCGCGACGCGCACACAGGCTTGCCGCCGTCGACAGGACAGAGAGTTCGAGCAGCAGGTCGGCGTCGCAGAAGAACAGCACATCGCTGCGCGCCACGTGCACCCCTACGTTGTATCCCCAGTTCTTGTTGAACGGACCCGCATTGCGCACGAACACACGCCTGATCTCCGGCGCCCACCCGTCGCCGTCGAGTTGCGGCACCTCGTCCTGCTCGATCACGACCATCTCCCAGCCGGCCATGCGGCGGTACCAGGCGAGCACCGCTTCGACGTTGCGGCGACGCGTCTCGTCGCCGATGCGTACGGTGGTGATGAAAGAGACCGATGGCGTCATGGGCGGGGATTGTTGCGGAGTTCGGGGCCACCCACAAGGGTGTTGCCACCCCTCGGGGGCTGCGTATCGAGCCAGGACGCGACATCGACCACGCGCGAATAGCGCACGCGATGGACCGGGCGTTCGCGCACCAGCCGGGTCGCCAGTACGAGCCCGTTTTTCGACAGGTTGCGGGCGTTGAGCAGGCACGACATCAAGGCGGCCGCGGCGCGACCCGGGCTGAGCGCCTCGACCTCGAAGGGCGCATCGGCGCACCATTGCGGCAATACGATGGATGCGAGACGGATGCCTGCGCTGCCGACGCACGGCCAGGGCATCAGCGTCACGCCGCCCGACAGGCGCGCGAGGCCCAGAGCCGACTCCAGCCAGTCACAGCGGCGCAGCAGATCGAGACTTCCGGCCTTGATGTTGAGCGGACGCGCGAAGCCCTCGATGCGTCCGTGCCCGTCGAGCGCAGCGAGTTCGTCGGTCAGGAAACCGTAGCTCCCACCCAACAGCGACGCGGTGAGCGTGGTCTTGCCCGACCCGGCCGCGGCGGCAAACAGCACGCCCTGTCCGCCGCGCACGAGCGCTGCTCCGTGGAACAGGCCCGCACACGTCTCGTGCGAGACGAGGTGGAACTGCACCAGCTGGACCAGGGCAATCTCGAGTTCATCGTCATGCAGCCTGGCGACCGCGCGCCCGTCACAGAACAGCACAATGCGCCCGTCGGCGGGGTCGACGGCGATCCCGACCTCGCAACGCACGGTCTCGCATGGCGCGGATGAAAGGTGCTCCCCGAACAGAAAGCCCACGGCGTCGGCCGCGCGCATCGAGTCGCAACGAATGCGTACCTGGTTGCCTGCGAAGGCGACATGGAAAACCCGCTGCCTTTCAGTCACGCGCCGCGACCAGATTCTGGTCGGCCAGATCGCGCAGCGTTGCGGCGACCTCGTCACGGATCGTGGCGGCCGCGTCCGGGTAGGCTTCCTCGAGCATGTCGGCGATCTCCTCACCGGAGTGCTCACCACTGCACAGCCGCCAGACAATCGCGGCGGTGTCATTCAGATACAGCGTGCGATCCCCTCCGGGCAGATACACAAGCACTTCCTGCCCGGTATCTTCACTCTCGATCCCGTCGTGCCGAACGTAGCGCGGACGCAGGATTTGGTCGTTTTCCTCTGGCATGTGTTCAACCTGGCGTCTTGAAGAAATTCGTCGGCGTCACCGGCCCCAGATACAGGCGGCGCAAGCCCTGGCTGACAAAGGCCGCGCCATGCCTCAGTGGCAACCATGCGCGTGTCACGGGCGTCGGCGCAACACCGTAGACCAGCCGCGCCCACCAGTCGGGCGGCAGCAGTGTAGCGCGTATGCCCGCAGCGGCACGCACGCGCGGCCAGCCGCAGTAATCGACGCCGATGTCACGCATTCGCGGCGGTCGCTGCGGGTCCAGCCCGAGCGATGCGCACAGCGGCGCGGGCAGCGGCGTGAACGCATGGATCGCACGATAGGCGTTCCACAACGCCGGGTGTGTGCGCCGCAGTGCAGGCCAATCGATCTCGTCGTCAAAGCGCGCGGCAATGGCGGCCAGATCGGCCACATGGCCCAGACGCAGGGGCTCGGCCAGCTTGCGCATTCCGAGATACTGCATCCACATCATCTGCGCCGGCGCGAGCCCCTGCAGGGTCGCGCCCTCCACCCTGAAGGAGGTCAGCGGGCGTTCCAGCGTACGCATCGACAGCGGGTCATTCATGATCAGATTGAAGGCCTGCGTATGCATTTCCACACTCACCGTGATGCCGTCGCGGGTGCGGTGCGCGATCGGAAAGTGGTGCTGCAGACGGTCGTAGCGGGTGTGCGGGGGCGGCGCATTGAAGCCGCAGGCACGCAGGACCTCGCAGGCGGCCTCACCATGTCCGGGGGCGACCAGCAGATCCAGGTCTTCCATCGGACGCAGGGCGGGTTCGGAATAAACCTGGTGCGCGAGCGCGCCGCCCTTGAGCACCACGACCTCGGTCCCGGCCGCAGCCAACTCCGCGCCAAGCTCCGCGAGGGTCGCGCCCTGGGCGGACGCGATGGCCTTCTGGCGCGCGTAAGCGGCCGCCAGCGCACGCCGCACGTCATCGGGCAAGGCCACACCCGCCTCGCGAGTACGCCGGTACAGCAGCGGCGCGAGGCGATGCTCGCCTGCGGCGCGCAGGACTTCCGCCCAGTTCCGCACGCCCGCGACTGCGCCATGCAGGGCGGCGGCGATCGGTTCATCGACGCGCGGCGCGCAGACGAGCCCGAAGAGGCTGTAGTCGGATGTGGACACTGCACGATGGCCCGGTGGATACGGCTCTGTATGATAGCGCGGCCGGCGCCAGCGACACCGCGGCGCCCTGTCACAGCGGATTCACATGATTCCACGCATCATCCACCAGACTTGGAAAACCCGCGAGGTGCCCGAGCACCTGCGCGGCTTCGCACGCAGTTGGCAGGCACACCACCCCGGCTGGGAACATCGCTTGTGGACCGACGCGGACAACCGCGACTTCCTGGTCCGCCACTATCCGCACTTCCTGCCGTACTACGATGCCTACGCCTCGCCGATCTGCCGCGTGGATGCGATCCGCTGTTTCCTGCTCAAGCACTTCGGCGGGCTCTATGCCGACCTCGATTTCGAGTGCCTGGTGCCCTTTGACGACCTGCTCGACACCGACACCGTGATCCTCGGCGAGGAGCCCGCTAGGCATGCACAGGAGCACTGCGCCGAGCACCCCGATCTGACGCGCGTCGTATGCAACGCGCTGATGGCCTCGCCGCCAGGGCATCCGTTCTGGGATCACGTCATCGAGTGCATGATCGCGGCCCATCACGAGCCCGGGCCACTCAACGCGACCGGACCGTTCCTGCTCACCCGCGCGGTGGAAACCTACCGCGGCGATGCGCCGGTGCGTGTGCTGCCGGCGTCAGATCTCTACCCGATCAGCGACGTCGAACAACGCTCGGGGGCAATCTTCGACCTCGAGTTCTGGCTGGAGCGGACACGCGGCGCGCACGCGGTCCATCACTGGGCGGGCACCTGGTGGCGCGGGCGCGCCGATATCGAGCCGCTGACCCCCGACCGCACGCGCGCCGCATTGGTCGAGCGTGGCACACGGCTGGGCGACGTCATGCTCTCGCTACGCGCCGTTCAGCCCGCGGACGCGCCGCTGGTTTCGTGCCTGATGGTCACACGCAATCGCGCACCGACCGCAAGGCTGGCCATCGACGCCTTCCTGCGCCAGACCTGGCCGGCACGCGAACTCGTGATCCTCGACGACGGCGAGGACGACGCCCTGCGCAATCACGTTGCCACGCTGGACGATGCGCGCATCCGCATTTTCCGACCCGACGGCCCGCGCGCGAATCTGGGTGAGTTGCGCAACCGCGCTGTCGCGCTGGCGCGTGGCGAGTACGTCTGCCAGTGGGACGACGACGACCTCTACGATCCGGCGCGCATCGCAAGCCAGATGGCCGCGCTGTACGCGCTGCGCGCCGAGGCCTGCTTCCTCGAACGGTGGACGATCTGGTGGCCCGCGCAGGACCGCCTTGCGCTGTCCACGCGCCGCGTCTGGGAAGGCTCGATGCTTTGCCTCAAGGCTAAGCTTCCGCCCTACCCGGCACTCGCGCGCGGCGAGGACTCTCCGGTGGCAGACCACATCCTCGCCCACGGCCGCGTGGTACTGCTCGACCAGCCACGGCTATACCTGTACGTCGTGCATGGCGCGAACACCTTCGGGGCGGAGCACTTCGACAGGCACTGGGAGGGCGCGACGCTGCAAGCGGAAGGCGCCTGTTACGCCCGGCTGCGGCAGGAACTGGGCAAACGCCTGCCGCTCGACGACTATCCGGTCGGCAACACCACCGACGAACGGGCATCGTCCGCACGGGAACCCGCCATTGCGGTGAAAACTCCTGCGCCACGGCCGACCCTGCGGGCGGACAACGCCGTTGTACCCGCTATTTCGCGACTCCCGGCCGACGCGACACCACACGTGCTGCTGCTCACGCCACTGAAGAACGCCGCGCGCTTCCTGCCACGCTACTTCGAACTGGCGTGCGCACTCGAGCATCCGCGCGAGCGGCTGTCGCTGGCGTTTCTGGAGGGCGACAGCGACGACGGCACACCGGAACTGCTGCGCGAACTCGTCGCACGCCACGCCCACGCCTTCGCCCGCGTCGAGATCCTGCATCGCGATTTCGGCCGGCATTTCGACGGCGAGCGTTCGGCCGCCGACGTGCAATACGTGCGCCGCAGCGTGATCGCCAAGTGCCGCAACGCGCTGTTCCGCGCCGCTCATCGCGACGAGGAACAGGTGTTGTGGGTCGACGCGGATCTGGTCGACTACCCGCCCGACGTGCTCACCCGCCTGCTGAACGCTGAGCGGCAAATCGTCGTGCCGCATTGCGTGCGCCAGCCCGGCGGCGAGACCTTCGACCTGAACACCTTTCGCTTCGCCGCCGGCGCACGCAACATGCGCTGGGCGCACATGCTCGACGGCATCACGCAACCACCGCGCGGCGTCGGACGGCAATACCTGCAGGATCTGCGTGGCGAACCACTGGTGGAGGTCGATGGCGTGGGCGGAACGATGCTGCTGGTCGATGCCGCCGTGCATCGCACCGGCATCCTGTTTCCCGACTATTCCTACCGCGGCTTCATCGAGACCGAAGGATTCGCGATGATGGCACGCGACCGCGGCATCCGCTGCTGGGGCATGCCAGATCTGGAGGTGGTGCATGTCGACCATTGAGATTACGCCGGGGGCTCTTCCGGAATGAGCGAGCGAATCACCCCTCGGCAGCGACCCGACACCTGGGACCACCACATTCTCGAGTCCGTGATCAATCTGCGCGAATACGGCACGATCGACTTTCAGGACCGTACGGTGGTCGACATCGGCGCACACATCGGCGCCTTCACGCTGCTCGCGGCCCGTCACTGCGCCCGCAGGGTGCTCGCGTTCGAAGCCGGAAGCGAGAACTTCGAAATGCTGCAGGCCAACTGCGGTGCATACCCTGGCGTCGAGTGCCGACACGCCGCGGTGTGGGGAGGCGGAGAGGACCCAACGTCGCTGGTCTGGAGACCCAACGCACACGCCGAGAACACCGGAGGCGGCACCGTCGTGCCGTGCACCTCGGTGGCCGGTTTCGGCTTTTCGGCCGACGGAGCCGAAACCGTTCACAAGGTCTCGTTGGATCGCGTCATCGAAGAGCTCGGCCGCATCGACCTGCTCAAAATTGACGCTGAGGGCAGCGAGTACCCGATTCTGCTCGGCAGCCGGCTGCTCAACCGGGTTAGCGAAATCGTCGGCGAGTTCCACACGCTCAAGTCACCTCAGGCGCCGGATTCTACGCAGTGGAACATCACGCAACTTGTACGACACCTGCAGGCAGAAGGATTCATCGTGGAGCGCGATCTGCATCCCGAAAACGGGATTTTTCGCGCTTTTCGCCCTCAGCCCCGCGTGCCTTGAACCGCCGAACTCTTGAAGACCTGGCCGACTTTTCCCGTCGACCGGCTGTCAGACGGCGACATTGATGACCGTGCCGGTAACCTGGCCGAGGGAATTGACCACCGGCGGCGAATCAGCCGGCGGGGTCGGAGCGGGGGTTGCGGACGTGGCCGAAGCGGGGGACTCCGGCGGGAAGGCGGTGGCGATCTGTTCGCGCACGGTGCCGAGTGCGTCGTCGACGCGGCGTAGCGACTCGCTGGCGGCGACATCGCTGCGCGCCCGACCGGCTTCGGCCTGGGCCTGACGGGTATCTACCTCGAGCGAGCGTGCGCGCTCCTGCGCGCGGTCGGCCTCGCTGCGCGCCTGACGCATTTCCGCCTGCAGGCTGCGCGCGCGCTGCTCGGCCAGGTCAGCGTTGCGCTCGGCCTGTTGCCGTTGCAGTTGCGAATAGACTACGGAGGCGGTTGCCGAGGGCGTCGAGTTCATCGACCCGGACCCCGTTCGTCAGCCCCTCAACAACTCGTTGGGCGAGTCATCGTCGATCAGCCGGCCATCCTGCCCCGCAGAATCGGACGCCTCGTTGCCGGCCTGCTGCTGCGCACCGACCTGGCGGTTGTCCTGCGACACCTGCGGCGACTCGCCGCTGCCGGGCACCGGATCCTGGCGCGCAAGCTCCAGCCCCTGGGTACTGATGTTGCTGCGGGTGCTCGGCCCTTCGTTGACGCGCGGTTCGTTCTGCGGCTGGCCGCCCGGCTGCGTGTCGCGATCATCGCGCGAGCGCGTGACCGCATTCCCGCCTTCGTTGGCGAGGACGCCGGCGGGGCCGGTATTGAGACTGACTCCTTCCATGACCACTCCCGTCAGATGATTTGAACGATCCCTGTAGAAGGGGCGGGCTGTCAGCCCTCGTCGCAACGCGACTGGCCAAGCCCGCGCACTCTGGACTGCACAAAGTGCTCAGCGTTCCCTACAAGATAGAAGCGCGGCTCGTCCACTGCAAGCATGCGCTTGCACGAGGCGATTGAGGACGTGAGGAACGTTGTACGCACCGTTCCGGTCGCAATATGCTGCATGTGCCCGACATGCGCACCAGTGGCAAAGCGTGGCGGGCTGATTTCAACCGTTTACAGGGAGCGACTGCATGCCCAAGAAACTCGACGACGCAGGGATGGACCTGATCTTCCGCGAAGCCCGCACCCACAACGTCTGGCTCGATCAGCAGGTTTCCGACGAGACACTGCACGAGCTCTACGATCTGATGAAGTACGGCCCGACCAGCGCGAACTGCTGCCCGGCGCGCATCGTCTTCGTGCGCAGCCGTGAAGCCAAGGAGCGGCTGCGCCCGGCGCTGGCCAAGGGCAACGTGGACAAGACCATGAGCGCACCGGTGACCGCGATCATCGGCTACGACCTGCGCTTCTACGAGAAGCTGCCGGAGCTCTTCCCGCACACCGACGCACGCTCTTGGTTCTCCGGCAACGAGGAACTGGCCGACGCCACCGCCAAGCGCAACGGCTCGCTGCAGGGCGCCTATCTCATCATCGCGGCGCGTTCGGTGGGGCTGGACTGCGGCCCGATGTCGGGCTTCGACCAGGCCAAGGTCGACGCCGAGTTCTTCAACGGCACTGACGTGCGTTCGAACTTCCTGTGCAATCTGGGCTACGGCGACGCCTCTGCCCTGCATCCGCGCAGCCCGCGTCTGGACTTCGACGAGGCCTGCACGCTGTTGTAGGCGCGGACGACCTTCAACGGGTGGTCGTCCGCGGCGAGCGCGTAGTCAGTACTCGAGCACGCGCGGCAGCTTCTTCGCCTGCTCGACCCACTTGCCGACCTCGCTCTCGGTCGGCGCGCGGCGAACGAGCTTCTTCTTCTCGTTGAGTTCGGCCATCGCCGTGGCGAGATTGTCGGGCCGACGCCGTGCCAGCTCGGGCACGGTGTCGACGCCGGCCGCTTCGAGCAGTTCGGCATATTCCGAGCCGACGCCGCTGATCCGGTAGAGGTCGACCATGTTGGCGAACTTCAGCACCTGCTTGTCCGTCAGACCGGAGTCCTTGGCCAGCGACTTGCGCCCTGCCGGCGTCTTGCAGCGCTCGAGCAGGCCGTCGGTGTCCTTGACGCCGACGGCCTTGAGCTTCGCACCGATGGCCGGTCCGATGTCTTCCACGTCTTCGATCTTCTTGTTCGCCATGCTTCGCTCTCCCAGGAATGCGGACCCAGCCCGCGGATAAGGCGCTGAAGCTGACAATCTAGCGGAACGATCAAAAGTTTCGCATATTCCGATACGCCGTTCGTCGCACCAGAACGGCCTTCGGTCAGGACAGGCTGTCGATCAGCTCGTCGGTGCGGCCGATGTTGTCGCGGTGCGTGTCGAGCATCTCCTGCAGCGCCTCGCGCATGTGCGGGCGGTCGATGCGTGGCAGGGCCTTTTCGATCTCGCGCGCAACCCAGCCCTGGCCACGGTTGAGAAAAGCCAGGCGCTCGGGCTTGCCTTCAACGGCCAGCGCCTTGTCGGCGAAGCTTCCGGTTTTGGTACTGACCTCGGCGCCGAGTTCGCGCAGGAAGTCGAACATCAGCTTGCAGTACTTGCCCTCGTCGCGACGCGATTCAACGATGGTGTGCACCGCGTCGTCGTTGCCGGCGAAGTCCTTCTCGTACTCGGTGAGCACCTTGACGCCGGCACGCTCGCACTCGAGCAAGGTGTTGAAGAACTCCGCCAGTTCGGCGTCGCTCATCGGGGTGGTGCTGGTTTCGGTCGAGCTCATTGCTTCCTCCATTCGCGAAGGTTCAGGGTTGCGGCGCAGCGCCGCGGTACAACGCCGCGACGAGGTCGGACTGGGTCACGATCCCGACCAGTCGCTCCTCGTCGTCGACGATGGGAATATGGTGACGCCCGCCGTCGGAGAGCTTGGGCACGAGGCGGGCGATGTGCTCGTCGGCACGCTCGGTCTCGACCTCGGCGGTCATGATCTCGCCGACGTGGCGCAGGCCGTCCTCGCCGCCGCGGCGCAGGAAGCGGTAGAGGCGGTCGCGGAATCCCTCGTAGCGGTCCAGCCGCGCGTGCTTGAGAAAATCCACCAGCGTTACCACGCCGATCACGCGGCGTTCGGCATCGATCACCGGCAGCGCCTTGATGCGGTGAAACTGCAAACGCGACCAGGCGTTCGCCAGCGGCGTGTCGTACTCCACCGTGACCAGGTCGCGCGACATGATGTCGGCGCAGGTGATCTCGCCCATGCGCCGGCGATAGGCCTCCATCTCGGTCTGCTTGAGGATGGTCTGCAGGTCAGCACGCGTGACGTCGAGCACCTGCTCGTAGCGCGACAGCACCGTTTCCAGATCGGACTGGGTGAAGCCCAGGCGCTCGCCCGGCGCGCTGTCGCCGGTTTGGTGCGTGGCCGGTTTGGGCGGTGGCGGCGGGTAGCGGCGGCCGGTGGCGTTGTTGTAGATGAGGCCGGTGACCAGCAGCAACAGCGACTCCATCCCCACCGGCATCAGCGCCCACATGTAGCCCTGCTCGAGCACCGCTTCGCCGCCCAGCACGGTGGCCAGCGCCACCGCCCCGCCGGGCGGATGGAGGCTACGCGTGAGGAACATCAGCGCAATCGCACCGCCGACACCAACCGCGGCCGCCGTGGGCACGTCGTCGAAGAGCATCAGCGCAGTCACCCCGACCAGCGCGGAGAGCGTGTTGCCACCGACGATCGGCCAGGGCTGGGCGAGCGGACCGTTGGGCACGGCGAACAGCAGCACAGCGGATGCGCCCAGCGGGGCGATCAGCATAGGCAGTTGCGGCGTGTTTCCGATCAACCAATAGCTGGTGATACCGGTCACGAAGATGCCGATCAGCGCGCCGATGCACGCACGGATGCGCTCCGCGCGATCCGCCGTCAGGCGGGCCGGCCGGAACGCGATGAGCCATTCGCGAAGGGCTTTCATCGATATCCCCCGCCCGAACTCAGTTCAGGTGCGCGACCAGCGACGGGCCGAACACTTCGCACTGGATGCGGGCGGCGTCGATGCCGCGCGCGCGCAGGGCGGCGCGCTGGGCCTGCATGAAGGCCTCCGGGCCGCAGATGTAGTAGTGCCCATCACGCGGCAACAGTGCGGGCTCGAGCGTGTCGAGTTCGAGCCTGCCCGCACGGTCAAAGTCGCGCCCTTGTTCATCGGCGGCCAACGGCGCTTCGTAGCACACGTGCACCGCGAAGGTGGCGTGCGCGCCGGCAAGCGCTTCGACCTCGTCCTTCATCGGATGGTGGTCGCCGTCGCGGGTGGCATAGAGCAGCGTCACGGCGCGCTCGGGCCAGCGATCGAGGCTGGTGTGCAGCATCGACAGCAGCGGTGTGATGCCCACGCCGGCGCCAATCAGCACCAGGCGCTCCTGCGCGTGCTCGTCGAGCACGAAGTCGCCGCAGGGCACGCTGACCTCGACGATGTCGCCCGCGTCGATGTCGTCGTGCAGCAGGTTCGACACCGAGCCGTCGGCCTCGCGCTTGACGCTGATGCGCCAGGCATCGTTGCGCGACGCGTCCGACAGACTGTACTGGCGCGCCTGGCGCAGCCCCAGCGCGTCGACGTGCAATGCGAGGCTGATGTACTGCCCCGGCTGGAAGGCCGGCAGGCTGCCGCCATCGAGCGCTTCCAGATGGAAGGAGGTGACGGTCGCGCTCTCGCGCACCTTGCGCGCAACGCGCACTGGCATGAACTCGCCCGGCTGCACGCCCTTCTCGCGATACACCCGCGCCTCTTCGTCGATCAGCGCGCCGGCGAGCAGGCCATAGGCCTCGCCCCAGGCGTCGATCAGTTCCGGCGTGGCGGCATCACCGAGGGTCTCGCGGATCGCGCCAAGCAGATTTTCACCGACGATCGGATAGTGCTCGGCGCGCACGCCGAGGCTGACGTGCTTCTGCACGATGCGCCCCACCACCGGCGCGAGCACGTCCTGGTTGTCGATGTTCGCCGCGTAGGCGTAGAGCGCGCTGGCCAGCGATTGTTGCTGCGCGCCGGATTGCTGGTTGCCCATGTTGAACAGATTCTTCAACTCGGGGTGACGCTCGAACATGCGCGTATAGAAGCAGCGCGTAATGGTTTCACCGTGCTCGCGCAGCACGGGTACGGAAGCGTGGATCAGATCGCGGGAAGACGAAGACAGCATTGGGACTCCATGGAAATCAGAGTGGAAATAGGGCGTGATCAGGCGCGACGTCGGATCGCTGGCGCACCGTCCGGTTCGGCGCGGCGCAGCGCGACGATCAGGTCGTGCGTGGGCGGGTGCACCAGATCCGCGAGCGTGTGGCGATTCATGTCGGCATAAAAGGTGTCGCGCCCGCCATCGAGCGCCTGCTTTAGACGGCAGCCGCCGCGCAGCGGACACGGCGGCTCGGCACAGTTGACCAGCGACGGGTGACCTTCGAGTTCGCGCAGCACGTCACCCAGCCGCAGCGAGGTGTCGCGATCGGCCAGCCGGATGCCGCCATGGCGCCCGGGGCGCGACTGCACCCAGCCCAGCCGCGCCATGCGCTGCACGACCTTGTTGAGGTGGTTTTGCGGAATCTCGAAGCGGCGTGCGATGCTCTCAATCGTCACCAGTTCATCGGCGTCGCAGCCGTGCAGATACATCAGCACGCGCAAGCCGTAGTCGGTAAAGCGGTTCAGTTGCATGCAACATCCCGGTGCGGCCACGAACTGGTCGCGACACGTTTAACGTGGTAAACAGGATACCACTATAGGACGGCGCTGCCGCAAGCACCGCCGCAACCACAAGGAGTCCTCATGCAGCGCACCATCCTGATCCTCGGCAGCGGCCTGGCCGGCTACAACTTCGCACGCGAGTTTCGCAAGCTCGACCGCGACGCGCGCCTGGTCGTGGTCAGCCGCGACGCGGCCGACTTCTATTCCAAGCCGCAACTGTCCAACGCCCTGTCGGCCGGCAAGAGCGCCGCGAGCCTGGTCATGAAACCGTGCGCGAAGATGGCTGAGGAACTCGACGCCGACATCCGCGCGCGCACCGAGGTATGCGCAATCGACGCCGAAAAGCAGGAGGTCGAACTGAAGGGTGGCGAGCGCATCGCCTGGGACGAACTGGTGCTGGCGCTCGGCGCCGACCCGATCCGCCTGCCGCTGGAGGGCGACGGCGCCGATGACGTGATCTCGGTCAACGACCTGGACGATTTCGCCCGTTTCGCCGAGCGGCTCGAAGGCGTGCGCGAAGTGGTGCTGCTCGGCGGCGGCCTGATCGGCTGCGAGTATGCCAACGACCTGCTCTCGCGAGACATCCGCACGACCGTCGTCGACATCGCCGATCGCCCGCTCGGCCGGCTGCTGCCGGTCGAGGCCGCAGGCTATTTTCGCGAGCGCCTGGAAGCGGCCGGCGTGCGTTTTCATCTGGAGGCCGGCGCGAAATCGGTCGAACGCGCCGACAACGGCTACCGCGTGCATCTGGACGACGGCACCACGCTCGAAGCCGGCCTGGTGGTCTCCGCCGTCGGCCTGCGCCCGCGCACCGCGCTCGCTAGCGAGGCCGGCTGCAAGATCGAGCGTGGCATCGTCACCGACCGCAAGCTCGCCACCAGCGTCGCCCATGTCCACGCGGTCGGCGACTGCGCCGAAATCGGCGGGCTCAACCTGCCTTTCGTGATGCCCATCATGCACCAGGCACGCGCACTCGCCGCCAACCTGACCGGCACCGACACCACCCTCGAGTACCCGGCCATGCCGGTGCTCGTGAAGACCCCCGCCTGCCCCACCGTGGTGTGCCCGCCGCCCGCGGGCGCCGACGGCACATGGCGGCTCGAATCGGACGACGAAGGCGTGGCCGCGCTGTTCGAATCGGGTGACGATCTGCTCGGCTTCGCCCTGCTCGGCAAGGCAACTTCGCGTCGTCAGGAACTCGCAGGGAAGGTGCCCAAGCCCTTCGACGTCGCCGGTTGAGCTCCGGCCCGCGCCGCGTTCAGGGAGAGAATTCCCAATGCTCGGCCCAGTCGGATTCGTCGCGCACGATACGGCGCAGCAGCGGGAAGGCCTGCTCCAGCTCGTCGGTGATGCGTGCGCGCGAATAGACCAGGAAAACCGGGTAAGTGAATTCCGGCGCATTCGGCACCAGGCGGATCGCGCCGCTACGCAGGGCTCGTCTCGTCACCCGGGTGCGAAAGTAGCCCCGGCCGCCACACTGAAACAGGTAATGCAGCGCCAGCGGCCCCAGATTGAATGACAGCGCATGCTCACGCTGTGACGGGAAGGCCCCGTCGTGTTCGCGGCGGAAGTCCGGCCCCCAGTCCACATAGATGTAGGGCTCGCGCTGCGCCACTGACTCGATCTGGATCAGCTTCTCTTCGAGCAGCTGTTCCACCTGCACGCCCTCGCAATAGAACGGGCGATAAACCAGCGCTGCGTCCAGATCCCCCTGCAGCAGCTTTTGCTGCAGCACCGTGCTGTCGCCCACCTCTACGTGCACGCGCCGCTGCGCGAAGGTGCTGCGCAGCAAGCGCACCCACTGCAGCAGCAGCGGGTTGCTCAGACTGATCTCGGAGCCCAGGAACAGGCAGTCGGGATGTCTGGGCGGATTGGGAACCTCACGCCGCGCCGCCTCCCAGGCGTGCACCATCTTCTGCGCGTGATCGACGAAGCGCTCTCCCTCAAAGGTCAAGCGGGCACCGGCCCGGTTGCGCACGAACAGCGTGCACCCGAGCTGCGTCTCGAGATTCTTCACCCGCGCCGTCACTGCCGTCTGCGTCAGATGCAGCCGCAGCGAGGCGGCCACGAAACTGCCGTTGTGGACGATCGCAAGAAAGGTTCGGGCGAGTTCGATATCCATGCCATGACCCGATGCAAAAACTGTGCACTGAACTGGCAGAAACTTCGCACTGACGCCCCGCCGAAAACAAGCATACTACATGCAACATTTCGCCGGAACGATGACAGACGCAAGTATCCGGGCGATCAGCAGCTTTGCAGGCAAGCACCGCAAACGACCGGAATCGGCAAGGGAAGGAGAGAGAGAACCGGCGGCGGTGCCCATTTCGGAAGGAGTAAGAATTATGAAGATCGACGAAGAATTCCTGATCCAGGATCCGCACGGCAAGAAACTGGTCCTGCAGAAGATCTCCAGGGGGATCAGCTACCTGGACTTCGGGATGACGCACCTGGGCCGGGACTTCGAGGGCTACAAGGTCAAGCACATGGACCGCGTCGCAGCCCCCCAACCGGACGGGTCCTTCAAACTGACCGACACAGGGGAGGTATTCGCGAAAGTCCAAAACTGAACGGGACGTATCCGTACCGATGAGCACGCGACACCGGCGAGAGCCGGTGTCTTACGTCTGAACGCTTCGATCACGCGATAAAGACATGATGGCGATCAAACATAACAAGGCCCTTCGATGAGCGGATGCGCCGCAATGAAGGCTTCGTCGATCTCAATGCCGTGGCCGGGCGCCTCGAGCGGCTGTACGCATCCGTCGCCGTCGACCTCGTAAGGTGAAGTTCCAATCTCGTCACGGAACGGGTTGTAGGCGGTTACGTCGCCCTCGAAGTAGCCGGGGTTATCGATCGCCGCCAGCAGGTGAATCGAGGCGGCCATGTTGATCGCCGAGGCGGACGTGTGTGGATTGCACGACACTTTCCAGGCCGAGGTCATCGCCGCGATGCGCATGCATTCGGTCACGCCGCCGGCCTTGGAAAGATCGGGTTGCGCAAAGCGCACTGCACCGTCCTCAAGCAGTCGCGTGAAGTCGAAGCGCGTGAAATGGTTCTCTCCGGCCGCCAACGGCACGCGCCCCAGGCGGGCCGCCTCCATGTAGTTGCGGTAGTCGTGCGGGGGAAACGGCTCCTCGAACCAGGCCACGCCGCATTCCTCGTAGGCCGGCATGACGCGGCGCACGTCGTCGAGCGAGCAGCCCGTATTGCCGTCGACGAGGATCTCGACGCCGTCGCCAACCGCGGCGCGCACTACACGCACCCGGGCGACATCCCGCACGGGCGTGTCGCCCACCCGGAGCTTGATTGCGCGATAGCCCTCGTCGACATAGGTCTTGGCCTCGTCGGCCAGCGCGGCCGGGTCTTGCCAGCCGAGCGAAATGCCCCCGGCGTAGGCCCGGATCGGCTTCGCAGCACCACCCAGCAAACGGTATAGGGGCCAGCCGGTCGCCTTGCCGCGGATGTCCCACAGGGCGATGTCCACGCCGGACAGCGCCATCGCGGCCGCTGCCCCCATGCCGTGGCTGGCGAGTTGCATGCGGTACACCTTGGCCCAGACGCCGGTCACGTCGAGCGCGTCCATGCCGGTGACCAGTTCACGGATAGTGGTGTCGATGAGTTTCGCGATGGCGCCCGGACAGCGTCCGTGATGCGCCTCGCCCCAGCCGACGATGCCCTCGTCGGTCTCGATGCGTACCAGCACCGAGTCGCGTTTGACGGCCCGGCCGATGCCCAGGGTAACGCTCTTGCCCTCGGGCACCTTGAACGACAGCGGGACGGCCTTGATGCCGGTGATCTTCATGCCTGACCTCGGTTCTTGCGGTAGTCGGGATTGACCAGATGCTCCGGCTCCCGGCCCGAGAGGATGCGCAGCATCTCCCCGACCGCGCCGACGCTCATCGCATGCATGCTGGTGGTGGTGATCGCGGCGATGTGCGGCGTCATCAGCAGGTTCGGACAGTCGAACAGCGGATGACCCGGTTCGAGCGGATGCTGGTCGTAGACGTCGAGCGCCGCACCTGCGATACGCCCTTCGTGCAGCGCGCTCGCCAGCGCGGCGGTGTCGATCACCGGCCCGCGCGAGGCGTTGATCACGACCGCGCCCGGCTTCATCCGCGCAAGGCGTTCGGCGTTGACGATGCCGCGCGTTTCCGGCGTCAGAGCGCACGACAGCACCAGCGCATCGGCGCGGGCGAACAAGTCGTCCATCGAGACCGCCTCTACGCCCGGGGGCACCTCGGACGGATCGCGGCACACGCCGATCACCGTCATGCCGATGGCCTGGGCGATGCGCGCGATGCGCGCACCGACGTTGCCCACGCCGAGAATGCCCAGAACGGTGCCGCCCAGTTCCGAAAATCCCGCTGCCGGCATGCGCTTGCGCACCCAGCAGCCTTCAGCCTGGGCCAGGACGTCGTCCACGCATGAGGCGCTCGCAGCCTTCGCTCCGCCGCCCAGCGGCAGCGCGCGTGCCTTGTCC
>JACESY010000042.1 GCA_013911595.1 Azoarcus sp.
GCATGGTGTGCAGCAATCGCATCGTATTTCTCCTTGTCACATGTCTTCGGGCGCGAGGGTGTCGCGCGCATCGATCGCCGGCAGCGTGCGGGCCGCCTCAGCGAGCACGCGGCGCGCCTCGCGCCAGTCCGGGTAGAGCGTTTCGACGAGCTGCCAGAAACGCGGCGAATGGTTCATCTCCACGAGATGCGCGACTTCATGCGCGATGACGTAGTCGGCCAACGCCGGCGCCACATGCACCAGACGCCAGTGCAAACGGATGCCGGAGCGGGTACTGCAACTGCCCCAGCGCGTTCGCGCCGAGGTCAGCCGCAACGGCACCGGCGCGCGCCCGATCCGGGCGCAGTACTCGGCCAGGCGCGGCGTGAAGCGTTCGGCTGCGCGCGCCTTGAGCGCGCGCAGCAGTGCCGCCCGGATATCGACGCCGTCACCGAGCCACAGTTCCTCGACACCGTCCTCGCCGATCGACCAGCACGCGCGGTGACGACCGGGCACGACGACCAGCCGCGCCTGGCGCCCCTCAATCGGAAAACGCGCTCCGTCGACCGCCTCGAAGGCGGCCGCGCTCGCGGCCGAGCGCAGATCCCCGAGCTTGCGTTCCAGCCAGCCGTGGTTGGCCAAGAGGAAAGCTTCGATCTCGGCTTCCGGCAGACGCTGGGGCGCAGACACCTGCACGCCGCGGTGGTCGACGCGCAAGGCGAGCGTGCGTCGCGCCGAGCGGCGCAATCGATAGTCCAGACGGCGTCCGGCCAGCTCCACCCTGGCCTGCTCGACGCTCGCCGGCGCACTCTTGCGCCTGCGCATGAGTCCGAAGATCAAGCGCGCTCCTGCCACACGTAGCCCACCGCGGCCACTCCTTCGCACATCGCCGCCATCGCGGCCGCGACGCTCGCCGCCGGCCCCTTCACGCCGAGTTCGATGGAACGGCACTGCGATTCGCTGGCGACCGTAGGCAGGCTGAATACCGTGATATCCGGGTAGTCGCGCATGAGGCGCTCCATCAGGTCGATGAGCGCGCTCTCATAGGCATCGGGCACGACGATGGCGCGCTCGACGTAGTCCTCGGCGTGGTGCAGATCAGGATAGACGCTGTCGAGCACCCACTCGACCATGGGCCAGGCCATCACCGGAAAACCGGGCACGAAGTAGTGTTCGCGGATCGAGAAGCCCGGAATGCCGTTGTACGGATTGGGCACGATGCCGCAACCGGCCGGAAACACGCCCATCTGCAGGCGATGCTCGTTGATATCGTCACCGAAGCGAACGCGGATCGCGGCTTCGGCCCCCGGGTGCAGTTCAAGCGGCAGATCGAGCGCTGCGGCCGCGCACTGGCGCGTGCGATCATCCGGCGTGGCGCCGATGCCACCGAAGGAAAACACCATGTCGCCGCTGGCAAAGCTCTCGCGCAACACCGGCAGCAGACGCGCCGCGTCGTCGCCGACATAGCGCGCCCAGGCCAACTTCAGGCCGCGCGCACCGAGCAGTTCGATGAGCTTGACCAGATGACGGTCCTGACGTCGGCCGGAAAGAATTTCGTCGCCGATGATGATTGCACCGAAAGCCATCTACCCTCCCGATCAGGCCACCGCGCCGGCGCGCTCGCGGCGCAGGGTCTGCAACATGAAATGCACGAACACCAGCGCGCTGAAGGCCGGTGCGACGAGGTTGACGAAGGGCACGTGGGCGAGCAGCGCGCAGGCGCCGCCGAGCAACAGCATGGGCTCGCGCCTCGCACGCGGCAGCGTCGCGATCTCGTCGCGGTCGGCGTGCTGCATCAGCGAGTCATAGCCAAACGAGCGCGCGTTGAGCCAGGCGGTGAGCGCCAGCGACACCAGCAGACCGACGCCCGGAATCAGCCACAGCGGCAGGCTGGCGACGAGGAGGACGATGAACAGCACGCTCGCCCACAGCGTATTCGTGATGCTGCCCAGGTTGCTGCCGCCGCGCCGCTCCTCCAGATCCGTGTATTCGTCCCGGGCGACACGCTCGATCATCATCGGCAACGCGAAGATCGCCACCAGCATCGCGGCCGTCAGATAGATCAGCGGCAGCATCGCCAGCACCAGCGCGATCTTGACCAGGATCAGCGCCGTACCGGCGGCGATCTCCGAACCCTGCACCCATTCGCCGGCGAACGGCCAGCTCTCGATCCAGCCCATCGCGGCGCCGACCAGCACCGACCACGAGAAGATCGCACCGATGATCCACAGCAGCAGCGCGACGATCGCCGGCCAGATCATGTGCCACAGCATGCCCGGGGTACGCAGACTGCCGATGGCGCGACCGAAGGCGGTGAACATCTCGCTCATGGCCACCCCTAGCGCATCATGCCCGGGATCATGCCCTTCATGCCACGCATCATCTTCTGCATGCCACCCTTGGAAAACTGCTTCATCATCTTCTGCGTCTGCTCGAACTGCTTGAGCAGGCGATTGACTTCCTGCACCGACACACCGGCACCGGCCGCGATGCGACGCTTGCGGCTGGCCTTGAGGATCTCCGGCTTGGCGCGCTCGGCCGGCGTCATCGAATTGATGATGCCCTCGATGCGCCCGATCGACTTCTCCTGAGCACCGCCCTGCAACTGGCCGGCAGCCGCAGCGAACTGCGCGGGCATCTTTTCGAGCATCGAGGACAGGCCGCCCATCTTGCGCATCTGCCCGATCTGCGCCTTGAAGTCTTCGAGGTCGAAGCCCTTGCCGGTCTTGAGCTTCTGCGCGAGCGCGCGCGCCTCGCCCTCGTCCACGCCACGGCGCGCGTCCTCGACCAGGCCCATGATGTCGCCCATGCCGAGGATGCGGCTGGCCATGCGCTGCGGGTGAAACTCCTCGAGCCCGGTGAGCTTCTCGCCGACACCGGCGAACTTGAGCGGCTTGCCGGTGACGTGGCGCACCGACAGCGCCGCGCCACCGCGCGAATCACCGTCGAGCTTGGTGAGCACCACGCCGGTCAGCGGCAGGGCCTCGTTGAAGGCACGCGCGGTATTCACCGCGTCCTGACCGAGCATCGCGTCGACCACGAACAGCGTCTCGACCGGCTCGACCGCCGCGTGCAGGGCCTGGATCTCGGCCATCATGGCCTCGTCGATCGCCAGCCGGCCGGCGGTGTCGAGCAGCAACACGTCGTGATAGTGGCGTCGTGCGTAATCGAGCGCGGCGCGTGCGATGTCCACCGGCTTTTGCTCGGGCGAGGACGGGAAGAAGTCAATTCCGGCCTGTTCGGCGACGGTCTTGAGCTGCTCGATCGCCGCCGGTCGATAGACGTCGGCCGAGACCGCCAGCACCTTCTTCTTCATGCGCTCGGTGAGCAGCTTGCCGAGTTTGCCGGTGGTGGTGGTCTTGCCCGCGCCCTGCAGGCCGGCCATCAGGATAACGGCGGGCGGACGCGTGGCGAGATTCAGCCCGGCATGCTCGCCGCCCATCAACGCGGTCAACTCGTCGTGCACGACGCCGACCAGTGCCTGCCCCGGAGTGAGCGACCCGACAACTTCCTGGCCGACGGCCTTCTCGCGCACTCGCGCGATGAATTCCTTGACCACGGGCAGCGATACGTCGGCCTCGAGCAGGGCCATGCGCACTTCACGCAAGGCCTCCTGAATGTTGTCTTCGGTCAGACGGGCCTGGCCGCGCAAGGTCTTGACGACGCGCGTCAGGCGGGTAGTAAGGTTGTCCAGCATGGAATCGATACTCCGCGAGGGGCGGGCCGTGCGCGATCCGGACGGGCGCGCCCGGCGCGGGCGCCAAAGTCCGCCGACCGTCAGCGCCATGGAGTAAACTCGGCCCGAAATGGATCATATTCTACTGCATCTCGTCGCCGCCTCGATCTACGCTGGCCTCGCGCTCTGGCTGCGTCGCGGCGGCACGTCCGGCACCGCTCCGCGCCCCATCTCGCTGCCTGAGCAGGGAATACTGCTGGTCGCGCTTGCCGCTCACGGGCTGGCCCTGCATTCGGCAATGTTCGCCGACGGCACGATGCGTTTCGGCTTCGGCCCGGCGATCTCGATGATGGTGTGGCTGGCGATCTGCTTCTACTGGATCGAAACCTTCTACGCCGCGCTGCACGGCCTGCACGCGCTGGCCCTGCCGGCCGGCGTCGTCGCGGTTCTGGTGTCGCTGGCCCTGCCTGGCCAGCAAATGCTGGCCAATGCCGATTCGCCGGCGTTTCGCGCCCACTTCATCATCGCGATGCTCGCCTACAGCCTGTTTACGCTGGCTGCGCTGCACGCGCTGCTGATGGCCGTGGCCGAGCGCCAACTGCACAGCGGGCGCATCTCGCGCAGCATCGCCGCCCTGCCACCGCTGATGACGATGGAGACCCTGCTCTTCCGGCTCATCGGAATCGCCTTCGTGCTGCTGACGCTCACGCTGGCCTCGGGGGTACTGTTCTCCGAGGAGCTTTTCGGCCAGCCCTTCCGCGTGGATCACAAGACGGTCTTCGCCTTCATTTCGTGGCTGCTCTTCGCCGTATTGCTGATCGGACGGCGCGCCCGCGGCTGGCGCGGACGCGTCGCGCTGCGCTGGACGCTGGCCGGTTTTATCGCGCTGCTGCTGGCCTATCTGGGCAGCCGCTTCGTGCTGGAAGTACTGCTCGCACGCGGCGGCTGAGCCGCGGCGCGTTGACAGCGCTGCGCCCGCCCCCCAATACTGAACACGCTCAACACACCCGGATCTCTTCCCCCCGTGCAAGACCTCTCCATCGGCGCCCAGTTTGCGGCGCTGGCATTTCTGCTCGTACTCTCCGCCATGTCGTCGATGACCGAAACGGTCATGATGGCCTCCAATCGCTATCGATTGCGCTCGCTTGCCAGCGCCGGACATCGCGGCGCGCAGCGAGCCATCGAACTGCTCGCGCGCACCGACCGGCTGCTCGGCGTGATCCTGCTCTTCAACAATCTGGTCAACGTTGCCGCGGCGACGCTGGCCAGCGTGATCACCATCCACCTGTTCGGCGAGGAAAGCTGGGCGCTGGCCGCTGGCACGGTGTTGCTGACCTTCTTCATCCTGGTGTTCTCGGAGATCACGCCCAAGGTCATCGGCGCGCATTACGCGGATCGGCTCGCCCTGTTCGTCAGCTATCCGCTGACCTTCCTGCTGCGCGTGTCCTATCCGGCCGTGTGGTTCGTCAACCTGTTCGTCTCGGCCATCCTCAAGCTGCTGCGCCTGGAACTGCACGGCGAGAGCAAGCCCAGCAGCCTGTCGATCGAAGAATTGCGCTCGATGGTGCTCGAGTCGGGCCAGTACATCCCTCAGAAGAACCGCGACATGCTGCTCAATCTGTTCGACCTGGAGCACATCACGGTCGAGGACGTGATGATCCCGCGCGGCATGATCGAAGGCATCGACCTGCGCCAACCGGCAGACGAGATACGCAAGCAGGTCGCGACGAGTTATCACACGCGGCTACCGGTCCTCGAAGGCGACAACGAGCGCGTGGTCGGGGTATTGCACTTGCGTCGCGTCGCCTCGCGTGCGCTTGAATCGGGCTTTACGGTCGAGGACATCCGCGACATGGTCGCCAAGCCCTACTTCATCCCGGCCGACACCCATGTCTACACCCAACTGCAGTTCTTCCAGGAAAACCGCCAGCGCATGGCGCTGGTGGTCGACGAGTACGGCGAGTTGATGGGTCTGGTCACCGTCGACGACATTATCGAGGAGATCATCGGCAAGTTCACGACCAGCCAGCCCGAGGCGCACGCCAAGCTGGACTGGAATGCGGACGGATCGGCGCTGGTCGATGGTGGTCAGAACCTGCGCGAGCTCAATCGTCGCCTTGGGCTGGATTTTTCGCTGGACGGCCCGAAGACGCTCAACGGCCTGATCCTCGAACACCTCGAGGACATTCCCGAGGCGGACCTGTCGGTGCGCATCGACGGCATCGCCATCGAAGTCGTTCAGGCCGAAGACAAGATGGTGCGACTGGCCCGCATTTTTCGCCCCGAGGCATCCGCCGAGTCGTCCGGCATTGACGGCTGAGAGCTGCTCTGAGGCGGGCATTCAATCGGGATAGTGGGGCGGGGCTTTACAATGCCGCAGGCGGCGGGCAAGATCAGATGTCCGCACAGTCCGAGCATTCATGGCAGCCAATCCCCAGACTCCCCTCAGTGGCCTCGCGCGCGCACTGATCCAGCAGGGTCGGGTGACCGAGGCGGATGCCATTGCCTGCACCGAGGCGGCCGGCAACACGCCCAACGGCTTCATAGTGGAGCTGGACAGGCGCGCCATCCTCAAGAGCCTCGACATCGCCCGCTTTGCCGCCGATACATTCGGCTGTCCGCTGCTCGACGTCGCGGCGCTCGACGCCACGGCCACGCCCAAGGATGCGGTCGATCGCAAGCTGCTCGCCAAACACCAGGTCGTGCCGCTGGCCAAGCGCCAGAACCGGCTGGTGATCGCCGCGGCCGATCCGTCGAACATGCGCGCACTCGATGAAATCCGCTTCCAGAGCGGAATGCAGGTCGAGGTCGTGGTCGCGGAAGCGGCCAAGTTGGCCAAGATCGTCGAGAAGCTCGCCGAATCGGCCGAGGAAACCCTGCGCGAACTCACCGGCGAGGGCATCGAACTCGACCTGCTCGAGAGCGTCGGGACGGGCGAATCGCCCTCGGATGAAGCCAACCAGGAGGTCGACGACGCTCCGGTCGTGCGCTACATCCAGAAGATCCTGATCGACGCGATCAACGAGGGCGCCTCCGACATCCACTTCGAGCCCTACGAAAAGAACTACCGCATCCGCGTGCGCACCGACGGTGTACTGCGCGAGGTCGCCCAGCCGCCGCTGGTGCTCAAGGAAAAGATCGCCGCACGCATCAAGGTGATCTCGCGGCTCGACATCTCGGAAAAACGCCTGCCCCAGGACGGGCGTATGAAGCTGGTGCTGTCGAAGAACAAGGCCATCGACTTCCGTGTCTCGTCGCTGCCGACGCTTCACGGCGAGAAGATCGTGATGCGTATTCTGGACTCGGCCTCGGCGCTGCTCGGCATCGACGCGCTGGGCTACGATCCGGACCAGAAGAAGGCCTTGATGGACGCGATCAAGCGTCCCTACGGCATGATCCTCGTGACCGGCCCGACCGGTTCGGGCAAGACGGTGTCGCTCTACACCTGCCTGAACATCCTCAACACGGCGGGCACCAACATTTCCACCGCCGAGGATCCGGCCGAAATCAACATCTCGGGCATCAACCAGGTCAATATCCACGAGAAGGCCGGGCTGACCTTCGCCGCCGCGCTGCGCGCCTTCCTGCGCCAGGATCCGGACATCATCATGGTCGGCGAGATCCGTGACCTTGAGACGGCCGAGATTGCGATCAAGGCCGCGCAGACCGGCCACCTGATGCTGTCCACATTGCACACCAACGACGCACCGTCGACGCTCGAGCGTCTGCGCAACATGGGGGTGGCACCGTTCAACATCGCCTCGTCGGTGGTCCTGATCTCGGCTCAACGGCTGGCACGCCGGCTGTGCTCGTGCAAGAAGCCCGTGGATATCCCGGTCGAAGCTTTGCTGCAGGCCGGCTTCCCGGCCGAGGACATCGACGGAAGCTGGCAGCCCCAGGGTCCGGTCGGCTGCGAGCGTTGCAACGGGTCGGGCTACCGCGGGCGCGTCGGCATTTACCAGGTGATGCCGGTCTCCGACGAGATGGCGCGCATGATCATGACCAACTGTAGCTCGATCGACATCGCCGACCAGGCACGCAACGAAGGCGTACGCGACCTGCGCGCCTCGGGCCTGCTCAAGGTCAAGCAGGGCATCACCTCGCTCGAGGAAGTGCTCGCGAACACCAACGACTGAACGGACAGCCCGACTCCATGGCGACCTCAGCACCGGCACGACGCGCTTCCCCCCTGCGCCCCAGGGAGCACCTGTTCAACTGGGAAGGCAAGGACAAGAACGGGAAGATCGTGCGCGGCGAACTGCGCGCCAGCGGTGAGAACGTCGTGCATGTCACGATGCGCCGCCAGGGCGTCATCGTCACCAAAATCAAGAAGCAGAAGCTCTCTCGCGGACGGCGCATCGGCGAGAAGGACATCGCGCTGTTTACCCGCCAGCTCGCGACCATGATGCGCTCGGGCGTGCCACTGCTGCAGGCCTTCGACATCGGCATCAAGGGCGCGACCAACCCGAGCTTCGCGCGACTGCTCAACGACATCCGCAACGACGTCGAGACCGGCTCAAGCCTTGCAGCCGCCTTCTCCCGCCACCCGCAGTACTTCGACCGCCTGTTCTGCAACTTGGTCGCCGCGGGCGAACAGGCCGGCATCCTCGACAACCTGCTCGAGCGCCTGGCGACCTACAAGGAAAAGATCCTCGCGATCAAGAGCAAGATCAAGTCGGCGATGTTCTATCCGGCAGCTGTCGTCGTCGTCGCCGGTCTCGTGATCGCGGTGATGATGCTGTTCGTCATCCCCGAGTTCAAGAAGGTCTTCGAGAGCTTCGGCGCCGACCTGCCCGCGCCGACGCTGATGGTGCTGGCCATTTCCGACGCCTTCGTCCAGTGGTGGTACGTGATCCTGGGCGTGATGGTGGCCACCGTGATGATCACGGCGTACCTGTACAAACGATCGCCCGCCGCACAGAACCTGCTCGACCGGGCCTTGCTGCGGCTGCCGGTGATCGGCGACATCGTGCGCAAGGCCACCGTTGCGCGTTGGGCGCGCACGCTGTCGACGATGTTCGCCGCCGGCGTGCCACTGGTGGAGGCACTCGATTCGGTCGGCGGCGCGTCGGGCAACCACGTCTATCTGACCGCCACGCGACAGATCCAGACCGAAGTCTCCACCGGCACCAGTCTGACCGTGGCGATGCAGAATGCCGAGGTCTTTCCGGTGATGGTGGTGCAGATGGTCTCGATCGGCGAGGAGTCGGGCGAGCTCGACGCGATGCTCGGCAAGGTCGCCGACTTCTACGAACAGGAAGTCGACGACGCGGTCGCAGGCCTGTCGCAACTGCTCGAGCCGGCCATCATGGTCTTCCTCGGCGTTATCATCGGCGGTCTCGTGATCGCGATGTATCTGCCCATCTTCAAGCTCGGCGGCGTCGTCTGAGCCGCTCTCCGGCGTCGCGGCTCCGGCCGCGGCGCGCATGGACCCAATGATCGACTTCCTCCGAGACCCCGTCGCCCTGGTCACGCTGTGCGTGCTGCTCGGACTGTTCGTCGGCAGCTTCCTGAACGTCGTGATCCATCGCCTGCCGCGCATGATGGAACACGAGTGGCAGGCCCAGGCAGCCGATCTGCGCGGCGAGACCACGCCGGCCGCGCCTCCCTACAATCTCGCGGTTCCGCGCTCGTCCTGCCCGCACTGCGGCCACCGCATCGGCGCGTTCGAGAACATCCCGCTGGTCAGCTATGTGGTGCTGCGCGGACGTTGCGGACACTGCAGCGCCCCGATCGGTCGTCGCTACCCGGTGGTCGAACTGCTCACTGGTCTGGCCAGTGGCTACGCCGCCGTGCACTTCGGGGCGAGCCTTGCGCTGATCGGGGCACTGATTTTCGTATGGGCGATGATCGCGCTGGCCTTCATCGATGTGGACACCCAGTTGCTGCCCGACCAGATCACGCTGCCGCTGCTGTGGCTGGGCTTGCTGATGAACCTCGGTGGTACCTTCGTGCCGCTGTCCGAGTCGGTCATCGGCGCGATGGCCGGTTATCTGAGCCTGTGGTCCGTGTTCTGGCTGTTCAAGCTCGTCACCGGCAAGGAAGGCATGGGTTACGGCGACTTCAAGCTGCTCGCGGCCATTGGCGCGTGGCTAGGCTGGCAGATGCTGCCGCTGGTGATCCTGTTTTCGTCGCTGGTCGGCGCCGTGGTCGGCATCACGCTGATCGTGCTCGCACGCCACGGACGCAACGTGCCGATTCCGTTCGGCCCCTACCTGGCCGCGGCCGGCGTGCTGGCGCTGTTCTGGGGCGAGAGCATCACGCGGGCCTACCTGGGCGGATTCTGAGGATCGGCAGCGGCCTCTTGAATTGACGCGATCCTGCCCCCATCGCAAGTACGCTGTTCTGCTAAAATCCACCGCTTGCTTGCAGAGGTTGCCATGCCGATCTACGAATATCGATGCACGACGTGCGGCGCGCAGAAGGAACATCTCCAGAAGATGGGGGCCGCGCTGCTCACCACTTGCCCCGAATGCGGGGCCGAGACCTACACCAAGCTGGTCTCGGCGGCCGGCTTCCAGCTCAAGGGAAGCGGCTGGTACGCGACCGACTTCAAGAATTCGGGCAGCGCGCCCGCGGCCAAGCCTGCCGAGTCGGGCAGCGGCGAATCGTCTTCTTCAGCGCCCTCCGCGTGCAGTACGGGCGGCTGCGGCTGCCACTGACCTCCCGCATCATCGACCCGGCCGCATGCAGTGATGCGCGGCCGGCCCCAACCGTTCGGAACACGACATGCGTACTCATTACTGCGGCCAGGTCACGGCTGCCGATCTCGACCAGAGCGTCTCCCTGTGTGGCTGGGTGCACCGCCGCCGCGATCACGGCGGGGTGATCTTCATCGACCTGCGCGACCGTGAAGGTCTGGTGCAGGTGGTGTGCGACCCGGACCGCGCGGACATGTTCGCGATCGCCGAATCGGTACGCAGCGAGTACGTGTTGCGCATCGAAGGCCTGGTGCGCCGCCGCCCTGCCGGCACCGAGAACGCCGCCCTGACCTCGGGCGAGATCGAAGTGTTGTGCCACGACATTGAGGTGCTCAACGCCGCGGTCACGCCGCCGTTCCAGCTCGACGACGACAACCTGTCCGAGACGGTGCGCCTGACCCACCGTGTGGTCGACCTGCGCCGCCCGCAGATGCAGGAGAACCTGATGCTGCGCTATCGCGTGGCACGCGCCTTCCGTCGCTTCCTCGACGATCACGGTTTCGTCGACGTCGAAACGCCGATGCTCACCAAGAGCACGCCCGAGGGTGCGCGCGACTACCTCGTGCCCTCGCGCGTGCATCCGGGGCAGTTCTTCGCGCTGCCGCAGTCGCCGCAGCTGTTCAAGCAATTGCTGATGGTCGCCGGCTTCGACCGCTACTACCAGATCACCAAATGCTTCCGTGACGAGGACCTGCGCGCCGACCGCCAGCCCGAATTCACCCAGGTCGATATCGAGACCTCGTTCATGAACGAGGCCGAGATCACCGCCGTCATCGAAGAACTGATCCGTTACGTATTCCAGGACGCGATGAATGTCGAGCTGCCCTCGCCCTTCCCGCGCCTGACCTACGCCGAGGCGATGCGCCGCTACGGCTCGGACAAGCCCGACCTGCGCGTGACGCTGGAACTGGTCGACGTCACCGACGCGGTCGAAGACGTCGCCTTCAAGGTCTTCTCCGGCCCGGCCACCAGCGGCGGGCGCGTTGCAGCGCTACGCGTGCCCGGCGGCGGCGAGCTGACCCGCGGCGAGATCGACGAGTACACCAAGTTCGTCGGCATCTACGGCGCACGCGGACTGGCCTACATCAAGGTCAATGACGCCTCCAAACTCAACGAGGAAGGCCTGCAGTCGCCCATCGTCAAGAACCTGCACGAGCGCGCGCTGGCAACCATCCTCGAGCGCACCGGCGCGCAGTCGGGCGACCTGATCTTTTTCGGCGCGGACAAGGCCAAGGTGGTCAACGACGCGCTCGGCGCGCTGCGCGTCAAGCTCGGGCACGAGAAGGGATTTCTCAACGGCGAGGCCTGGTGCCCGGTGTGGGTGGTCGACTTCCCGATGTTCGAGTACGACGAGGACGACAAGCGCTGGACGGCCTGCCACCATCCGTTCACGGCACCGAAGGACGAGCACTTCGAACTGCTCGAGTCCGATCCGGGCGCCTGCCTGGCCAAGGCCTACGACCTCGCGCTCAACGGTTGGGAAATCGGCGGCGGATCGGTGCGTATCCATCGCGCCGACATGCAGAGCCAGGTCTTCCGCGCGCTGGGCATCAGCGAAGAAGAGGCCCGCACGAAGTTCGGCTTCCTGCTCGACGCGCTGCGCTATGGCGCGCCGCCGCACGGTGGCCTGGCCTTCGGCCTGGACCGCATCGTCACGCTGATGAGTGGGGCAGAGTCCATCCGCGACGTGATCGCCTTCCCCAAGACCCAGCGCGCCCAGTGCTTGCTCACCGAGGCGCCCAGCGATGTCGACGAGCGCCAGTTGCGCGAACTGCACATCCGCCTGCGCCAGAAGGTCGAGACCCAGGTCGAGGTCGCCAAGGACTGAAACACGCCGGGCGCAAGCGCCCGGCTTCTGTTCCGACGGCTCCTGCCGTAAGCTAGACGGCACGGGCCACCCCATTCCGGCGCCCGTCATCGCCATGAGCCAGCTCGACGCCCTCGAAGTTCTCGTCATTGCGGCGAACCACAACATGCGCGCACACCTGCGCGGCATGCTGGACCAGTTCGGCATCCGCGAGGTGCACACCGCCGGCTCGGCCGGCACCGCGATCAACCGCCTGCGTTCGCGCCGCTTCGACTTGATCCTGTGCGAGCATGATCTCGGCGACGACAATCAGGACGGCCAGCATCTGCTCGAAGATCTGCGATCGCGCCACATCATCCCGCTCGACACGCTGTTCATCATGATCTCGAGCGAACGCAGCTACGAACGCGTCGTTGGCGCGGCCGAGCTTGCCCCCGACGACTACATCCTCAAGCCGCTCACGCCGGGCACACTGCAAGCGCGCGTCGAACGCGCAGTGGCCAAGCGCGAGGCCTTCCGCGCGGCGTATCGGCTGATGGAGAACGGCCAGCCGATCGAGGCCGCTGCGGCCTGCGAGCGCGCCGAACTGCGTCATCCGCAGTGGCGCATCGACTTCATGCGTCTGCGCGGCGAGATCGCCCTTGAACAGGGCCAGCTCGACGAGGCCGACCACCTCTACGCCGAGGTCGTCGAAGCCACCGGCGCGCCTTGGGCCAAGCTCGGGCGTGCGCGCGTACTCATCGCCGCCGAACGTTACGACGAGGCCGAGCCCATCCTCGAAGACCTGGTCGAAGAAAGCGAACATTATCTCGACGCCTACGATCTGCTCGCGCTGTGCCGCGAACTGGCCGGCCACGCGCCGCGCGCGGCCGAGGCACTGAACGACGCGCTGCGACGCTCGCCTCGGCGCCTGGGCCGCCTGCGACGCTTCGGCAAGCTCGCCACCAGCATCGGCGAGCTCGAGCGCGCCGAGCAGGCGCTGCAGCAGGTCGTGCAACTGGGCAAGCGCTCCGAGTTCCGCGACCCGGCCGATCACGTCGCACTCGCGCGCGTGCAGATTCTGCAGAATGACGCCGACAACGCACGCGCCACGGTCGCCGACCTGGAAAAGAGCATGGGCGCCCTGCCCGCGGCCAAGGCCTGTGCCGCGCTCGGCAAGGCGATGATCGCCCGTCATGCACGCGATGGCGAGGCGGCGCGCAGTGCTGCGCAGGCCGCGGCACGCGCGGCGCTCGACTCCGATGATCTGCCGCTGGAACTCAAACACGACATCGTGCGCGAATGCCTGGCGGCCGGCCTGGACGACGAGGGGGGCGCGCTGGTCGGCGAGATCCTGCGCAAGGCTCCCGACGAGACCACCATCCACCAGACCCGCGCGCTGCTCGACGAACACGGCCGCAAGGATCTGTCCGAACAGGTCGAGGAACGCCTGCATGCCGAAGTGCGCGGCTACGTCTCCGCCGGCGCCAAGCTCGCCCAGGCCGGCGACTACGATGGCGCAGTGGCCGAGATGCTGGGTGCCGTACGCCAGATGCCGGGCAATCCGAGCGTGTTGTTCAACGCCGCGCTGGCCCTGCTGCGCCATATCGAGCACAACGGCTGGAGCGAACGCATGGCCGGCGAGGCGCGCGTGCTGATCGCGCGTTCGCGCAAGCTCGATCCATCCAATCCCAAGCTCGACGCGATGACCAACTTCATGGCCGGGTTGGAGCGCAAGTACGGCATGCAGCCGCATGCCGCGCAGGCCGCGACCGACGCGTCCAAGAGCAAACCGGGCGCACCGCCGGCGTGAGTACCCGCCTCGTCTACCGCCTGCTGTTCCTCCTGCTGCTGTGCGCGGCCTTGCTCACGGCGCTGCTGCCCGAGCGCAGGGGCGGCCCGGACGAGCGCACAAGCGATGTCGTCGCGCGCGCCGAACTCCCCGCAGAGGCCATCGAGACGCTGGGACTGATCCTGCGCGGCGGCCCTTTCCTGTACCGCAAGGACGGCTCGACCTTTCACAACCGCGAGGGCCTGCTGCCCGAGCAGCCGCGCGGCCACTACCGCGAGTACACGGTGCCCACTCCCGGCGCACCGGATCGCGGTGCACGGCGCATCGTCACCGGCGGCGACCCGCCCGAAGTGTTCTACTACACGGCCGATCACTACCGTAGCTTCCGGCGCATCGAGGCACCGCGATGACCCCCCCGTACGCGCCGGAGAACCTGTTGGAGCTCTCCAACGACGGCCTGTATCGCTGCGAGAGTAATCGCATCGACACGCTGATCGCACAGGCGCAGGCGGGTGGCGTCGACGTGCGCTGCATCGAACTGGCCGACTGTCGCGACAAGGCCGATCTGCTCGAGCGCATCGCGGCCACACTCGCCTTTCCGGCCTGGTTCGGGCACAACTGGGATGCGCTCGCCGACTGCCTGGCCGATCTGGGCTGGCTACCCGACGCGTCCGCGCGCATGTTCGTGTTCGAGCACCTGGACGCCACGCGCGAGCCCGGCACCACGCTGCTCGACATCCTCTCCGAACGCGCCGACGACCTGGGTGCCGACGCTCCGCCGCTGTGGCTGCTCGTCACCGACCCGATATCCGACCCCAAGCACACATGAGCACAGCGCCCGGACCCTACCGTATTCCCGTTTCCGTCCTCGTCGTGATCCACACGCCCGACCTGCAGGTGCTGCTCATCGAGCGCGCACGGCCGGCGGAACACTGGCAATCGATCACAGGCAGTCTTGAAGTGGGCGAGACGCCGCTCGCCGCGGCCGTACGCGAGGTCGCCGAAGAGACGGGTCTGGTGCTCGATACATCCGATTTTCACGACTGGCGCCACACCAACCGTTTCCGTATCCGCGGCTCGTGGCGACCGATGTATGCGCCGGACATCACGCACAACACCGAGCATGTGTTCAGCGTGTGTATCCCGGAGGCGGTCGAGGTGAGGCTCGCCGCGGGCGAACATGTCGCCCAGCAGTGGCTGCCGCACGAGGAGGCAGCGGCGCTGGCCTTCTCGTGGTCGAACCGCGACGCCATCCTGCGCCTGCCCGAACTGGGCGCGCGGCGCACACGCTGAGGCCTCAGCGCCCCGCGAGCGACTCGCCGCGCCCCACCGCGTAATACATCAGGCCTGCTTCGCGCATCGTGCGCGGCTCGTACAGGTTGCGGCCATCGACGACCACAGGCCGCACCAGCAGGGCGCGCAAACGCGCGAAGTCCGCGGCACGGAACGGTTTCCATTCGGTACAGATGACGAGCGCATCGGCACCGTCGACCGCCGCATAGCGCTCGGACATCAGCTCCAGGTCGTCACGCACGCCGTAGATGCGCGCGGTCTCGTCCATCGCCTGCGGGTCGAAGGCGCGCACACGCGCACCGGCCGCCCACAGCGCCTCCATCAGCACCCGGCTGGGCGCCTCGCGCATGTCGTCGGTATCGGGCTTGAAGGCCAGGCCCCACAACGCGATCGTGCGTCCGGCCAGGTCGCCGTCGAAGACCTGCACGAGCTTGTCGAAGAGCACGCGCTTCTGGCGGTGATTGACGGACTCGACCGCGTCAAGCAGTTCGGCCTCGTAGCCGACCTCGCGCGCGGTGCGCGCGAGCGCCTGCACGTCCTTGGGAAAGCACGAACCGCCGTAGCCGCAACCCGGATAGATGAAGTGATAGCCGATGCGCGGGTCGGAACCGATGCCCAGACGCACCTGCTCGATGTCGGCGCCGAGGCGTTCGGCCAGGTTGGCGATCTCGTTCATGAAACTGATCTTGGTCGCAAGCATCGCGTTGGCCGCGTACTTGGTCAGCTCGGCCGCGCGCACGTCCATGAACAGGATCTTGTCGTGGTTGCGGCTGTAGGGCGCGTAACACTCGCGCATGGCCGCGCGCACGCGCTCGGAATCAGTGCCGACGACGATGCGCGGACTCTTGGTGAAGTCCTCGATGGCCGCGCCTTCCTTAAGGAATTCGGGGTTGGAGCACACGTCGAAATCGATGTTCACGTCGCGCGTGGCCAACTCGCCGGCAATCGCCTCGCCCACGCGCTCGGCGGTGCCCACCGGCACGGTCGACTTGTCGACGACGATCTTGTAGGCGTCCATGTGACGACCGATGGTGCGCGCCACCGCAAGCACATACTGCAGATCGGCCGAACCATCCTCGTCCGGCGGCGTGCCTACCGCGATGAACTGCAGCTCGCCGAAGGCCACGGCGCGCTCCGCATCGGTGGTGAAGGCGAGCCGTCCATCGGCGTGATTGCGCCGCACGACGGGCTCTAGCCCGGGTTCGTAGATCGGGATCCTGCCGCGTTGCAGGCCCTCGATCTTGGCCGCGTCGACGTCGACACACATCACCTGATGGCCGACGTCGGCCAGACACGCACCGGTGACCAGGCCGACGTACCCCGTACCGAAAACCGCAATCCGCATTCGTGCTCCATTCGCTGATGTCGCCGGTCGCCGCCGGCCGGCCGGTCATTGTCGCGCAGTATTCTTTCAGTCGCACGACAGCGTGCGTTGGCGCATCGACCGCGGGAGGGCGAATCGCCTACAATCGGCGCGATCCCGAAAAGGAAGCCATCGATGACCGAAAAAGCCACCCGTCAGGTCGCCCCCGCCCTGAAGGCCGAGATCCTCGCCGAAGCCCTGCCCTACATCCAGCGCTTCTTCGACAAGACCATCGTCATCAAGTACGGCGGTAACGCGATGACCGACCCGCAACTGAAGGATTGTTTCGCGCGCGACGTGGTGCTGCTCAAGCTCGTCGGCATGAATCCGGTGATCGTGCACGGCGGCGGCCCGCAGATCGAGAGTCTGCTCGCGCGCGTCGGCAAGAAGGGTGAGTTCATCCAGGGCATGCGCGTGACCGACGCCGAGACCATGGAGCTGGTCGAGATGGTGCTGGGCGGCCAGGTCAACAAGGAAATCGTCAATCTGATCAACCAGCACGGTGGCAAGGCGGTGGGTCTGACCGGCAAGGACGCCGGCTTCATCCGCGCCAAAAAGTTGCTGATGCAGAAGAAGGATGCGCCGCCGGGTGACGTCATCGACGTCGGTCAGGTGGGACAGATCACCGGCATCGACCCCAGCCTGATCTCGTTTCTCGACAAGGGTGACTTCATTCCAGTGATCGCGCCGATCGGCGTGGGCGAAGGCGGCGAGACCTACAACATCAATGCCGACGTGGTGGCCGGCAAGCTCGCCGAGATCCTGCATGCCGAAAAACTCGTGCTGCTGACCAACACGCCGGGCGTGCTCGACGAGAACGGCAAGCTGCTCACGGGGCTCACCCCGCGCGAAATCGATGAACTGGTAGACAACGGCACGCTCTCGGGCGGGATGCTGCCCAAGATCGGCTCGGCGCTGGATGCGGCACGCAGCGGCGTCAAGTCGGTGCACGTCATCGACGGACGCGTCGAGCACTGCCTGCTGCTCGAGATCCTCACCGACCACGGCGTGGGCACGATGATCAAGAGCAAGTAAGGCCTCAGCCCCCGATCACGCCACGTTCGACCAGCAGCGCGAGCACACGCCCGGCCGCTTCGTCCTCGCTGATCGCTGTCGTATCGATGCGCAGCTCGGGCGCTTCGGGGGCCTCGTAGGGCGAATCGACGCCGGTGAAGTTCTTCAGTTCGCCGCGCCGCGCCTTACCATACAAGCCCTTGGGGTCACGCTCTTCCGCAACGTGTAGCGGCGTGTCGACGAAGACCTCGAAAAACTCGCTCTCTTCGACGCGCGCACGCGCCAGACGCCGCTCGGCGCGGAACGGCGAGATGAAGGCGGTGATCACGATCAGGCCGGCATCGGTCATCAGGCGCGCCACCTCGGCGACGCGGCGGATATTCTCGACGCGGTCCGCGTCGGTGAAGCCCAGATCGCGATTGAGCCCGTGACGCACGTTGTCACCGTCGAGCAGGTAAGTGTGGCAGCCGCGCGCATGCAGCCGCTTCTCTACGAGGTTGGCAATGGTCGACTTGCCCGCGCCCGACAGGCCGGTGAACCACAGCACGCAGGGCTTGTGCGCCTTCATCGCGGCACGTGCGGCCTTGTCGACGTCGACATGCTGCATGTGGATGTTGTGCGCGCGGCGCAGCGCGAAGCGCAGCATGCCGGCACCCACGGTGTGATTGGACAGGCGGTCGATGAGGATGAAGCCACCGGTGTCCCGATTGGCTTCGTAGGGGTCGAAGGCCACCGGCCGGTCGAGGCTCAGATTGCATTCGGCGATGCCGTTGAGTTCCAGCGTGCGCGCCGCATTGTGTTCCAGCGTGTTGACGTTGATCTGATGCTTGATCGCGGTGACCGTTGCGGTGACCGCACGCGTGCCGATCTTGAGCAGATACGGTCGTCCGGGCAACATCGGCTCATCGGCCATCCACACCAGCGTGCATTCGAACTGGTCGGCCACCTCGGCCGGCGCATCCGCCGCCGAGAGCATGTCGCCACGCGAGACGTCGATCTCGTCGGCGAGCGTCAGCGTCACCGACTGGCCGGCCACGGCCTGCCCGAGATCGCCATCACGCGTGACGATACGCGTCACCGTGCTCTCGCGCCCCGAGGGCTGGACGCGCACGCGATCACCCGCGCGCACGATTCCGCCGGCGAGCGTGCCGGCGAAACCGCGGAAATCCAGGTTCGGGCGATTGACCCACTGCACCGGCATGCGCAGCGGCGCGCACTGCATGCGCTCGTCGTCGACCTCCACGGTCTCCAGCCAGCCCATCAGCGTGGTGCCGCGATACCACGGCATGGCCGCCGAGGGCTCGACGATGTTGTCGCCCGCCAGGGCCGACATCGGGATGAAGCTAACGCCCTGTAGACCCAGTTGCGCGGCGAAGGCCCGGTAGTCATCGACGATGCGTGCGAACACCTGCTCGTCGTAGCCAACCAGGTCCATCTTGTTGATCGCGACCACCACGTGGCGGATGCCGAGCAGATGCACCAGATAGCTGTGGCGCCGGGTCTGCGTGAGCACGCCGCGGCGTGCGTCGACCATCAGCACGGCCGCGTCTGCGGTCGACGCGCCGGTGACCATGTTGCGCGTGTACTGCTCGTGGCCGGGCGTGTCGGCGACGATGAACTTGCGCGTATCGGTCGAGAAGAAGCGATAGGCCACATCGATGGTGATGCCCTGCTCGCGCTCGGCGGCGAGCCCGTCGACCAGCAGCGCGAAATCGATGGCGTCGCCCTGCGTGCCCCACTTTTTCGAATCGGCTTCGACCGCGGCGAGCTGATCCTCGAACAGCATCTTGGACTCGAACAGCAATCGCCCGATCAGCGTGCTCTTGCCGTCGTCGACGCTGCCGCAGGTGATGAAGCGCAGCAGGCTCTTGTTCTCGTGCTTTTCAAGGTACAGCTCGATGTCGGTCGCGATCAGGTCGGAAACATGGGCCATCTTAGAAATACCCCTCCTGCTTCTTCTTTTCCATCGAGGCGGCCGAATCATGGTCGATCACGCGCCCCTGACGCTCGGACGTACGGGTGAGCAGCATCTCCTGAAT
>JACESY010000043.1 GCA_013911595.1 Azoarcus sp.
GGCCCACGCTGCCGTCGGCGAGCTTCACCGCGGCGCGCGTGACCGTGATCTCGCCGAGGTTGAAGCGCTGACCGCTGCCGCCGGCGCGACCGCGCGTCATCACCAGCCCGGTTTCGGGCGGACGCAGGTGGGTGAAGCGCCCGGCTTCGGCAAACGCGGCCCACGCGGTTTCGAGACGCTCGCGCGGTGCCCGGGCCAGCGCCGACATCCAGCGCTGGCGAGCGCCGCGGTCGGTGGGGGAGGTGGTTTGTTCAGTCATCGGTATGGTTATCTAAAGGTGTAGACGAATTGTGATGGAATGGTGCATGATGCGATCCGTGCCCACAAGACGGATCATGGGGGTCATTGGTGGAGGTTCCCGACATGGAACGTGCAAGCGGTGTTGCGCTGTGGCGCCAGATCGAACAGACGCTGGCCGGCGAGATTCGCGGCGGTGGCTGGAAACCCGGCGACCGTCTGCCGATTGAGGCCGAGTTGGCCACCCGCTTCGGCGTCAATCGCCACACCCTGCGTCGCGCAATGAGCGCGCTGGAGGACTCCGGGCTGGTGCGCGTCGAACAGGGGCGCGGCACCTTCGTGCAGGAAGACGTGGTTGATTACCAGGTCGGCAAGCGCACGCGCTTTTCCGAGAACATCGCCATCACCAACCGCCAGCCCGGCGGCAAGCTGTTGCGCGCGCTGGAAGTGCCGGCCGACCGTGACGCGGCGCGCGCGCTGGGCGTCAAGCCGGGCGAACGTCTGCTGTTGATCGAGCTGTTGCGCGAAGCCGACGCCACGCCGCTGAGCGTGAGCCGGCACTGGTTTCCGAAAACGCTGTGCGAAGGAATCATCGACGCCTATGAGGAAGCCGGCTCGATCACCCGCGCGCTGTTCCGCATCGGCATCAAGGATTACACGCGTGAATCCACCCGCATCACCACCCGATTGCCGCTCGGCGACGAGGGGCGTTTGCTGCAGCAGGCGCGCTCGCAGCCGGTGCTGGTGAGCGAGAGCGTCAACGTTGACCCCGCCGGCCACCCCATCGAATACTCCGTCGCGAGCTTTGCTGGCCAGCGCGTGCAGTTCGTATTCGAGTTCTGAGGGGCCGTGGATTTCATTGGTCTGGTAGGTCACACAAGTGCAGCGCATGTGACGGCGGCCGCCTGGCGGGTGCGCTGGGCTTACCCACCCTACGAGACCTCTAAGAGAACCCGCAGGCGCGCTCAATGCCGCCCCTTGCCGATCAGGCGCTGGCGAAGCGTCTTGGACACCACATCGACCAGCGCCACCGTTACCAGAATCATCAGCAGGATCAGGCAGGCTTCTTCCCAGCGATGGCCGCGGATGCGCTCCGAGAGCTGGTAGCCGATGCCCCCTGCACCGACGATGCCGAGAATGGTCGCGCTGCGCACGTTGGACTCGAACATGTACAGCGCCGACGACAGAAACATCGGCAGCACCTGCGGCAGCAGGCCGAAGCGAATGGTCTGTATCGCGCTGCCGCCCGAGGCGCGCACGCCTTCGACCGGTTTGCGGTCGGCGTTCTCGACCGACTCGGAGAACAGCTTGGCGAGCGTGCCGGTGTCGGAAATCATGATCGCGAAGATGCCGGCGAGCGGGCCGAGGCCGACGGCGCGCACGAAAATCAGCGCCCAGATGAGCTGATCGACCCCGCGCAGGAAGTCCATGCCGCGCCGCACGAAGAAGCGCCCCAGTGAGAAGCGGAAGACGTTCTTCGACCCCAGAAAGGACACCGGCACCGCCATCAGCGCCGCAAACAGCGTGCCGAGGAAGGCCATTGCCAGCGTTTCGCCGATGGCGCCGACGAACTCCATGAAGGCGCCGCCGCTTTGCGGCGGAAACATGTGACGCAGGATGACGCCGAGTTCGCTCAGGCCGTTCCAGAAGCGCATCGGCGAGAAATCAAAATGCACCAGACAGTAGGCGGTGAGCAGGATCATCGCCAGCCAGCCGCCGCAGGTAAGCATCTGCCGACGCGGGTCGGGCGCGAACACGGCCGGTGCGCGCTGGCGCACGGCGGCGATGCGCTCGGGCGTGAGGTCTGCGAGGCTTAGGCTCATGCGAGGTTCTCCTTGCCGATGAAGCCGTGGCGAACCTTCTCGCACAGCAGGTCGATACACATCACGGTGATCACGATGAGCAGCACCAGCGCGCTGACGTCTTCGTAATAGAGCATGCGGATGGCGGTGATCAGCTCCTGCCCGATGCCGCCCGCGCCGACGAAACCCATCACCGCAGCGGTGCGCACATTCAGTTCGAAACGCCACAGCGTGTAACTGGCGAAGTTGGGCAGCACTTGCGGCAGCACGGCGTAGCGCATGGTCTGCAGCCAGTTGGCGCCGACGCCGCGCAGGCCGTCGACCGGCTTCATGTCGATGTTCTCGGCCGCTTCGGCGAAGAGCTTCCCGGACGCCCCCATCGAATGGATGGCGATGGCCAGGATTCCGGCCAGCGGCCCCAGACCGAAGGCGAAGACGAAGATCAGTGCATAGACGATGTCGGGAATCGTGCGAGCGAACTCCAGCGTGCGGCGCGTGAGGAAATACGTCTTGCGCCCCGGGGCGAGGTTGTTCGCTGCGAGGAAGCACAACGCCAGCGCGCCGAGTGTGCCGAGCAGGGTCGCGGTGTAGGCCATCAGCACCGTTTCCCACAGCAGTGCGAGCCAGTCGGGCAGACCGTAGAACCAGTAGGCCATGTCCGCGCCGAAGGACTCTGCGCGCAACTGAGGCAGGACTTTCCCGATGTACTCGAAGATGCGCGGCAGGCCTTCGGCCACGCGTACCAGGTCGAACTCGCCGACGACCATCGCCGTGGCGAGACAGGCGACGAAGATCGCCGCGCCCAGGGCGTTGGTGCGCCGTCTGCGGCTGCGCTGTTCAGCGTACTGGCGCTCGAACAGCGGCAGGGCGGTCGAATCTCGGGTCATGGAAGCGTCGCTCATGGCGTGTTTGCGCCGTGACGGGCGGACCCGCCACGGCGCTGGTCGATGGCGGTGGATCAACGCTCGCGGCGGGCCGCGCGAAGTTCCTGCACGGCGCCGACGACCGGCGCGTACATCGAGTGCTCGGCCTTGACGAAGCCCGAGGTGCGACCCTGGGCGGCGGCCTCGGCCAGCTCCGGGCGCTCCTCCTGCATGTCGAGGAAGAACTGCTGCAGATCACGCTTCATGTCTTCCGGAAGGTCGCCCGGCACGGCATACAGCGGGTTGGGGATCAGCGGCGACTCCCACACCACGCGGATGTCCTCGCGCTTGAGCATGTCGCGGTCCATCATCATGCGCAGCTGGCCGGCGTTGTCGCCCTTGGAAGTCCAGGTGAAGGCCGAATCGAGCGTGCCGTTGAGCACCCCGATGACGCTTTGCTCGTGGCCACCGGAGAACACCGTCTTGCCGAAGAAGCGCTTCGGGTCGATGCCCGCTTCCTTGAGGCTGACCATCGGCACGAGGTAGCCGGAGGTCGAGTTCGGATCGGCCCAGGCCAGGGTCTTGCCTTCGAGATCCTCGAGCTTCTGGTAGGGGCTGTCGCTGCGTACGATCAGCACCGAGTGGTAGCCGAGCTGGCCGTCGAGTTCGGCGTTGACCGCGATCGGCTCGATGCCGCCATCGCTGTCAATCCAGCCCGACGAATAGGCCGAGGCGCCCAGCCGCGCGAGCTGGATGTGACCGGCCGTGAGCGCCTGCACCACGCCGGCGTAGTCGCTGGCGGTCTGCACCTTCATGTCGACGCCGAGCTTTTCCTTCATGTACTCGGCCAGCGGCTCGTAGCGGGCCAGCGTGGCGCCCTGCGTCTCGGTGGTGACGGAGGCCATCGTGACCACCGGATAGTCCTTGCGCCAGTCGGCGGCGGCCGGCGCGGCGATGGCGGTGGCGGTCAGGGCGAAGACGAGCGGCGAGAGAAGACGATTGAACGATTGCATGGTGGGGTCCTTGAGGTAGTTGCGTTGGGAAGCGGGAGTCAATTCAGGAGAACGCCGGCTGCAGTGCGCCCGGACGAATCCAGCCACTGTTCGAGGTCAGTTCCTCGTCGAGCGCCTCGTCGTGCTTCACGCCATAGATGCGGCGCACGACGTCCTGGGTGAGTGCGGCGGGCACGTCGTCGAACACGACCTCGCCGTGGAACATGGCCACGATGCGGTCGCAGTACTGGCGGGCGGTGTCGAGCGTGTGCAGGTTGCACAGCACGGTGATGCCGTCTTCGCGGTTGATGCGGCGCAGGGCGTCCATCACCATCGCGGCGCTGCGCGGGTCGAGCGAGGCGATGGGCTCGTCGGCGAGCAGCAGTTCGGGCTGCTGCATCATGGCGCGGGCGATCGCCACGCGCTGCTGCTGGCCGCCGGAGAGCGTGTCGGCCCGCTGCAGGGCGTGGTCGGCGAGATCCAGGCGTTCGAGTGCGAGCACGGCCATTGCGCGTTCGGCGTCGGTGAAGCGTTTGAACATCGAGGAAAACGCGCCGTGGTTCGAGATGCGGCCGAGCAGCACGTTGGTGAGCACGTCCAGACGCGGCACCAGATTGAACTGCTGGAAGATCATTGCGCATCGTCCGCGCCAGGCCAGCAGCTCGCGGCCGCGCAGGGCGCTGACGTTGCGCCCGCCGAAGCGAATCTCGCCCTCGCTGGAGTCTTCCAGCCGGTTGAGCATGCGCAGTAGCGTGGACTTGCCCGCGCCGGAACGGCCGATCACGCCGACCATCTGGCCCGCCGGGATGGTGATGTTCACATCGCGCACGGCGGTGGCCTTGCCGAAGCGCTTCGTCAGACCTTGAATCTCGAGCATCATTGCCTCCTGTGGTGCGCGGCCCGTGTGGGCTCGTCGCTGCCTTTCGACAGGTGCATTCTGTGCAGACGGGTTTGCAAGCGCGTGACGGTCGCTGTGACAGAAGCCCGGCGGGTGGTGCGTCTCGCTGGGCGGGATTGCGCGCTGTCTTTGAAGATGCGCGGCGTCGGCCGGTCGAGCATTGCGCCGATTGGTCGGCCCGCTGTCACGAAAGCTTCATGCTGGACTGTCCGCAGGGCGTTCCGGCATGTTCGCGTGCAGGTGGACGACTGTGTGATGTGGTCGCACGCGATGTCATGGTTGCGAAGCATCGCTCCGGTAGGCTTGGCGCCATGTATGCGAATCTTCCCTCACCCGGCCGGTTGTTCTACCTGATCGGCCCTTCCGGCGCCGGTAAGGACAGCCTGATCTGCTACGCCCGCAGGCGCATCGGCGGCGCCCCGGTGCGCTTTGCCCGCCGCTACATCACGCGCGAGGCCGATGCTGGCGACGAGCAGCACGTGGCGGTATCTCGGTCCGACTTCGCGCGCATGCTCGATTCGGGTCTTTTCGCGATGCATTGGCGGGCCAACGGCCTGGAGTACGGGATCGGCATCGAGATCGACGCCTGGCTGGTGGCCGGGCTGAACGTGGTCGTCAATGGCTCACGGGCCTATCTGGATGTCGCCGCGCAGCGCTATCCGACGCTGTGCCCGGTGCTGGTCGAGGTTGCCGACGAGGTGTTGGCCGAGCGACTGATCGCGCGCGGCCGCGAGACGCCGGCCGACATCCGCGCCCGCATCGCTCGCAACCGCGCCCTGCCGCGGCCTGAGCACCCGGCGCTGGAATTGATCCACAATGACGGCGAGCTGGCTGACGCTGGCGACGCGTGAGCAAGTCGATCAGCGCGTCGCCACGCCGCGCTGGCGCACACGCGTCCGTGACCGGATCCGAGCCGGTCATTGCGCGCGCAGCGAAGCAATCTCCTACGGACGGGCCGGGCGGAATTGCTTCGTCGCTGCGCGCTGCGCAATGACATTTAACGCTTCCATGGTCTGACCCATGTACATCGCCCTCGCCGCCATCGGGCTTTCCGTGCTGATGCATGTGTCGTGGAATCTGCTTGCGCGCCATACCGACCCGCGCAGCAACTTCCTGTGGTGGGGCGTGGCCGGCCATCTGGTGCTGCTGGGGCCGTGGTCGCTGTGGCGGCTGGCGCAGGACGCGCAGTGGAGCGCCACGCTGGTGGTCGCGATGGTCGTCACCGGCGTTGCCAACGCCTTGTACTTCACCGGTCTGCGCGGCGCCTACCGTCGCGCACCGGTGGCGCTGGTCTACCCGATCGCGCGCAGTTCGCCGTTGCTCATCGCGCTCTGGTCGGTGATCTTCTTCGACGAGACGCTGTCGACGCTGGGCTGGGCCGGCATCCTCGTGTCGGTGGCCGGCCTGGTGTGGCTGGGCTTCACCGCGCGCGAGGGCGAACCACGGCGCGCGCTGCCGTGGGCCGCGTTGGCAGCCTTGTGTACCAGCATCTATTCGCTGTCGGACAAGGTCGCGGTGGCCTACCTGCCGACTTTCGGCAGTCAGCTCGGCATGGTGTCGGCCTGCTTCCTGTTCAGCCTCACCGCGCTCAGCCTTGCCAATCTGCGCGAATCCGGCAGCATCGTGCCGGCGGTGCGTCCGCGCTGGCGTTTCGTCGCCGCCGGTGGCGTGTTTGTCGGCACTTCCTATGCGCTGGTGATCCATGCCATGCAGTACCTGCCCGCGGCCTATGTCGTGACCTTCACCAACGCCGGCCTGGTACTGGCCACGCTGCTGGGCATCTTCGCCTTCAACGAGCGTGCCCACTGGCGCACGCGGCTGGCGGCGGTGACGGTGATTACGGCGGGGATCGTGTGCGTGGGGCTGGCGCGCTGACTACGCATGCCGATCAGGTCTGCTGCATCGTCTCGCGCGCCGATTCGACCAGCGCGCGGAACAGCGCTCGCTGTCGTTTCATGAAGATCAGGAATTCCGGGTGCCACTGCACGCCGAGCAGCAGCGGTCCGTGGTCGGGCTCCTCGATCGCCTGGGGAAGCTCGTCGAGATCGGTGCCCGAGACCTGCAGACCCTGTCCGCACAGGTCGATGGCCTGGTTGTGCAGGCTGTTGATGCGCGCCGTGCCTTCGCCCATCACGCGTGCAAGTACGGTGCCGGGGCGGATGCACAAGGTCTTGAGCGGGAGTACGGTCCAGCGGTTGGAGGTCTTGCGGCGGCGCGACTTCAGCTCCTGGAACAGCGTGCCGCCCAGACGCACGTTGAGCAGCTGCGCGCCGCGACAGATGCCGAGCAGGGGCAGGCGGCGCTCCAGCGCTTCGTCGATGATGGCCACTTCGAGTTCATCGCGCGCCTCGTCGTAGCGCGGTTCGACCTCGGGTGCGGCGGCGTACAGGACCGGGTTCACGTCGTGCCCGCCGGTGATGACGACGCCGTCGAAGCGATGCACGCGGCCGGCGTCGCCGGGACGCAACTGCAAGGGGCGGCCGCCATACAGGCGAACGGCCAGCGAAACCAGCGTGCGCGGGCCGAAGGCGCCACGCTGCGGGCCGGTGATGGCGATTACAGGTCTAGCCATCGGCCCTCGACCTCGTCGGCCCAGTCGCCCAGCCAGCGCTCGATCGCCGGCCGCGAGATGAAGTCATGGAAGTCCGAGCAGCAGCCGGCCAGGCGCTCGGGATCGGCGGCCAGGCGCTCGACCTGAAGCCAGTCATGCCAGGCCAGATACAGGCCCCAGTCCGGGCGGTCGATGCGGCAGTCGGGCAGGCGATAGTGGAAGGTCGGGCGGGGCTTGATCAGCGGGTCGTCGGTGATCCTGCGCACGCGCTCGGGGTCGAGATGGGAGAACAGCGGCAACAGGTCGAGTGCGCGGTTGCGCGTGGGGTTGTAGTACAGGTAATCGTCGATCAGCGCGTCGACGTCCGGCGCGTAGTCTGCGGCGGTGACCAGTCGTACGTAATTGATCGGAAAAGGGTCGATGTAGGAGGTGATGCGGCGCGTGAGATCGATGTCGGCACGCCGCAGCAGCCAGTCGTACAGACACAGGAAGGCGCGCAGGTAGGCGGTGAGGCTGGCCGGGTCCTCACTGGGGATTTCGGGGTTGAACTGCATGCCGAAGGCGTTGACCGGATGGTCTCCCGTGCCCTTGGCGCCGGCATCACGCAGGCAGGCGATCAGACCTTCGACCTCGCCCAGGCGCTCCATCGGCAGCGGCGGGCTGACGATCTCCAGTGGCACCAGTGATTCTGCGACCCAGGCGAGCATGTCCTCGGCCGACTGCATCAGGTCGCCCGGAGCGCGCTCTTCCTGACCCATGTTCTTGAGCAGATGGAAGTCGAGTTCCACCGTCCAGTCGCCGGCCGCATCGCCGCGCAGCGTGCGTTCGTACCGCCCCTTGTCGGAGATTTCGGTGCCGAGGTAATCGGCCGCGACGCGTGCGAGCGCGTCGAGCGTGAGTCCGCTCATTTCCAGTTCCACGCCGATGCGACGGGGCTGCCCTTGAGGGTTGGTGCGCCACGGTGGCAGGGGCAGGGTCTCGCTGGATATGTCCATCGCTTTCATTCTCCCTTGGCGATTCCGTCGAGTCGCGGGTCGGCGCCGCCGCGCCAATGCCCGTCGATGCGCTCGACGCCATGCAGGCCACTCGTCATGCGCACCAGCCTAACATCGTGGCCCATGGCTGCGAGCGCCGAGCGGTGCGCTTCGAGCAGCGTGCCGCGCTCCAGTTCGAGTACTTCGCCGCGATGGCCGAAGTTGGGCAGGGCGATGGCCTCCTGCACGTCGAGATTCCAGTCCAGCACCCCGATCAGCGCCTTGACGACATAGCCGATGATGCGCGCGCCGCCGCGCGAACCGATTACCAGACGCACCTCGCCATCGGCGTTGAACACGATCATCGGCGCCATCGAGCTGCGTGGTCGCTTGCCGGGCGCGACCGCGTTGGGATGTGGGCTGCCGTCCTCGAGCACCGGATCGAAGGTGAAATCGGTGAGCTGGTTGTTGAGCAGGAAGCCGCGCGTGCTCATGCGCGCGCCGAAGGGCGCTTCGTTGGAGCTGGTCAGCGCGACTAGGTTGCCCTCGGCGTCGACCACGGTGAAGTGCGAAGTGCCCACCGTCTCCTTGCCTTCCGGCGGCTCGGCTTCCGGCACGACCGAGCGCCGGCCGGGTTCGCCGGGCTTGGCCACACGCATCGCGCGCTGCGCGTCGATCAGCGCCGAGCGTGCGGTCAGGTAGTTGCGGCCGAGCAGGCCGGCCACGGGCACCTCGACGAAAGCCGGATCGCCCACATGGCGATAGCGGTCGGCAAAGGCCAGTCGGCTGGCCTCGGCGATCAGATGCACGGCCTCGGCCGAATCCGGGCCCAGTTCGGCCAGCGGGAAGCGTTCCAGCACGCCCAGAATCTGCAATACGGCGATGCCGCCGGATGACGGTGGCGGTGCGCCGCAGATCGTCCAGGTGCGATAGCGCCCGCAGACCGGCTCGCGCTCGAGCGCGCGGTAGGCGGAGAAGTCTGCCATCGTCAGATCGCCCGGCCATAGCGGGCGCGCCGCGGCACGCGCGACGATGTCGCGCGCGATCCCGCCGCGGTAGAACGCCTCTGGTCCATCGGCGGCGAGTGTGCGCAGCGTGTCTGCGTAGTCGGGGTTGATCAGGCGCGGCTCGGCGGCCCCGGCCGGCTCGACGAACATGCGGCGCGTGTCCGCGAACAGGCGCAGCGACAGATCCTCGTCGATCTGACGGCGCAGACGTTCGGGCATTGCCGTGCCCGCCTCGGCCAGTTCGATGGCCGGGGTAAGCAGCTCGCCCCAGGCGTGTTGGCCGTGCTCGGCGTGGGCCAGTCCCAGCATCGCGACCAGGCCGGGCACACCCACCGCGCGCCCGCTGGGCACGGCGGCCCACAATGGCGCGGGCTGGCCGAGCAGCGTGAAACGCTCCGGGGTTGCGGATGCTGGCGCCGTTTCGCGTCCATCGTAGAAACTCAGCCGGCCGCTGGCACCGTCGCGGTAGAGCAGGAAACCGCCGCCGCCGATGCCGGTTTCGGGCGGTTCAACCAGGCCCAGCACCATCTGCACGGCGACCGCGGCATCTACGGCGTTGCCACCGTCGCGCAGCACGGTCAGGCCCGCCTCGGTCGCCAGCGGGTGGGCGGACGACACCATGAAGCGCTGTGCGCTGCGCTCGTTCTCGCTCTGGCGCGGCTCGAGGTTGTCCGGCTCGTTGGTGCCGCAGGCGGAAAGCGCAGCGGCCAGCAGGGTGGCCGCTGCCGCGCGGGAGAAGCTGAAGTTGTTCTTCCGTCTCCGGATCAACGCCCCGCCTTGAGTGCCGCGATGCGCTCCTCGAGCGGCGGGTGGGTCATGAACAAGCGCTTGATGCCGGCGCCGCGCAGGCCGGCGATGCCGAAGGCCGCCATCTTGTCGGGCAACGGCTCGGTGCGCGAGCCGGCCAGGCGTTCGAGCGCGGAGATCATCTTCTGCCGGCCGGCGAGGCTGGCGCCGCCGGCGTCGGCGCTGAATTCACGCCGGCGCGAGAACCACATCACGATGATGCTGGCGAGAATACCCAGCAACAGCTCGGCAATGATGGCCGTGATCCAGAACGCCGGCCCGTGGCCGCGTTCGGTCTTGAACACCACGCGGTCGACCAGATGGCCGATGACGCGCGACAGGAAGATCACGAAGGTGTTCACCACGCCCTGGATCAGCGCCAGCGTCACCATGTCGCCGTTGGCCACGTGCGAGACCTCGTGCGCGAGCACCGCCTCCACCTCGTCGGGATTCATCGCGCGCAGCAGTCCGGTACTCACGGCCACCAGCGCGCTGTTGCGGTTCATGCCGGTGGCGAAGGCGTTGGGCTCGGGCGCGTCGAAGATGGCCACCTCGGGCATGCCGATGCCGGCCTGCTGCGCCTGGCGGCGCACGGTCTCGACCAGCCAGCGTTCGACTTCGTTGCCCGGCTGCTCGATCACCTTCGCGCCGGTCATGCGCTTGGCGGTCCATTTGGAGATCGCCAGCGAGATGAACGAGCCGCCGAAACCGAACACCGCCGCGAAGATCAACAGCGAATTGAGATCGAGATCGACGCCCTGCTCGTCGAGGAAGCCCTCGAAGCCGAGCAGGCGCAGCGTGATGCTGAGAACCAGGATGATCGCCAGGTTGGTGGCGAGAAAGAGGGCGATGCGTTTCATGTTCTTTTTCCACTGCCGAAGATGCGCCGCGTGGCGCGACCGCGCAATGATGCCGTGTTGCGCGTGACTTGGGTATGCGCTGCTTTGTCTCTCGATGCCGCGCTTGGTTCCGTGGCGGCTTGCATGAGCGGTACCGCACCATGCGAGGGCGTCAAATCACTGATTTGGGGCGTTATCGGGACCCCGGTCTGTTCGAGTCAAACGGATAAAGATACGTAAAAACAATTGGTTGTTTTCGTGGCGTGTTGTTGGCACGGTAATCGCTTTAGCTTGGATGCGAACTTGTATTCAAGAAGGCATCCATGAAAGCGAACCAGCAACCTCCAACCATCTCTGCACTGCGCCGTGACTATGGGGACGGCGCCACCGATCCGGTCGCCGTCATTGATGCGCTGTACCAGCGTCTCGCGTCCGAGGATGGGCAGGAGGCGTGGATCCATCTGCGTTCGCATTCGGATGTGCGTGCAGAAGCCATGGCGGCACGCGCCGCCATGCCCGATTCCGATGCCCTGCGAGCAAGCCCGTTGCTCGGTATTCCCTTCGCGGTGAAGGACAACATCGACGTCGCCGGTCTGCCGACCACCGCCGGGTGTCCGGCCTATTCGCATGTGCCCGAAGCTTCTGCGGCCGTTGTCGAGCGACTGGTCGCCGCCGGCGCGATCCTCATCGGCAAGACCAACCTCGACCAGTTCGCGACCGGACTGGTCGGAACGCGCTCGCCGTACGGCGCGGTCAGGAATCCGTTCAATCCGGACTACATGAGCGGCGGCTCGAGTGCGGGGTCGGCGGTATCGGTGGCGCGTGGCTGGGTTGCCTTCGCACTTGGCACGGACACCGCCGGCTCGGGGCGCATCCCGGCCGGGGCGTGCAATCTGGTTGGAGCGAAGCCATCACCCGGCCTGATCAGCAACTTCGGGGTCTTGCCGGCCTGCCGCAGCCTCGATTGCGTATCGGTCTTTGCGCACACGGTCGAGGATGCCTGGGAGGTCATGGGTGTGCTTGCGGGGGGCGATGAGCGCGATTCGTTCTCGCGCCCGCCTCAGGCTCTCGGGCCGGTCACGCGTCAGGTGCGCATGGGTGTGCCTTCAGCGCCGGAGTTCTTCGGCGATGCGTGCGCGGAGGCCGCGTGGCGGGCTGCGCTCAAAGCCGTCGCGGCAGAGCCTGGGGTGGAGATCGCGGTTTTCGATCTCGCACCATTTGCCGAGGTTGCGCGCCTGCTCTACGACGGGCCCTGGGTTGCGGAGCGCCGCGCCGCGCTGAGTCCCTTCATGGACGAGCACGCCAACCAGATGGATGCGACGGTGCGCGGGATCATCGCGCGCGCCGAACAGATGAGCGCTGTCGATACCTTCGCTGCGCGCTACGCCTTGGAGACGCTGCGCCGGGTGTGCGACGCCGAATTGGCCCGATTCGACCTTTTGCTGGTGCCGACCGCGCCCACCATCTATCGCCACGATCAGATCGCCGCCGAGCCGGTGCTTCTGAACAGTCGATTGGGTACCTACACCAACTTCGTCAATCTTCTGGGAATGGCCGCGCTGGCCTTGCCCGGACCGTTTCGCACGGATCACCTGCCCGCCGGGGTGACGTTGCTGGGTGCGGCGGGTTCCGATCACCGGCTTGCCGAGTTTGCGCGTCGCCTGCAGCCCCGCCTTCATGCGCGCTTGGGCGTCAGCGAGACACCCGTCCCTGAGACGACGGAGCCGCTACCACCGCTGCCGAGCGACGAAGCCACGGTAGAGCTGGCCGTCGTGGGCGCGCATCTGTCCGGTCTTCCCTTGAACTGGCAGCTCGTCGAACGCGGCGCGCGCCTCATCGCAACTACCACGACGGCGTCCGAGTACCGCCTCTACGCGCTTCCCGGGACGGTGCCTGCAAAGCCCGGGTTGGTGCGTTGCGCCGACGGCGGTGCAGCACTGGAGGTCGAGATCTGGGAGATGCCGCTGCGCCAGTTCGGCAGCTTCGTCGCCGAGATTCCGGGGCCGCTGGGCATCGGGAGCCTGCGGCTGGCCGATGGGCGCGAGGTGAAAGGCTTTGTGTGCGAGTCCGCCGCCTGCGAAGGCGCAATCGACATCTCCGCCTGCGGGGGCTGGCGGAGCTACCTCGAGGCTGGAAACAACGAGGCTTGGCGGCCCGCTTCCCAGCTACAGACCAACTGATCACGGAGCGACACGATGGATCCCAGTGAAAGCAAGCATCTCCTCGACAAGGCCCGGGGATACAGGCCCGGTCCACCGGGGACCCATATCACGATTCGCGGACTCAGCAAGCAGTTCGGCGGGGCGGTTCTCTACTCCGACTTCGATCTGAACCTGCCGCGCGACAAGGTGACCTGCATCTTTGGCCCCAACGGATGCGGCAAATCGACCTTGATGAACATGATTGCCGGGCTGATCGATACCGACAGCGGGCAGATCCTGTTCGATGGCAAGGAACTCAAGGACACCAAGATCGGCTACGTCTTCCAGAACTATCGCGAGGCACTGTTTCCGTGGATTCGCTCGATCGACAACATCAAATATCCGTTGAAGCTTCAAGGCATGTCGCCGGCCGAATGTCAGGCCCGGGCCGACGAACTCATCGAGACCTTCGACATCCGTTTTGACCTGACGCGCTATCCGTACGAGCTGTCCGGAGGCCAGCAGCAACTGGTCTCCATTCTGCGCGCGCTCGCCCCGAAGCCCGAGGTGCTGTTCCTCGACGAGCCGTTCTCCGCGCTCGACTACGAAATGACCTTGCTCATCCGGGACAAGCTTCAGGAGATGTTCAAGGCGATGAGCCTCACCACCGTGATCGTCTCGCACGACCTGGAAGAGGCGGTCTATCTGGCCGACGAAATCCTGTTGCTGACCAAGCGGCCCACCCGCATTGCCGAAGTCATTCCGTATGCCGCGCCGAGGCCGCGCGATCTCAACACCCTTTCCGATCCCGACTTCATATCCATCAAGGCCAATTGCCTTCAGATCTTCCAGCGCGAGGTGCGGAGATGAATACGCAAGTGATCAAGTCCTCGCCTTCGTTTCAGGGCGATCGATTCGCGAAGCTTCGCGATGTTCTCAGAGCCCTGAGCATTCCGTTGATCGGCCCGGCCTTCGTCATCGCCATCTGGGCGCTGTCCGCCCATCTCGACTGGGTCAGTGACAAGCTCCTGCCCGGGCCGTGGGCGACCTTCGCGAATCTGGTCGAAAGCTTGGTTTCGGGCTCGATGATTCGCGATGCCCTCGCGACGCTCAAGCTCACCTCCACCGCACTGGGCATCGCGGTGGTGCTGGGTCTGCCGATAGGCATCGTGCTGGGTTCGAACCGTTCCCTCTACCGGTCGTTCGAGTTCGTCATCGACTTCTTTCGCTCGACCCCCGCGACGGCGATGTTCCCGCTGTTTCTGCTCATTTTCGGCATTGCCGACTCCTCGAAGATCTCCGTCGCTGCATTCGCGGCCTGGCTGGTGTTCGTCTTCAACGTTGCCTACGGCGTGATGAACGCGAAGCAGACGCGGATTCTTGCCGCCAAGGTGATGGGCGCTTCCCGAATGCGCATCTTTCGCGACGTGATGTTCTTCGAGTCGCTCACGCAGACCTTTGTCGGTGCGCGCATGGCGGTTTCGATCGCACTGGTGGTGATCATCGTGGCCGAGATGTTCATCGGCTCGATCGATGGAATGGGGCATCGAATCATCGATGCCCAGCAGGTGTACGACCTCGAGGGCATGTACGCCTCGATTCTGGTGACCGGAATAATCGGATACGGACTCAATCTGATTTTTCTGGGGCTCGAGCGGTGGCTGGTGCACTGGGCTGGCCGTTGATCAGGGAAGTTTCATTTCTGACTCACAGGAGAGAAATCATGAGCAAATTTTCAAACGGTATTGCTGCAGTTGCGTTGGGCCTGTCGAGCCTCACGGTCGGCGCACAGCAAATGGAGAAAGTTACTGCATCATGGCTGCCGATCATGCAGACGACGGCCTACTACGTGGCGCTCGAGGAAGGTCTTTTCGAGAAGGCCGGGATCGAAATCAATTCGGTCAGATTCGGAAATCCGAACCAGATCATCGATTCCCTGGTTTCGGGGCAGGCTGATTTCGGTCCTCCGGGGGCCGCCGCAGGCATCGCCATGCTTGCCGAGGCGCGTTTCCCCGGAACGTTCAAGGTGTTCGGGCTGCAGGGCGGCGGGATCAAGGTTGGTCTGATCAATGACGGCCTGATCGTCAAGAACGGATCGCCGATCAAGTCCTTCGCCGATCTTGGCGGAAAGACCATCGGGACCGTGCCGGGGGTGCAGTGGCAGACCATTGCCCGCTACATCGTGCGTCAGAACGGGCTCGACCCCGACAAGGATGTTCGCGTCACGGCGATTGCCGTGCCGCTGCAGGTGCCCTCGGTAGTCGCAGGCAGCGTGGACGCAACGCTGTCGCTGGAGCCGGTGGGTTCAATCGCCGAGGCGTCCGGTGAAGCAACGCGCGCGGTCGTCAATCCGGTAGCGCAACACATCGCCGATCCGTTCTATTCCGGCGCGGCCGTGCTGACGACGAAGTTCATCAAGGAACGCCCCGAAGTGGCGCGCAAGGTGGTCGAGGTACTCGACGAGGCGACCCGGATGGTCAATGAGGACTTCGACAAGTATCGCCACATCCTGCCCAAGTACACGGCGCTGCAGCCCGAGCATGTCGAGCTGGTCGCCAAGCCCTACTTGCGTGCCTGGACGGAGCTCAACGAGACCGACATGGATTCCTATCAGGCCTTTGTCGACGTTTTCCACAAGGAAGGCGTGCTTGCCGAGCGCATGGACGTGCGCACCAAGATTCTGACCGAAGCCGATTTCAAGTGAGGAGCCAGGCAATGAGCAGCAATCGCAAGTTTCGCGCGGCGGTCGTCCAGACCCTGGCAGACCTCGGCGACGTCCAGGCAAACATCGCACTGGTCGAGCGCTACACCGAGGAGGCCGTTCGTCAGGGGGCGAAGTTGATCGTGTTTCCCGAATGCATGAATTCGGGCTATCTCTTCGATTCCGAGGCGCACTGCCGCGAAATCGCCGAACCGGTGACGGGTCGTTATGTCGCAGCGATGGCCGCGTTGTGCCGGAAGTACAAGGTACATATCGCCAGCGGCTTCACCGAGCTCGATCCGGATGACGGCAAGATCTACAACAGCGGGCTTTTGCTCGATGCAAGCGGCGAACTGGTGGTCCATTATCACAAGCAGTTTCTCGCCACCCATGATCAGAACTGGTTCGCTACGGGAAAGAACGGCTGCCCGGTCGTGGATACCGAGTTGGGCCGCATCGGTCTGTTGATCTGCTTCGACGGCCGCATTCCGGAGATCGCCCGATCGCTGGCCCTGCAAGGCGCCGAAGTCATCGTGGACATGGCCAACTTCTTCGCCATGGATCAGGCGGACATGTGGGTGCCGGCTCGCGCCTACGAGAACGGGGTGTGGTTCGTGGCGGCGACCAAGGCCGGGGTCGAGCGCAGCATCTACTATCCCGGTGGCAGCATGATCGTCTCGCCGCAGGGGCGGGTGGAAGCCTACGTGCCCCAGGATACGCACGGGGTCGTGAGCTTCGAGGTCGACCCCGATGCGGCCTGCGACAAGGCCTGGCAGCATGGCGGCGACAAGTTTGCTGACCGCCGGCCCGATGCCTACTCGTTGATCGGAGAGGATTTCGAGCGCACGCCGGTGGCGAAGTATCTTGGCGAGCCGTTGCTGCCAGAGCAGGCCACCAGCAAGGCTGCCGCGATTCAGGTACATGCGACGGCCGCAAGCGACAGTCTGGACGATGCCCTGGCGATGGTTTCACACACCGCGAAGCTCGGCGCCAAGCTGCTCGTGTTGCCCCAGTATTTCGGGGTCGCGAGTTGGCTGCCCGACGAGGAGGGCCTCAAGGCCGCCGCGACGCAATCTCCGGGTCTGCTGGACAAGCTGTCGTCGATCGCGCTCGAATACGGCTGCGCAATCGTCGCGCCTGTGGTCGAGGCCGACGGCGACGAACTGGTTTCGGCCGCCGTGCTGATCGGCCCCCAAGGCGAGGTCATCGGCAGGCAGCGGCAGTTGCATCTGGAGCCCGAAGTCCGCGATACGCTGACGCCGGGAAGCGAGTTTGGCGTATTCGAGACTCCGTTCGGTCGCGTCGGCATGCTGATCGGACACGACGGTCTGTACCCCGAATCGGCAAGAGTCCTGACGCTGCTCGGCGCGGACGTGATTGCGTGGAGCAGCGCATGGCGCGATCCGGCCGAACGCAAACTGCTCGTGGTGCCGAAGGCGGAGGACAATCGCGTTTTCGTGGTGTGCGCGAATCGCACCGACTGCCCGTATCCTGGGGGTTCGCTGCTGGTCGGGCCTACCGGGTTTCCGCAGTGGGATCTCGATATCGCCAGCCCGCGCGTCTTGCGTCATGGTGCCGTGATGCCCGGCTTCATGAACTTGGCTTTGGCGCGTCAAAAATCCATGATTCCGAAAGTGGATATGGTTCGCAACAGGATCGTTTCCACTTACGGGCCGATTGTGGGTAGTTGATCGTCGGGGGGCGCGACCTGCGGGTCGCGCCCGGTTGTTTGCCCCGGAGGCAGAGAGTGCCGGGCAATCACGAAGCTTCGGAATCAGGCGAGAGTTGTGACAAAACAGGCGAACGCTCGTGCGGAACAGGTCTATCAGGCCGTCAAGCAAAGCATCTTCAATTTCGAACTCATCCCCGGTGATCGCTTCACCGAGCAGGAGATCGCCCAACGCCATGGCGTTTCACGCACGCCAGTGCGCGATGCCTTGTATCGCCTCGAGCGGGAAGGCTATCTGCAGGTCGCCTTCAGAAGCGGCTGGAACGTCCGGCCGCTGGACTTCAAGCGCTTCGGAGAGTTGTACGATCTGCGCATCGTGCTCGAACTGGCGGCAGTGACAAGGCTGTGTGAGGCCGGAGATGTCGCGAAACTCGATGCATTGCGTGAAATCTGGTGTGTTCCGGTGACGGACCGCATCGAGGAGGGCAGCGAGGTCCACGCGCTCGACGAGGCCTTCCATCAGGGCTTGATCATCGCGACCGGCAACATGGAGATGGCCCGGGTGCATCGTGAGGTGACCGAGAAGATTCGCATCATCCGGCGTCTGGATTTCACCGCCGAAAAGCGGATCCAGGCGACCTACGACGAACACCAGCACATTCTCGATCTGCTGCGGCGTCGCAAAGCCACCGAGGCGTCGATCGCCTTGAAGGGACATATCGAGGCGAGCAAGGCGGAAGTGCAGAAGATCACGTTGCACATGCTGCATGAGGCGCGCGAGCGCGCGCTCGAGGAACTTGCCGAGTCCTGAGTGCATCGACGCGACATGCGAAGCCTACATGCGCTGGTCTTTTGGTTCTGTCTGTCGGCGGCGTCAGCCGCGCCGCCGATGCTCGACGCACATTCGCACTACACTGCTGGCAACGCCGAGGCGGTGTCGCCCCAGGAGGTGATCGCGGCGCTGGATGCGGCGGATGTGTCGCATCTCGTGGTCTCGGGCACGCCGTGGGATGCCGTGCTGAGCCTTCACGAGCATGCGCCCGAGCGCGTGATCCCGCTGCTCGGTGTGTATGCCAATCATCTCGGCAAGGCAATGTGGATGCACGACGCCGATCTGCCCGCGCGCGTCGAGGCGCGGCTGGCCGAGGGGGAATGGGCCGGCATCGGCGAGCTGCACCTGTTCGCGCGGGACGCCGACAGCCCGGTGTTCGCCGCGCTGGTGCGCATGGCCGCAGACAACGACCTGATGCTGCTGATTCACGGCGACGTGGCGGTGATCGACCGCGCCTTCGAGATCGCTCCCGCGGTGCGCGTGCTGTGGGCGCACCTGGGTACGGTGCCGACGCCGGGGCTGGTCGGGCGCACGATCGAGCGCCACGCCAAGCGCGCGCTGTGGGTGGACACTTCGGTGCGCGACGAGCGCATCGCGCCGGACGGCCAATTGCTGCCCGAATGGCGGGCGCTGTTCGAGGCCCATCCACAGCGCTTCGTCGTCGCCGTCGACACCTTCAGTACCAACCGCTGGCGCAACTACGGCGAGGTCGTCGCAAGCATCCGTGGCTGGACGGCGGACTTGTCGCCCGAGTTGCGCGAGCGCATGTTGCGGCGCAATGCCGAGGCGCTCTTCGAGCCCTGGCTCAGGGGTCGACCGTGAAGGCCATCACGCCCGTGACCTCCGGCACCTTCAGGCGCAGTTGCCACGGTCCATCGGCGCTCAGCGCGGCCGCACCGGAATAGACGCCGGGGCCGCTGCGGCGCAGGCGCGCGGGAATCGGCACGGCGTCACCGTCCGGCCGGTTGAAGGCGGCGGTGAGATCCAGCCCGGCGCCGGGGGGCTGCCCGTTGGGGCCGCGCAGGTGCGCGGTCACGGTCGCGTTGCGCGCGGCGTCGATGGCGACGTGGCCGTTGATCTCCCACACATGGATCGCACCCGCGAAGCGCACGCCGCCGCGCTCGGCGCCGGCTGTCGGGCCGAACGGGCCAATGGCGTTGATGCGCACCTCGTCGCGCTGGACCAGCGCCATGGTCACGAAGGCACCGATCAGCAGGAGGAAGATCAGGCCGAGTACGCCCGCGATGATGCGGGCCG
>JACESY010000044.1 GCA_013911595.1 Azoarcus sp.
GGTTTCATCCTGATTACCGGCTCGCTCGCGCTGGTACCCTTCGAAGTGGTGCAGAAACTGGGCCTGTTCGTGCTACCGCTGCTCTTTCTCGTCCATGCGCGCGCGGTTCGCTCGACCGCGTCGCAGCACGCGCTGTTCGCATGGGGGCTTGCTGCCCACATTCCGGTGTTGTGCGTGTTCGTTGCCGACTTGCAGTTTCTCGCCGGTCGCTACGTCGGCCTGAGCCTGCTGATGCTGGTGCCCTTCGTGGCGACCGGGCTGTTCCGCTTCACCGGCCGCTGGCCGCGCACGCGCCTGGCCGTGGTGGTTGTCGTATTGCTGCTCGCCTTGGCCAACGCGGTGTCGACCGGCGAACGCCGACACTACGTGGTCGATGCCGGTCGTTGGCTTGCGGCCAACATGCGGGAATCGGACGAAGTCTATGTCGACAGCCGCCGCGTGGCGCATTACGCGCGCTGGTACTTCGTGTCGTTGCCCCCGACCGGGGATCGGGCCGCGGTCGAGCGCGCCGTGCGTGCCGGGCATCACACGCTGTATGTACTCGAGATTTCCGACAGTGACCAGCCGGTCGAGCCCTGGTTGCGCCGCACCGGGCTGGAGGTCGTGCGGCGCTTCGACGGAGGCGACGGCGAGGCGGTGATTGTCGCCGTACCGATTGGCAGGGACGCCGCCGACTAACTTTTTCGGCCGCGCTCGCGCAAGCGCGCGAACCAGCGCTTCCATGCCTTGCGGCCGATGCGCCGCTTGAGCCGCACCTTGAAATCGTAGGCCGCCAGCGGCCAGAAGTGCCACGGCCGTGGCTTGTGTCCGATCGCCGCGAGATACAGGCGCAGCATGCGCTCGCGCCCGGTGCGCGGCAGCTTGTTGGTGGCGCGCGCCAGATCGCCCAGCCGTGCGCGCAGCGGCACGCCGGCCGGATAGACATGAATGCGGCCGGTGTCGATCAGGCTGAACGCGAGCCCGTCGTCCTGACGGATCAGTATGTTGCCGCCGGACAGGTCGCGAAAGTGGATGCCACGGTTGTGCATGCGCGCCAGAAAATCGGCCAGCGCGTGATACAGTGCGTCGGTTTCGATGTCCGCCGGGTGAGCCTCGCCGAGCGCCCGGGCGGCGAACAGCTTGCCCACCGAAAGCCCGCCGTCCACGAACTCGCACACGTACCAGTTGCGTGTGAGCTTGCGACCCGAGCGCTGCTCGAACCAGGCCACCGGCGCGGCCGTGCCCAGGCCGCGGCGCTGCAGCTCGCAGGCACCGTTCCAGCTGCGCCGCGCCTTGGATGGCTTGAAGCGGTCGAGCAGGCGCTTGTGAAGGTGGTGGCGCACGGGCTGCTTGGCGACCAGGCGACGGGACTCGTCGCGCGGGTCGGGAATGGCCCAGATGGCGTTGCGCGCAAGGCGCATCGAGCCGGTCTTGTCGGGCGCGGCACCGATTGCGCGCGGATGCAGCGCGGCGATCAGTCGATCGGCCTCGGCGCGATCATGCGCCCGCACGACGCCGTGCCATTCCGAGTCGCGCACGTAGTAGTGGCGCTGTTCGCAATGGCGATGAATGGTGACGTCGGCGAGCGGTGCCGCGTCGGGCTTGGCGTGTACGTCGGCGCTCGCCGGCCAGCGCGCGTACAGCGGCGACTCGGTGACCAGCGTGGGTGTCTCGTCGAGGCTGTGGCCATCGCGATCCAGCCATTCGGCCGCGGCGAGCGCTTCGGGTGGATACAGGTCGATCAGTGCGGCGGCCCGGCCATCGGTGGTCCACAGTGCGTGCACGCGCGCGTCACCGCGCTCGAAGGCGTGCATCTCCAGCCCGTCGCCGTGGTTGAGCCGTCCGGCGTACAGACTGCCTGGCACCAGGCGGTTGAAGGCAGCGAGCGCATCGAAGGCCGGACGCCGACGCCAGCGCTGCGGTTCCCCTGTGACACTGGCGTAATGCGTGATGCGTTCGAGCTTGGGGTAAGGCGCGGCGCCGTCGTCGATCAGCCCCTCGCGGTGGCAGGCCAGCGGCCCCCAGAAGGCGGTCTCGAGCGCGCCGGAGGCCGCGCACAGCACGAGATAGCGGGCGAGATAGTCGGCCTGTTTCTGTTCGCTTTCGGGCAGGCGGCGTTCGATGCGCGGCAGCGTCCAGAACGCGGCCGGCGACGCCATGCGCGGAACGCCCGCGTCCGCGCCGAGACGTTGAAGCAGGCGCGCCTTGCGCATCAGATTGACGCGCAGCAACGGTGCGAGCCGGCGTCCGAGGATCTTGTGATCCCAGCGCTCCGGTTCGGTGGCGCGTTCGGCGAAGAGGTTGTCGCTGTGTATGTCGGGCAACTGTCCGCGGTGGCGCAGCAGATCGAGCAGGCCGATGGTCCACGGCGGCTCGAAGTCGGTGATGTTGGGTCCGGCGATGGTCACGCCGTGGCGCCGCGCCGTGTGCCAGGCGACGTCCCAGGCAGACAGAAGGCCTTCCAGCGTATAGCCGGCCCAGCGCTTGCGGTTGACCGTGGAGCCGATCTCGATGGTGCCGACGCGCGCCCCCCAGCGTTCCAGTACCTTGTCGACGAACTCCCGCCAATCGCGGCCGGCCGCATCGCCCGGCATGCATCGAGCCGCCTCTACCGGCTGTATCAGGTGCAGCCAGACGTCGTGACCCGCTTCAATCAGCGTGTCAAGCAGGCGGGCGACGTGGCCGTCGGTGTCACCATAGGTGAAATCCACTCGCACTCGGCGTACGCCGAGCGCGGCCACTGCCTCGAGCACCGCCGCATCGGAGGCGGCGTCCGCCGCGGTCGCGACGCCGACGCCGACGAAGTCGGCCGGGACCGCATGTCCGGACAGTGGCCGGTGGCCGTCGCGCAGGCACAGCCGGCCACGGAACAATGCCGCAAGGTTGGCCTTCAGGAATTCGTAGTGGGCGCGCGACGGCATGCGGGGAGGAAAGCGTTACGTAACACGCGATTCTGCCACAGCCGGCAGGCGTGCCACGGCTGCGGGGGCGGTCATGGGCGCCGTGCGAGGATGGTGTCGCGATCAATCCACTCGCGTTCGTCGGCGATGGCTTCCATGCGCCGCAGGTTGCGCATCCGCCAGAAGCGCGACAGCGCCCGGCGATGCACGCGGATGTCGGAGATGTCTATCAGCCCCAGTTCGCCCAGCGGGGTCATTACGACGTTGCCCAGATGCAGGGAACGAAAGTAGATGCCCTGATCGTGCAGTCGGCGTACGAAGAGGTTGAACGCGTCGTGCAGACAGGCGTACTCGTCGGCCTGGATGCGCTCTCGCACGATGGCCCGCAACGTGCGGCCGGGCAGCGGATGGTAGTGCACGGCGTCGCGTTCGATGGCCGGGATGCGCAACACGTCGATGACGCGCGGGCAGGGTATGCCGCGTGCGGCCAGCGCCAGAGCATTGTCGGCGAAGCGCCGGGCGTACGGATACCAGGCCGCGGAAGAGATCAGCCGTTTGCGCCGGAACAGCTTCACATAGGTGCCGTCGGGCAACAGCAGAACCTTGTCGCCCCAGGGGTCGGCCTCGACGACTTCCGCGCCCTCGCGAACGCGCTGCCAGGTTTCAAGCGTGATCTTGTCCAAGACGGTTCCGGTGCATGACGTCCGGCAAGTCTACCCGCAGTCGCGCCCGTGAGCGATGCTGGTCGGCTGCGCGACGGTGTGGCAAAGTCGCTCGGGCCGGGCAAGACGGCGCCTCGGCGAGGAGACTGAATGGTCGAGGACAGAGGCGTACTGATTTTCGGCGTGGCGGATCTGGCCAGCGTAACGGCGCATTATCTGCGCCACGAAGCCCAAAGGACCGTGGTCGGATTCACGGTGGATCGGGCGTACTGCGTGGCCGATACTTTTGAAGGGCTGGAGCTGGTGCCGTTCGACCAGGCGACTCGGCGCTTTCCGCCTGATTCGTGCGAGATGCTGCTGCCGCTGGGCTGGACCCAGATGAACGCGCTCCGGCGCGATCGTCTGTGTCAGGCGCGAGAGATGGGCTACGCCATAGCCCGTTTCGTGTCGCCCTCGGCGCGTGTGGCCGCCGGCGTATGCCCTGGCGAAAACAGCTGCATTGCGGAAGGGTCGATGATCGGGCCGTTCTGCGAGGTCGGCGAGAACGTGCAGATCCGCTCGGGCGTGGTGCTGTCGCACCACGTGAGTGTGGGCGACGACTGTTTCATCGGCGCGCGTGCGGTGGCCGGTGGCCGGGTACGGATTGGCGCGCGTTGCGTGATCGGGCTGGGCGCGGTGCTGCGCAATGGCGTGCGTGTCGCCGAGGGATGCTTCATTGGCGCGGGCGCGGTGGTGGTTGCCGATACCGAGCCGGACGGTGTGTACGTGGGTTGTCCGGCGCGGCGGATAGAGCGGTCTGCGCTGGATGTGGTCGGGCGCATGGCATGAAGTTGGTTCGGAACTCGGCGCGGCGTTAGCACTCCTATGCAACGAGTGCTAAACTTCTACGCACAGGAGGATTCAAGTTCATGATGCAAGCCTTGTCGCTCCCGGTGCCGACCGCGGTCGGCAGCATTGATGAGTACATTCAGACGGTCAATCGCATTCCCTTGCTCGACGAGAGCAAGGAGCGCGAGTTGGCCCTGCGATTGCGCGACGACGACGATCTCGACGCGGCGCGCGAGCTGGTGATGTCGCACCTGCGTCTGGTCGTGGCAATCGCCCGCGGCTACCTCGGTTATGGCCTGCCGCATGCGGACCTGATCCAGGAGGGCAACATCGGCCTGATGAAGGCGGTCAAGCGCTTCGACCCGACGCGCGGCGTGCGTCTGGTGTCGTTCGCGATCCACTGGATCAAGGCCGAGATACACGAATACATCGTGCGCAACTGGCGTCTGGTGAAAATCGCCACGACCAAGGCCCAGCGCAAGCTGTTCTTCAATCTGCGCAGCCTCAAGACCTCCATCGGCACGCTCAACCGCGAAGAAGTCGATGCGATGGCCTCGCACCTGGGCGTGAAGCCCGAGGAAGTCGTCGAGATGGAAACCCGGCTGTCGGGCCGCGACATGCCGCTCGAAGGCTCAGGCGACGACGAAGACGAGTCCTTCGCCCCCATCGCTTATCTGCCCGATCCGGGTGCGGAACCATCGGAGGCGCTTGAACAGGCCGAGCAAGCGCGACTTTACGACACCGGCCTGCGCGAGGCGCTGTCCAGTCTCGACGATCGCAGCCGCGACATCGTGCGCCGCCGCTGGCTCGTCGAAGACAAGAGTGCGACGCTGCACGAACTGGCCGCCGAGTACGGTGTGTCTGCCGAGCGTATCCGCCAGATCGAGGCCCGCGCGATGCAGAAAATGCGCGGCCTGATCGCCGCCTGATCCACCGCCCGACCGGGCCCACCGAGGGCGCCTTCCTCCAGCCGGAGGCGGCGCCCTCGCGTGCTAATATGCGCCGCACATGAGCACCCCGCCGGTGCCGCCGACGCGGCCCCCGAACCCCTCGAACACGTCTTCCCTCAGGATCTACCTGAGGCTGCTGACCTACGTGCGCCCGTTCATCGGCTGGTTTGCCGTGAGCCTGGTCGGCTACATGATCTTCGCCTCGTCACAGCCGATGATGGCGGGCATTCTCAAGTACTTTGTCGACGGCCTCATCGAGCCCTCCGGTGCGGTGATCCGCGGCGTACCGCTTTTGGACGGCATGGAACTGCTCTACGCCGTGCCGCTGATGCTGGTCGCGATCGCCGCCTGGCAAGGCGTGGGTGCCTATCTGGGTAACTACTATCTGGCGCGGGTATCGCTGGGGCTGATCGACAGCCTGCGTCGCGCCCTGTTCGACAGCCTGCTGCGCCTGCCCAACGGTTACTTCGACCAGAGCAATTCCGGACATCTGGTCTCGCGCATCACCTACAACGTGACCATGGTCACCGGGGCCGCCACCGACGCGATCAAGACCGTCGTGCGCGAAGGCCTGACCATCGTCTTCCTGTTCGCCTACCTGCTGTGGATGAACTGGAAGCTCACGCTGGTGATGCTCGCCATCCTGCCGCTGATCGGCGTCATGGTGAGCAGCGCGAGCCGCAAGTTCCGCAAGCAAAGCCGCAAGATCCAGGCAAGCATGGGGGATGTGACCCATGTCGCCTCGGAGACCATCCAGGGCTATCGCGTGGTGCGCAGCTTCGGCGGCGAGGACTATGAATCGCGGCGCTTCGGCGAGGCCAGCCGCGACAACATGGCGCGCCAACTGCGCATGGTGAAGACCGCTGCGGTGTTCACCCCCTCGCTGCAGTTGGTGACCTTCAGCGCGATGGCCGTGCTGCTGTTCCTGGTGCTGTTGCTGCGTGGCGACGCCACTGCGGGTGACCTGGTGGCCTACATCACGGCCGCCGGCCTGCTGCCCAAGCCCATCCGCCAGTTGTCCGAAGTCAGCTCCACGATCCAGAAGGGTCTGGCCGGCGCCGAGAGCATCTTCGAGCAGCTAGACCAGCCGGTCGAGCCCGATTCCGGCAGCGTCGAGCGCGAACGCGTGCGTGGCCGTCTGGAGGTGCGCGATCTGAGCTTCCGTTATCCCGGCGGTGATCTCGACGTGCTCGACGGCGTCAGCTTCACCGCCGAGCCCGGGCAGATGATCGCGCTGGTGGGGCGTTCGGGCAGCGGCAAGTCCACGTTGGCGAGTTTGATCCCGCGCTTCTACCACCACGAGCGCGGGGCCATTCTCGTCGATGGCGTCGACGTCGAGGATTACACGCTGCGCAACCTGCGCCGCCATATCGCGCTGGTCACCCAGCACGTGACGCTGTTCAACGACACCGTCGCCAACAACATCGCCTACGGCGATCTCGCCGGCGCGCCGCGAGAGGCCATCGAGGCCGCGGCCGACGCAGCCTATGCGCGCGAGTTCATCGATCATCTGCCCCAGGGGCTGGACACCGTCGTCGGCGAGAACGGCGTGCTGCTCTCGGGCGGCCAGCGCCAACGTCTGGCCATCGCTCGTGCCGTGCTCAAGGACTCGCCGCTGCTCATCCTCGACGAAGCCACCTCAGCGCTCGACACCGAATCCGAACGCCACATCCAGGCCGCTCTGGACCGTGTCATGCAGGGCCGCACCACACTGGTCATCGCCCACCGCCTGTCGACCATCGAGAAGGCCGATCAGATTCTGGTCATGGAACGCGGCCGCATCGTCGAACGCGGTACCCACGCCGAACTGCTGGCGGCCGGTGGTCACTACGCGCGGCTGCACGCGGTGCAGTTCAGCGATGGGCCAGATAGCTCCCCGTTCGCTGGCTGAGTCTGCTCAGGGCAGTGTGCGATTCAGCCACTGCGCGAGCGCGCTGTCTTCGGGCCAGTTGCGCAGCAGCCGAGCACGGTCGCGTGCCCAGGCGCGTTCGAAGGCCGATGGCGAGCGATGCGCCGTGGTCGCGTCCAGGTCGATCAGCCACACGCGGCCGTCGTGCCACAGCAGGTTGGTGGCCTTGAGGTCGCCGTGATGGATGCGTGCCGTGTGTAAGGTTCGCAAGGTCTCGCTCAACTCGGCGGCGATGTCGTCGGGGGGCGGAGCGTGCGGGTCGAGCACTTCGAGCAGGTTCGCTCCAGGGCAATGTTCGGTGACGAGCCAGGCGCGTCGGCGCAGCGGGCCGACGCGTTCCTCGACGAGCGCGAGCGGGCATGGCGTGGCGATGCCGAGGAAGGTCAGCCGGTGTGCGGCGCGCCAGGAGTGCCAGGCGCGCGAGGGGCGCCACAGACGCGAGAGGGCGTGGCGTGGGTTCTTGAGGTTGTAGCGTTTGATGACCAGTGTGCGCCCGTCGAATTCGATGCGCGCGACCGTCGCGGTGTTGCCATCCTTGAGCACAGTCCCGGCGCGCATCGCCTCGTCCGGCTCGGCGAGCAGCGGGGCGAGCACTTCGGCCTCGTCGCGCACGACCGAGGTGAAGCGCGTGGCCGAGCGGGTCACGGCGAACAGCGAACAGTCGCGCACGCTTTTCGCGAGCAGGTCGGTCAGTCGCCATTCGCGCACCGCGGCGATTTCGCGCAGCAGGGACGTGGGTTCCGGTGGGGTACCGCCCGCCGCGACGTAGGGTGCGATCAGCGCGTCCAGGTGCGCGTCCCAGGCCGGCGGCAGTTGCGCGAGCAGGATCGCGAGGTTCGCGCGCGCGGCCTGCGGCGCGAGTGGCGCCGGATGAGCTTCGACCGCGTCGCCGTCGACCAGATACAAGGTCTCCGCATGCTGCAGGAAGTTGCCCAGGTGCAGGTCGCTCTGGGCGAGCCCGGTCGCGTGCATACGGGCGAGCAGCGCCAGTGCCGGTGCCAGCAAGGCGAGCGCGGCGGCGTCTGCGGGTGGGCGGGACCGCGCGCTCCAGGCATCCAGCAGGCTCGTCGCGCCGGGCAGAAAGCGCGTGGCGACCAGTTCGCCGCCGGGCAGGGTCGCGTCGGCCACATGTGCAGGCGTGGGCTGGCCGGCGGCGATCAGCGCCGTGAGCCCGGCGCGTTCGCGTTCGGCGTGGCGCAGGGCATTGCCGGAAATGAAGAGCTTGGCGAGTACCGGCTCGCCATCGAGCCGTGCTTCGGCGCTGATGCGCTTTCCCGGCAGCACGCGCAGGGCACGCACCAGTTGCAGTTCGCGCCCGTCGTCGAGCACCAGCGTCGCGGGCAGGGCCGGCTCGCGCCCGGCCGCGCGCAGCGTCGCGACATCGGTGCGTGGCGCGCTCATTCGCGCCCCTCGAAGTAGCGCAGCAGGTGGCGGATGCGCTTGCGATCGGTCGCATCCAGGCGTGTGCGGCCGGTGTAGTGATGGTAGAAGCGCAGGCGCTGGGTGCGCGTGAGTTGCTGCTTGGCGACCTTGTCCAGGCAGGCCAGATCCTTGACGATGCGGTGACGCAAGAAGGGTTCGGGCCAGTGCATGCCGGCGGGGCAGTCGATCAGGAACACCGTGGGTGCCTCGCCCGTCGTGACCAGCAGATTGCGCCACTTGAGGTCGTTGTGGGCGAAGCGGTGGGCGTGGAGCGTGTGCGTGATGCGGGCGATTTGGCGCGAAACGGCATCGACCCACGCTGCGTCGTGCAGGCGCGCGTCGTCCTGAATTGCCAATGCGGCAAGATCGCTGGTATCGGGGATTTCCTCGGTGATCATCGCGCCGCGCGCGAAGGCCCCGGCGCGGCGTTCCAGCCCGTAGCCGACCACCTTCGCGGTGGGGATGCCCCAGGCGGCGAAACGGCGCAGGTTCTCCCACTCGATCTGCACGCGCGGTCGCGCGAACCAGCGCCGCAGCGGGTTCTTGCCGGCGCCGCTGTAGCGCTTGACGTAGTAGCGCGTGCCGTCGATGTCGACGCGCACGACCTCCGACATCGGTGCCGCGGCGATGCGCTCGCCGCACAGGTCGAACACCGCATCCAGGCTCGCGAAGGCCTCGGCGGCTGTGCCGTGAGCGTATTCGGGGGCGAGCGTCCAGTGCTTCACGACGTCGCTCCCGGCGCGAACTTGCGTTCCCAGCGCTCCATCAGGCGCACGCCTTCGCGCTCGAGAAACGCGAACAGCCGCGCTTCGTCGCGCAGCACCACGCGCAGCGGCCGGCCGAAGTAGCTGCGCGCAAAGCGCAGGCGGTCGCGGTCGGTCAGGCCCGCTTCGAGCGAGGCGAAGTGCAGCGCGGCCAGATCCTTGTCGCGCCAGCGGCGCGGGGTGCTCGCGCGGATCTGCGCGCGATGCAGGTCGATCAGCGAAATGCGCAGGGTCTCCGGCGTCGGCGCCGGGTCCAGATGCAGCAGGAAGTGCACCAGGTAGAAATCGCGGTGGTTCATGCCGGACGCGTGCATGCGCCGCGCGATGTCGGCCACGCGCGCGATCACGGCATGGCGCCAGCGCGCTCCGGGCGGCGTCTCGCGCCAGGCGCGGCAGTGCTCGTCGAGCGCGAGCGTCGGTTCCAGCGCCTCGGTGACGAGAAAGGATTGTCGCGTGGCCGGGTTGGCGCCGCGCTCTCCGAAGGCCACCGGGCGCATCGTCGCCACGCCCGCTTTCCCGAGATGTTCGATCGCCTCGTACTCGTTGCGCGCGCCGAGCACCGGCGCACGGCCGCGCACGAGGTTCTCGACGATCTCGAACCAGCCCACGCCGCGGTGGATCTTGACGAAGTACGCGCGTCCCTCGACTTCGGTGCGCAGCGTGCGGCGCGCTTCCAGTTCGCGGAACACCTCGCCTTGCAGCCGCTCGACCTCGTCGAAGGGGTCGCATCCGGCCCACAGGCGGTCGAAGGGTGGCGCGAGCCACACGCGGTTCATGGCAGCCTCACCGCAACGATTGTGCAGGTCACACAAGCGCAGCGCATGTGACATCGCGTCCTGTCAGATGCGCTGCGCTTATCCGACCCACGGCACGAGCGGTCAGCGGGGGTCATGTGCGTTCCCCCACGATCACGTCGGCGGCCCGTTCGGGCAGGCTGTAGATGTCGGCGGTCTCGGCCCAGGCGAGGCCGCTGCGCGCCATCGCGGCACGCAATGCGTTGTCGGTGAGCAGGTCGGCCAGCGCGGCGTCCAGCGCTTGCTGCTCGAACGGTTCGGACAGTACCCGGCCGGCGCCGGCCCCGGCGACATACTGCGCGTAGCCGCACACCGCCGTGGTCAGCACCGGCAGGCCGGCGACGACCGCTTCGAGGAGTACGGTGCCGGTGTTCTCTGCATAGGCCGGGTGGATCAGCAGGTCGGCGCCGAGCAGAAAGCGCGGGATGTCGTCGCGCCCTGCGAGGAAGCTGACGCGATCGAGGATGCGCAAGGCCTTGGCCTGCACGCGGAAGGGGCGCGGGTCGTCCTGGCCGATGACGATCAGGCGGGTGTGCGCGCGCAGTTCGTCGGGCAGCGCCGCCAGTGCCTTCAGGCTACGGTCCAGCCCCTTGGTGCGAAAGCCCGAGCCGATCTGCACGACGAGTCGCTCGTCGTCGGTGATGTCGAACTCGCGGCGGAATTCGGCGCGAACTTCGGTGGCGTCGGGCGGTGCGCGACGGTCCGGCGCGATGCCCGGTGGCAGCAGGTGAAAGCGCGCTGCTTGCGTACCGTAATGCTTCTCGAACAGCGGCTGTTGCACGGTCGAGATCATCAGGATCTGTGTCGCCGATTCGGGATCGAAGACCGCGCGTTCGTACGCCGAGAAATGTCGAAAGCGCCCCGACAGCCGGTACAGCCGCCCGCGTCGCGCGGCGGCTTTCTCCGCATAGCATGGGTCGGCGGCGTAATACACGTCGAGCCCCGGCATCTTGTTGAAGCCGACCACCCGATCCACCGGGCGAGCCTTGATGTCGAGTTGCACGAGTTCGGTGAACATGCGGTAGCGCGCGGGGTTGGTCAGGCCGCGCGCCGGGATGATGTCGATCTCAAGTGTCTCGGGCCGCTCGCCTTCCCACTCCAGTGTATAGACGCGCACCGTGTGACCGCGCGCGACGCAAGCGCGCGCGATGCGCAGGAAGTCGCGCTGCAGGCCGCCGTAAGGGAAGTACTTGTAGAGGCAGAAGGCCAGATCCATCACGCCGTCTCCGGCGCCGGTCGCGCGGCCTCATTCACCAGCGCGGTCAGCTCGGCAAACACGCGATCCGGTTCCAGGCGCGTGTAGCACAGCGGTTTCTCGCGCACCACGTCGAAGCGTGCCAGCTCGTCCTTGGTCGGATAATGGCGGCAACGCGCGGACAGGCAGGGGGCGCACGGAAAGTCGGAGGCGAGGTGGCGCTGGCGCGGTCCCCAGGCGCCGGTCAGTTCGGGTCGCGTGGGACCGAACAGCGACACCGTGGGCACGTCGAGTGCGGCGGCCAGATGCCCCAGGCCGGTGTCGACCGCGACGCAGGCCGAGGCGCCGGCCAGTTCGGCTGCGATGCCGGCCAGCGTCAGGCGCGGTAGTACCGTCGCGTGCGGCAGATCGGCCGCGATGCGTTCGGCGCGCTCGCGTTCCGCGTCGGACCCCCATGGCAGGCGCACCTGCCAGCCGGCGCGCGTGCAGCGCTCAGCCAGATCGCGCCAGTAGATTTCCGGCCAGTGTTTGGTGGCCCAGGTCGTGCCGTGCAGGAAGAGCAGCGTTGGCGTGGCCGGCGGCGGCGCGTCGCCAAGTACGCGGTTGCGCTCCAGCCCGTAGTCGCAGGGCGAGTCGGGGACGTCGTAGCCCAGTGATTTGGCGAACAGTTCGCGCACGCGCTCGACGGCATGGCGACCCTTGGCCACCGCGTGACCGTGGTGGTAGAAGCGGCTCGCCAGCGGCTCGCGGATCGAGTCGCGGTCCAGTCCGTGCACCGGCGCACCGGCGTAGCGCGTCAGGATCGCGCTCTTGATCAGGCCCTGGGCGTCGATCGCCAGATCGTAGTGGGCGAGCTTGACCTTGTGCGTCATCGCCTGCCATTCGCCGGCGAGCCAGGTGCGCAGCACGGAACGCCGCCAGCGCCGCAGTGCGACCGGAATCACGCGCTCGACGGCAGGGTGCCAGGCCGGCACCTCGGCGAAGTTCTCCTCGACCAGCCAGTCGAAGCGCACGCCGGGGATGGCGCGTGCGGCGTCGGTGAGTGCCGGCAGCGTGTGGATCACGTCACCCAGCGAGGAGGTCTTGATGACGAGTACTCTCATCCCGGCTGAGCCACGCCCAGATCATCCAACGCGTCGAGAACGCTGGCCGGCGTAATCTCTGTGAGGCAGCGCAGATGGCCGAGCGGACAGGTTCGCTGGAAGCAGGGCGAGCACTCCAGGCCCAGGTACAGCACCTTCGCGCGCGCCGGCTCGGCAAGCGGTGGCGTGTGGTCCGGCGTGGACGAACCGAAGATCGCCACCAGCGGCACGCCCACGGCAGCGGCCACATGCATCAGGCCCGAATCGTTGGTGACCGCAGCCTCGGCCATCGCCAGCAGGTCGACCGCGTCGCCCAGCGTGGTGCGTCCGGTGAGATTGATCACGCCGCTGCCAGCGGTCTGCGCGATCGTCTCGCCGGCGTCATGGTCCTTGCCCGAGCCGACGATCCACACGTCGATTCCGCGCGCGACCAGCTCGCGCGCGAGTTGACCGTAGTGTTCCAGTGGCCACTGTTTGGCCGGACCGTACTCGGCGCCCGGCATGAAGGCCACGGCGCGTCGTTCGGCGGGCAGTTCGAGCGCTTCGCGCAGCCGCGCCTGGTTGGCCGCGTCGGCGACCAGATGCGGGCGCGGGATCGGGTCGGGCAGCGGCTGCTGTAGGCCACGGCCGAGCGCGACGAAGCGTTGCACGGTCAACGGCAGACGGCGTTTGGACAGCAGCCGCATGTCGTTGATCAGCCAGTAGCGCATTTCGCCGCGAAAGCCGGTGCGTTGCGCGATGCCGGCGAAGGCCGGCACCAGGGCGGATTTCAAGGAGTTGGGCAGCACGATGGCCTGGCTGTAGCCGATCTGGCCGAGCTGCTTGCCCAGCGTCCAGCGCTGGCCGAGTTGCAGTTTGCCGTGACCGACCGGCATCACGACGCCGCGGCGTACCTCGGGCATGCGATCGAGAATCGGCAGCGACCACTCGGGGGCGAGCACGTCGATGATGCACTCCGGCTCGGCGGCCTTGAGTACCTTGAACAGGCTCTGCGCCATGACCATGTCACCGACCCACGACGGGCCGACGACGAGGATGCCGCGTACCGGGCCGTCCGGCGTCTCGTCTGGGTCGTTGATATTGTCGACTTGGCTCACAGCCCCCGGCCTTTGAGCCAGTCCAGATAGCGCGGCACGCCTTCCTCGACCGGCGTGAAGCGCTGCGCGTAACCGGCCGCGCGCAGCGCGCCCATGTCGGCCTCGGTGAAACTCTGGTAGCGGCCCTTGAGGTGATCGGGGAACGGGATGTAGTCGATGCCGCCGGCGCCGTGCCAACTCATGGCGGCGTGGGCGACCTCGTTGAAGCTCTGCGCGCGCCCGGTGCCGACGTTGAAGATTCCCGAGGCTTGCGGATTGTCGAATAGCCACAGATTCACCGCGACGACGTCGTCGACGTGAATGAAGTCGCGCTGCTGCTCGCCCGGGCCGTAGCCGTCGGAGCCCTCGAACAGGCGCACCCGCCCGGAAGACTGCAACTGGTTGTAGAAGTGCCAGGCGACGCTCGCCATCGAGCCCTTGTGCTGTTCGCGCGGCCCATAGACGTTGAAGTAGCGCAGGCCGGCGACCTGGCCTTCGAGGCTGTGCATGTGACGGCGCAGATGGCAGTCGAACTGGAACTTCGAGTAGGCGTACATGTTGAGCGGGCGCTCGAACTCGCGCGCCTCGCGGAAGGTCGGGCCCATGCCGTACACCGATGCCGACGAGGCGTAGATCAGCGGCACGCGGGTCGGTGCACACCATTCGAGCACGGCCTTGGAGTACTCGTAGTTAACCTGCATCACGAAGCGGCCGTCCCACTCGGTGGTCGACGAGCACGCGCCTTCGTGGAAAATCGCCTCGACGCGGCCGAAATCCTGACCGGCGCGGATGCGCGCGAGGAAATCGTCCTTGTCCATGTAATCGGCGATGTCGGCGTCGTTCAGATTCAGGCACTTGTGGCCGTCGGACAGGTCGTCGACGACCAGGATATCGTCGATGCCGCGGGCGTTGAGCCCCTGCACGATATTGCTGCCGATGAAGCCGGCGCCGCCGGTGACGATGATCATGTGCAATCTCCAGTGGGTGCCTGTTCGAGGCCGCGGGCGAGCTCTTCGGGGCTGACGCTGGCGGTGCCGAGCTTGCCGACGACGATGCCGGCGGCGACATTGGCCAGCAGCGTTGCGTCGGCCAGCGGCAGGCCGCAGGCCAGCCCTGCACCGAGCAGGGCCACGACGGTGTCGCCGGCGCCGGTGACGTCGAACACGTCGCGCGCGCGCGCCGGCAGGGTCAGCGGCGCGGCGCCGCGCGCGAGCAGGGTCATGCCGCGTTCGCTGCGCGTGATCAGGACGGCTTCCAGGTCCAGCGCCTCGCGCAGGGCTTCGCCGCGCTCGACCAGGGCCTCTTCGCTTGCGCAATGGCCGACCACGGACTCGAACTCGGCCAGATTGGGGGTGATCACGGTCGCGCCGCAATAGCGGCCGAAATCCGTGCCTTTGGGGTCGACCACGACTGGCGCACCGGCTTCGCGCGCAGCGCGGATCAGCGAGCCGACCTGCGCCAAGGTGCCCTTGCCGTAATCGGAGAGTACGACCGCGCCGGCGCCGGGAAGGCTTGTGCCGAACTCGGCCTCGATGCCTGCTGAGTCGAGAACCGCAAAGCTCTCCTCGAAATCGAGCCGGATCAGTTGCTGGTGGCGGCTGATGATGCGCAACTTGGTGATGGTCGGGTGCTGCGGGGCCTCGATCAAGTGGCAGCCGACGCCGGCGTCCTCCAGGCGGTGGCGCAGCAGCGTGCCCGCCTCGTCGCGCCCGATCAGACCGACGATGTCGGCGCGTGCGCCTAGCGAGGCGACGTTGATCGCCACGTTGCCGGCGCCGCCGGCGCGGAATTCGTCCTGTTCGACGCGCACGATCGGAACCGGCGCCTCGGGCGAGATGCGGTTGGTCGAGCCATGCCAGTAGCGGTCGAGCATGACGTCGCCAACGACGACGACACGACCGGTGGAGAAATCGGGAAGCGGGACGCTCATGAGGCAGGCTGGGTCGTCTGGTGACAAACCCGGATTATTTCATGATCCGGCCGCCCTTGCGGCCGACCGGTCAGGAAGACTTCTGTGCGGCGCGCTTACGCCCGATCGAGAGCTGATTCTCGGCCGCGCGCAACAGGGTTTCGGAATTCTCGCCGTCGGTCGGGAACAGCGCGCTGCCCATGCGTGCCTTGAGTTCGACCTCCTTGTCGTCGAGCACGAACGGCTCGGCGAACACGCGCTGCACCGCCTCGCGACCGCGCTCCAGATCCTCGCGTTCGAACACGCCCTCGAGCGCGATCGCGAAGCGGTCGCCGTGTACATGGGCGACGGTGTCCTCGGCGCGAACGGCCTCGCGCAGCTTGCGCGCGACCTCGACCAGCAGCCGGTCCCCGACCTTGCGGCCAAGACTTTCGTTGATCGCGCCGAACTCTTCGAGATCGAGCACGATGATCCCCAGGCGCGCGTTATGGCGCCGACCGCGCGTAATCGCGTGGTCGATGCGATCGGACAACAGCATGCCGTTGCCGATCCCGGTGAGTGGGTCGGTCAGCGCCTCGTCGCGCAACTGGCGTTCGTTCGAGGCGAGCTTGGCGCGCAGTGTCTCGGCCTCACGCGTACGCTCGGCCAGCTTGCGGGCCAGATCCCCGGCTTCGGACTGGGTGGCCGAGGTGCGTGCGGGCACGACGTCGTCGGCGGGGCGTCCCGACCGGCTGCGACGCGCCGACACCTGGCCGGCATAGAAGCCGATGGCCAGGCCGAGGATCAGGGTCAGGGCGAGCGACAGGATTTCGGGCGACACGGATACGAGCTCCGTTGTGGTTGTGCGCCATTTGCGCGGATTGCCAAATGATTATAAGCGAAGCTGCACATTCAGGCGCCGGCCTCAGGGACTCTGGCTGTCGCGGCCGGCGGGCGCGAGGCCGGCCGCGACGCCGGGACAGGCTGCGGCGGTGCGCAGCAACGGCATCGCCAGCGCGGCGGCTACGCCGTCGCCACCGGCCAGTCCGAGATCGAGCAGGGGCTCGAGACCCAGTGCAGCGGCCTGATGCTCATGTCCGGATTCGGGCGAGCGATCGGCAAGATTGGCGTAGGCGACGACTTCCGGCGCGATCCCGCGCGCAGCCAGCAGCGCGGAACTCGCCACGAAACCGTCGACGACGACGAGTAGTCGCCGTTCGGCTGCGCCAAGCATGGCCCCGCTCATCATCGCGATCTCGAAGCCGCCGAACTCGCGCAGCGCCTCGAAGGCATCGGTGGGGCGGCCGGCGCGCGCCAAAGCGCGATCCAACAGGGCGCGGCGGCGCGTCAGGACGGCGTCGGCCGCGTCCTCGGGGCTGGACAGCGCATTCAGCGGCAGGTCGGTCAGGCAGTGCGTGAGCAGCGCGGCCGAAGCGCGCGCACCGACGCCAATCGAGCCGAAGCCGATCGCACTGCAGCCCAGCGCGGCGTATTCGTGGGCGAGCGCGCGACCGCGTTCGAGTGCGCGCTCGAGTTGCGAACGCCACATCGCTGGCTCCAGGCCAAAGTTGGCCGTGCCGTGTTCGATCTTGGCGTCGACCAGCCCCGCGCGTGTGCCGAAATCGTGGCTCACGCCGGCGTCGACGACCGACAGCCCGAGCGCCATCTGCCGGCACGCGAGGTTGATTGGCGCGCGGCCGGCGACGACGCGCTCCACGCTCTGCCAGGTAATCTTCTGCGGACGCGCCGACGCACCCGCGGCGATCGCGCCGTGATCTCCGGCGAACAGCACGATTGCGGGGCGGTGCATTTGCGGTTGCAGCGAGCCCTGCGCGAGCCCGATCTGCACGGCCAGATTTCCGACGCGACCGAGCGTATTGCCGACGCTCGCGCGCAGTGCGTCGGCAAGGCTGTCATCCGGGATTTCGATGCGAATGTGCATGCGTTAGCGTTGGGCCTTGGTGCCGCAGCAGTTTACCACCGGCACGTTGGCCCGCATCCGGGATGTCCGCGATGCGCGCGCGTACCGCGGGTATTCACCTGCGCTGTGCCGACGGCATGCGTTCGCGCTATCATGCGCGCCTCGCCCGACGGGCGAGCGTGCTCCAGGTGCCCGGCGGCAGATCGCGTCGCAGGGTTAAACGGGAAACAGGTGCGCGTGTCCGGCCCCGCCGGCCCACGCAATTCCTGTGCTGCCCCCGCAACGGTAAGCAGACGAAAGACGCATCCTCACGGCCACTGAACGCGAGTTTGGGAAGGCGGTGCGTCCGGCGGAGGTCCTCCAGGGACCGGCCGTTCAGTCTGCGAGCCCGGATACCGGCCCGGACACGCACCGGCGAAGTGTCGCGGGGTGGCGACGGGATGCGTGTCCTGAAGGCTCTCTGCGTGTACTTCGGTTTTGTTCAGGTCGATCCGTGCGGGGGCGCACGGGCAACCGGAGTCCATCGATGAAATCCCATCCCCTTCTTTCGGCCGTCCCGGCGGCGCTGGCGGCTGCCTTCGCTCAAGCGGCCGCCGCGCAGCCGATCGTTCATGAGTCCCTCGGCGAACCGGTCATCGTGACCGCGACGCGCTTTCCCGAACAGTCGATCGACGTCATCGGCCGCGTGGTCACGATTTCGCGCGAAGAAATCACGGCCAGTGGCGCACTCTCCGTGCCTGACGTGCTGCGCCGCGTCACCGGGTTGCAGGTGCGTGGCCTCTATGGCGGCGTGGCCGGCGACACGGCGGTCGACATGCGCGGCTTCGGCGAGGGCGGTGCCCAGCGAGTGCTGGTGCTGCTCAACGGCCGGCGTCTGAACCCGCTCGATTCGGCCGCCGTGGACTGGTCGCAGGTGCCGCTCGGACGCATCGAGCGCATCGAGGTGCGCCACGGCAGCGGTGCCATCCAGTATGGCGACAATGCCGTCGGCGGCGTCATCAACATCATCACCTCCACCGACGAGAAAGGCGGCAGCGTGTCAGCCGGCTGGGGCAGCTTCGACACGCGCGAACTGTCGGCCGACTACGCCACGCGCAGTGACGATCTGAGTGTGGCCCTGAGCGCCGATCACCGAGCCAGTCGCGGCTGGCGCGACAACAACCGGCAGGAGCAGAACGCGCTCGCAGCCAATTTCGCCTATGCGCTCGAGCGTGGCGAAATCACGCTTGAAGCCGGTGGCGCCAAGACCCGCTTCGGTCTGCCCGGCGCGCTCACCAACGCGCAGTACGACGACGACCCGCGCCAGGCCGAGACCGACGACAGCTTCGCCGCGCGCGAGAGCGCCTATCTGCGCCCCGGCGTGCGCTACGCGCTGTCCGATACGCTGGAGTTCGCGGCCGAACTGGGTCTTGGAGAGACGCGCGGGCGCTCCTTCATTTCCAACTTCCCGAGCTATCAGGACCGCGACACGACAACGCTGTCGCTTACGCCTCGCCTGAAGTGGCGCCACGGCCTGGGCTCGCTGGCCAGCACCACGGTGATCGGCTTCGATCACTACGACGGGCGGCTCGACGCGGACAGCGCGGCCAGTCCATCCGGGCCGACGACCAACAGCGTGCGCATCGACCAGCAAAGCGACGCCTTCTACGTGCAAAACCACACGATGCTCACCGATGCGCTCACTGTAAGCGTCGGTGCGCGCCGTCAGAGCGTAGACCAGTCTGCGCGCGACAGCGGTGGCAAGCGTCGCGACAACGATCATGCGGAGACCATCTGGGAGGCTGGTGCGAGCTGGCGGATCATGCAGGCGGTGCGTGTGTTCACGCGCTTCGGTGAGACCTTCCGCTTCGCCAACCTGGACGAGCTGACCACTTTCGGGGGCTTCGTCTCGCAGCCGGTGCGTCCCGAGGTCGGGGATTTCGTCGATGTCGGCGCCGAGTTCTCGGG
>JACESY010000045.1 GCA_013911595.1 Azoarcus sp.
GTGTGGTGGCTCTTGTGGCAGTGGAAGGCCCAGTCGCCTTCCTCGTCGGCGATGAACTCGACCTGACGCATCTGACCCACGGCGATGTCGGCGGTGACCTCCGGCCAGCGCGAGGCGGGCGGGGTGGGACCGCCGTCGGTGCCGGTGACCTCGAATTCGTGACCGTGCAGATGAATGGGGTGATTGGTCATGGTCAGATTGCCGACGCGGATGCGTACGCGATCATTTTGGCGCACGTTGAAGCTGTCGATGCCGGGGAAGGCGCGACTGTTGAAGGTCCACAGGTTGAAGTCGGTCATGGTGTTGATCTTGGGCACGACGCTGCCCGGATCGACGTCGTAGGCACCCAGAAGGAAGCAGAAGTCGCGGTCGACCTCATTGATGGCCGGATGCGCCTCCTTCGGATGCGTGACCCAGAAACCCATCATGCCCATCGCCATCTGCACCATCTCGTCGGCATGCGGGTGGTACATGAAGGTGCCGGGGCGGCGCGCGACGAATTCATACACCCAGGTCTTGCCGACCGGAATTGCGCGCTGGTTGAGCCCGGCGACGCCGTCCATGCCGTTGGGCAGGCGCTGGCCGTGCCAGTGGATCGACGTGTGTTCGGGAAGCTTGTTGGTGACGAAGATGCGCACGCGGTCGCCCTCGACCACCTCGATGGTCGGGCCCGGGCTCTGGCCGTTGTAGCCCCACAGGCGCGCGACCATGCCGGGCGCGATCTCGCGCTCGACCGGTTCGGCCACCAGGTGAAACTCCTTGACGCCGGCGTTCATGCGCCACGGCGCGGTCCAGCCGTTGAGCGTAACTACCGGGTTGTAGGGGCGGCCGCTGTCGGGCATGCGCGGCGCGGCGGTCGCCGCCGAGGTCTGGATTTCCGGCTCGGGCAGGCGCGCCAGTGCGGCCTTGCTGACACCGGAGGCGGCCACGGCGCCGAAGGCGGCGCTGCTGAGAAATTTGCGTCGATCCATGTTCAGTGGCCTCCCGTGTTTCCTGAAGCGGCAGTGCTGCCGCCGGATTCGGCGCCGGCGTATTCGCCGCCTGCCAGTACGTTCTGCAGTTCGGTATGCGCGAGCCAGAAGCGGCGCAGCGCGTCATGCGAGGCCGTGCGCGCCCGCGCCTGCGCGGCTGCGCCGTCGAGGACTTCCCAGGTGCTGGCAAGCATGCCGTTGTAGCGCAGCAGCGTTTCGTCCTGCAGCGCGTCGGTCATCGGCACTACCGTGTCGCGCGCCTCGCGCGCCAGCGTCCAGGCGTCATGCGCTGCCAGCCATGCGGCGCGCACGTCGTTGCGGATGCGCACTGCGAGACGTTCGGCGTTCGCGATCTCGCGCGCGGCGCCCGCCGCCTCGTGGCCGACCGACAGTCGGCGCAGGTCGATCATCGGTGCGCGTGCGGGCAGCGTGTCGAGCCCCGTGTCGGCGGCCGGCAGCTCCGCTGCGACCGCCTCGCGCCAGACCTGTAGCGAGCGCGCCGGAATGCCGCGCTCGGCCCAGCGCGCTTCACGCGCGGCGAGTGGCAGTTCAGGGTGGTTTTCCAGTGCGCGGGCCTCGAGCCCGTCGAAGGCGAGAGGGGCATCGGGAAGCCGGGGCAGGGTGTCGGGCAGTTGCAGCGACTCTGCGGCCTCCCCCCACAGCCCCAGCAGGTTGGCCAGATGCGCGCGCGCGCCGTTCGCAGCGGTACGCGCATCGATCAGCGACGTGAGCGCGTCGGCACGGGCCAGGCGCGAGCGCAGCAGTCGCTCCTGGCTCCAGGTGCCGGTGCGCGTCATGCGCGTGGCGAGCTCGTCGCCGGTGTCGACCGCCTCGAAGGCGCGTGTCGCCTCGGCGAGGGTGGCCTGTGCCGCGACCGCATCGATCCAGGCGCGGTGCACCTCGCGTGCCGCCTCGCGGATGGCGGCATCGGCGCGCAGACGGTCGAGTTCGCTGGTATCGGTGGTCGTGGCCAGATCGGGCCTTGCGGTGAGCGCCATGCGCACGGCCGCACCCGGCGCGAGGGGCTCGCCAGCCGGTGCATCCGGAGCGTCGGTCTGCGGCGGGTTGTTCGCCTCCCAGCGCAGTACGTCCATGTGGCCGCGCGGCATTGCGCCGACGCGTTCGTTGGCCTCGCGCCAGTCGTCGGCGCCGAGTGCGGGCAGATCGCCGCCCGCTGCGGGCAGCGGCGCGATGTGCGGCGGTGGCACCGCTGCGGCCGGATCGTAGGGCGGGGCGGCGTGAGCGGCTGCGCCGAGCGCGGCGGCGATCGCGGCCACGAGCATCCGTGTCCTCGTCATGCGGGTCTCCTGTGGGGTGAATGCATGCGGCCGTGTTCTCCCGACCGCTACTGCATTGTTGCAAGCCCCCACCGACCCGGGCCTGACGCGAAGATTACAATTTCGTCAGTTTTCCTCGTTGCGTCCGGCCGCGCTGAACAGCTCCCGCAGGATGCCGCATTCGGCGGCGCTGCGGTGGGTGCCGCAGCAGCCGCGTAGCGTCTCGAGCTGGGCCTCGAGACGGCGCAGCGCTTCGATGCGCGTTCGAACGCGGCTCAGTTGCGTGTCGACGAGGCGGTCGATGTCGTCGCAGTCGGCTTCGGGCCGGTCGACGAATTCGAGCAGACGAGCGATGTCGGCCAGTGCGATGTCGAGCGAGCGGCAGTGACGCACGAAGGCCAGGCGCTGCAGGTGCTCAGGCCCATAACGACGCTGGCCGGCGTCGCTGCGTTCGGGCGATGGCAGCAGCCCGATGCGTTCGTAGTGACGCACCGATTCGACCGAGATGCCGGTCGCGTGCGCGAGTTCGCCGATGCGCATGGGAGTCCTCCGGGTTGACCCTGCAACGATTGCAGGGTGTGTACTGCAGGCTCGCAAATCCCACAAGGAGTTCCTGATGGCTGGATGCTGTGATGCCGGATGTGGCACCCGCACGGCGGTGAGCCCGCGCTTTCGTCGCGCGCTGTGGATCGCCCTGGTGGTCAACGCGGTGATGTTCGTGGTGGAGATCGTTGGGGGCTTGCGCTCCGGTTCGGTGTCGCTGCTCGCAGACGCGGTCGATTTCGGCGGTGACGCGGCCAACTACGGCATTTCGCTGGCCGTGCTGTCGATGGGGCTGGCCTGGCGTTCGCGCGCAGCGCTGGTCAAGGGCGCGACGATGGCGACCTTTGGCGTGTTCGTGATCGGCAAGACGATGTGGGCAGCGCTCAATGGCGTGCCCCCCGAAGCTTTCACGATGGGCGCCATCGCCGTGGTGGCGCTGGCCGCCAACGCCGGCGTCGCATTGATGCTCTACGCGTATCGCGACGGTGATGCCGACATGCGCTCGGTCTGGCTGTGCAGCCGCAACGATGCGATCGGCAACGTCGCCGTGCTGCTGGCCGCAGTCGGCGTGTTCGGCACGGGCAGCCATTGGCCGGACCTGGCCGTCGCGGCGCTGATCGCAGGGCTCGCGATCACGTCCGGGTTGGCGGTGATTCGCCAGGCGCGCGGCGAACTGGCCGCTGTGCCTGGCTGAGCGCCAGACTCAGTGCTCGCTCACCGGCCGCCCGGCCTGCAATTGCAGCAGGGTCTGCATCAGGTCGAGACGCTTTTCGAGCGACTCGATGCGCAGCTCCATCACACGGTGGTGATCCGCGTCGGCGTGGTGATCCATGCCGTGGTGGCCCGGCTCGTCACGCATGGCGCTGCCGCCGTGGTGCCGCGCATGTCCATTGCCGGACATCGGTGCGCAGGTGGCACCGTCTTTCATCATCGCCTCCATCGCGGCCATGTGTTCCTCCATCAGCCGCATGCGTTCGTCCGCGTCGTCGGTCTCGCGCATGCGCTGCATGCGCTCGTGCATGGCTTCCATGTGCGGAGCGGGGGCGGCGGTGGAACTGCTCGGACCGATCACCACCCCGTGATGCGGGGCGGTACCCGGCTGTGTCGGCGCGGCGACGGCCAGCGCCGGCAGCAGCGCGGCTGCGGCCAGACACAAGGTGCGTGGCAGGATTCGGGCGTCCATGTTTGTTCTCCTGGGTTGGAGCGCGGAATGCGCCTTCTGAAGGGGTGTCGCGCCAAGCGTGAGCGGTCCTTGCGATCCTTGCGGTCGATCGGTTGACCGCATCATTACATCTTCGTCAGCTTCGCAGACGATGTCGTCAGGCTGGCACAATGCCTTCAAACGCGAAAGGCAAGGATGATGAAGATCCTGATCGTCGAGGATGAACCGAAGACAGGTGACTACCTGCGCCAGGGGCTGACCGAGGCCGGATTTGTCGTCGATCTGGTGCGTGATGGCCTCGATGGCCTGCATGCGGCGACCACCGCCGAGTATGACCTGATCGTGCTCGATGTCATGCTGCCGCGGCTCGACGGCTGGGGCGTGCTCGAGACATTGCGTCGCGGCGGACGCGAGTTGCCGGTGCTGTTCCTGACTGCGCGTGATCAGGTCGAAGATCGCGTGCGCGGGCTGGAACTGGGTGCGGACGATTATCTCGTCAAGCCCTTCGCGTTCTCCGAACTGCTCGCGCGCGTGCGCACCTTGCTGCGACGCGGGAGAGCCAAGGAACCCGAAGTGTTGCGCGCGGCCGATCTGGAGCTGGATTTGCTGCGCCGTCGCGTGCTGCGCGGTGGTTGCCGCATCGACCTGACCGCCAAGGAGTTCGCGCTGCTCGAGTTGCTGTTGCGACGTCAGGGCGAGGTGCTGCCGCGTTCGCTGATCGCCTCGCAGGTGTGGGACATGAATTTCGACAGCGACACCAACGTCATCGAGGTCGCGGTGCGACGTCTGCGCGCCAAGGTGGACGATCCCTTCGAGCCCAAGCTGATCCGCACCGTACGCGGCATGGGTTATGTGCTCGATGCGGACGCGGCCGCATGAAGCCGCGTCTGTCGCTGACCGCGCGCATTGCCCTGGTTTTTGCGCTGTTCGCGGCGCTGGTCCTGGCGATGGTCGGCTTCGTCATCGAGCGCGCCGTCGCACTGCATTTCGATGATCTCGACCGTCACGATCTCGGCGCGCATGTGGCTGCGGTGCGCAATCTGCTCTCGCGCACCGATTCCGAGGAGCGCTTCGACGCGCTGGCCGCAAGGCTCGATGACGTCCTGGTCGGACACGAGATGGTCGCGGCACGCATCCATGGGGCCGACGGTACGCCGCTCTATGCGCTGCGCGCCGGGGTGTTCGACCACATGCCGCCGGTGGCCGACGAGGGCGGCCTGCGGCGCTGGCGTCACGACGACCATGAATACATTGCGCGCGACGCGCTCTTCGATGTGCCGCTGGCCGCACCGCGCCGGGTGGAGGCGTTGATCGCGCTCGACATCACGCATCACGCGCATTTTCTGACCATGGTGCGCAACCGGCTGTGGCTCGCGATCTCGCTTGCCGCGCTGGCGGCAGCCGCGCTCGGGTGGTTTGCGGCGCGGCGCGGCCTGGCGCCGCTGCGCCGCATCACGGCGACCGCCAGCGGCTTGTCCGCCGCGCGACTCGACGAGCGCCTGTCGATGCGCGACGCACCGGCCGAGGTGCAGGCGCTGGTCGAGGCCTTCAATGGCATGCTCGACCGCCTCGAAGGTGCGTTCCGCCGTCTCGACGCGTATTCGGCCGACATCGCCCACGAGTTGCGTACGCCCGTGTCCAACCTGATGACGGCCACCGAGGTGGCGCTCACACGTGCGCGCAGCGCGGAGGAATACAGCGACACGCTGCATTCCAACCTCGAGGAGTTCGAGCGCATGGCGCGCATGATCTCCGACATGCTGTTCCTGGCCAAGGCCGACGACGGACGGCTGCCCGGGCCGGCCGAATCAGTCGCCCTCGAGGACGAGGCCGGCGCACTGGTCGAGTTCTACGAGGCGCTGGCCGAGGAGCGCGGCGTGGGCCTGCGCGTCGACGGTTGCGCGCTTGTTGCCGGTGACCGGCTGATGCTGCGCCGAGCGCTGTCCAACCTGCTGTCGAATGCGTTGCGCCATGCCGCGCGGGACACGACGATCGACATCGATATCGTCTCCGGCGCGCGCGAGGCACGGCTGGCGGTGATCAACCGAGGCGAGCCGATTCCGCCCGCCGCGCTGCCCGGCCTGTTCGAGCGTTTTCACCGCGTCGGAGACGAGCGCAGCCTGCGCGGCGAGGGCGCAGGACTGGGCCTGGCGATCACGCGCTCGATCGTCGAGGCGCATGGTGGTCGCATCGAAGTCGAATCCGTCGATGGCCTGACCCGCTTCACACTGCATCTGCCTCGCGCGGATACGGAACCGAAAGCCGTCGTTACGGCTCCATGACTATCCGGAGGAAAAAAATGAAATTCACGATCCCGTTGCCTCTCGCTGCGTTTGCGCTCGTCGGTGTGCTGCTGACCGGCCCTGTGCTGGCTGCCGGCGAGGAACTCGTCGTCTACAAGGACCCGAACTGCGGTTGCTGTGGCGCGTGGGCTACACACATGCGCGAGCATGGATTTGCCGTACGCGAAGTCGCCACGCAGGAGATGGGGCTGGTCAAGAGCGAAGCCGGCGTGCCGCGGGCACTGGGCTCTTGCCACACGGCGACGGTCGGCGGTTACGTCATTGAGGGGCATGTTCCGGCCGACGACGTGCGTCGCCTGCTCGACGAGAAGCCTGCATTGGCGGGGCTCGCCGTACCCGGCATGCCGCAAGGCTCGCCCGGCATGGAAGGGCCGTATCCGCCGCAGCGCTATGAGGTGATCGGCTTCGATGGCAAGGGTGGGACGAAGGTGTATGCTCGCCACTGAATCCGATTCATTCATTCCGGGTCTGCGATGAGTGTTCGTCTAGTTCGGGGCCGTACGGTTCTCGCCAGCCTTGCCCTCGTGCTCTCGGCCTGCGGCGAGCGCTGGCCGGACGACGGTATCGATCCGCGCAATCCGGCCAAGCTCACCATCGGCAAGGAAGTCTACGAGGCGCACTGCGCCGTGTGCCACGGCGACAAGCTCGAAGGTCAGGCGGACTGGCGTCAGCGTCGTGCCGACGGCCGGTTGCCGGCGCCACCGCACGACGCCAGTGGCCACACCTGGCACCACACGGACGAGGAGCTGTTCGCGATGGTGCACGACGGCCTCGTGCCACCGCTCGCCCCCGAAGGCTACCAGAGCGACATGCCGGCCTACGGCGAGGTCCTCTCCGATGACGAGATCCGTGCCGTGCTGGCCTACATCCAGAGCCGCTGGCCCGAGGAAGTGCAGGCCATGCGGCGCGAGATGCTCGAGCAACGCGCCGTCCGGTGATTTCGAGAATCGTTTGTATTTGCAAACAAGAATGATTACCATTATGGCGTTTTCGGCCCACCAGGTCGCCCACGCCAATCCGTGCAGCGCGGCCTCTTCCACCAGGAGAACCACGTGTCGCGTTTCACCGGCCCCCGCCTCAAAGTCATGCGTGCACTCGGCGTCGAACTGCCGGGCATGTCTCGCAAGTCGATCGAAAATCGCGAGTACCCGCCCGGACAGCACGGGCGAAAGAACCGCCGTCGCTCGGACTTCGCCGCCCGTCTGGTCGAAAAGCAGAAACTGCGCTTCAACTACGGGCTGACCGAAGGCCAGATCCGCCGCCTGTTTCGTGAAGCGAAGTCCTCCAAGGCGCCGACCGGCGAGAAGCTGCTCGAGCTGCTCGAACGCCGTCTCGACAATGCAGTGTTCCGCGCAGGCTTCGCGCCGACCGGCATCGCCGCACGCCAGCTTGTGCGTCACCGTCACGTTCTGCTCAACGGCCGCTCGGTCAACATCCCTTCGATCCGCATCCAGCCGGGCGACGTGATCGCGCTGACCGAAAAGGGGCGCAGGATCCCCGCCACCGCCGAATGTCTCGATACGCCGTCGCTGACTCGCCCCGAGTGGATCGAGTTCGACGCCGCCAACTTCAGTGCGCGCGTCACGCGCACGCCGCAGGGCGATGAGGTCCCGTTCCCGGTGGAAGTACAACACGTCGTCGAGTACTACGCGGTGAGGTTGTGATGAGCGCCGCGACCGATTCGCCGCGCTTCGATGCCCGGCCGGAACTCGCGCTCGCGGCCGTCATGCACCTGATGTCGCGGTTTCCCGCAAGACGTTCGCCGGTGGTCGCCGACGCGGTCGTGCGCCATCTTGAGGTCATCGCGGACGACGCACGACTTGCCGAGGAGGTGCGCGAGTGCGCACGCCAACTGTGTTCCGAATGGGCGAGCTATCGTACGCTCGCCGCGCCCGACCATGGTTGCGCGCCACCGCGCCTGTGCTGAGTCCGTCTCTTTAGGGCCTGCTCACAATTGCGCGACGCCCCGTCCGGGACAGCCGGGAGGGGCGCTCTTGCGTTGACCTTCCCGAGCGCTGGACGCGCGTCGCGAGCGGCTTGCCTGCGGCGGTCCGGATCACGCGGGACAACGAAAACGGACGCGGAAGCGACACTGGCGTGCCGCGTTCCGCGTCCGTCGGGTGTGGCGGCCTCAGCCGCCGCGTGCCGTGAAGGCGATCAGTTCATCGCGCTCTCGACGCGCTCACGCAGTTCCGTGTCGGACTGCAGCGCGATTGCGATGCTGTTGTAGGTCTCGACATCGAGTCCTTCTTCCTTGACCGTCTCGACCATCTTCTCGACGGCTTCGTTCTGCAGCGTCGCGGCCTGCTCCGGATCGGGAACGTCCTGCAGGCGCTCAGAGTACTCCGAACGGATCGACTCGATCTCGGGCTGGACGTCGGCGAACTGCTGGATCTCCTCGTCCGAGAAGCTCTTCTGAGTCGGCGCCGGCTGGGCCGCCGGCGGCGCACCGGTAGCACCTTGGTTCGGCGCACCCTGGTTCGGGGCGCCTTGATTCGGCGCACCTTGCGCCATTGCGCTCGAAGCGCCAAAGGCCAGCATCAGGGCGAACATGAGGGGGGTGAGTTGCTTCTTCATGGAACCTCCTTATCGATGGATTGCACCTCTCCCTTCGCGAGGATCGTGCCAGTTTCTTCCATATCCGGATAAATGCAGTTAAAACAGATAGATAAAAATACCGCTCGGCGTTCCGATCACGCCGCGCAAATTTGACCCGCACACCTTTTGTGTGTCATTTTGGCGCATGTGTCACATGAGTCGAGGCAGGCGATGAAGATTCCGGTACTGCCAGGCAGCCTGCGCAGCGTGCTCGCGCTGCAGGTCGCGTTGCCTGTGCTGGCGATTCTCGCGGCCATCCTGGCGATCTCGCTGGCGGTTCTCGGACAGTTCGTCGAGAACCGCATGCAGCGCGACCTGCAACTGGTCGCACGGGCCATCCACCTGCCGGTGATGCAGGCGCTGGCGCGCAACGATCTCGAACAGCTGCAGAGCAACCTCGCCTCGGTGTTCAGCATGGGTGAGGTCTACGGTGCCTACCTGTTCGACGGTGAGGGTCGGCGGCTGGTCAGTTTCGGTCGCGAGCGCCCGACCCGCGCGCAGGCGGGCGATGCGCTCAAGCTCTCGCGCGAAGGCCAGTTCGAGCAGTACGAGAACATCCGGGGGCAGAACGTGTACTCGTTCTTCCTGCCGTTGTTCGACGAGATCGGTCAGCCTGACGGCCTGTTGCAGGTCACCAGACTGCGCAGCGACTTCGATCAGGCGATCGCGCGCCTGACCGTGGGCACCTGGGTGGGGTTCGCGTTTGCCGCTCTGCTCATTCTCGTCGCCCTGTCGATGGGGCACCAGCGCGCCATCGGGCGGCCGCTGGCACAACTGGTGGGCAGCATGCAGCGCGTCGAGCGCGGTGAACGCGAGCATCGCGCCGAAGAACAGGGGCCGTTGGAACTGCGCCAGCTCGCCCGTCGCCTCAACGAGATGCTCGACGCGATTCGCGCAGCCGAGGCACAGTCCGAACGCCAGCGCACCGAGAACGCGCGTATCGAGGCCCAACTGCGGCGCAGCGAGACGCTGGCCGCGCTCGGCCAGCTCTCGGCCGGTGTCGCCCACGAGCTGGGCGCCCCGCTGTCGGTTGTCGACGGTCGTGCGCGCCGTCTGCTGCGCGTGGCGACCGAGGGCGAGGGCGAGACCGAATTGCACGAGATCCGGGAACAGGTGGCGCGCATGACCTCGATCATCGAGCAGTTGCTGGCCTTCGCGCGCGGCTCGCGCGCCGAACATCGGGACCTCGACGTCGGCGCCCTCGTCGAGCGTGCCGCGGCGCTGTGCGCCGACGAGGGTCCGGCGCCGCGCATTGTCGGTGGCCCGGGCGCGCGTGTGCGCGGAGATGCCCTCGGTCTCGAGCAGGCACTGGTGAACCTGGTGCGCAACGCGCGCCAGGCGCGACCCGGCGGCGACGTGTCGATCACCTGGCGCGAAGAGAGTAGCCGCGTCGTGATCGTGGTCGACGACGACGGCCCGGGCGTCCCCGATTCCCAGCGCGCACGCATCTTCGAGCCCTTCTTCACGACCAAGACGCCGGGCGAGGGCACCGGGCTGGGCCTGGCCATCGTGCAGCGCGTGGTGCGGGAACATGGCGGCGAAGCGCGTGTGACCGATTCTCCCGCTGGCGGGGCACGCTTCGAACTGCATCTGCCGGGCGACACCGGCCAGGAGAGCTCCGATGTCTGAGCGCGCGCTGATTCTGGTGGTGGAAGACGACGCGGCGCTGTCGCGACTGCTGGTCGACGAGCTCGAGGCCGATGGTGCGCAGGTCCTGGCTTTCGCCGATCTGTCGGGTGCGCGACGCTGGCTGGAGGACAAGACGCCTGCGCTGGTGGTTACCGATCTGCGCCTGCCTGACGGCAACGGCATGGAACTGGTGCGAGAGCTGACGGGCAACGAAGCCCGTCCGGCGATCATCGTCGTCACCGCCTTTGGAAGCGTGCGGCAGGCGGTCGAGGCGCTGCAGGCAGGCGCCGACGATTTCCTCACCAAGCCGCTGGATCTGGACCACTTCCACATCTGTGTGGAGCGCGTGCTCGAGACCCGCCGTCTGCGCGACGAGGTCGCGCAGTTTCGCCGTCTGTCCGGCGCGGGCGACGATTTTCACGGCCTGTTCGGACGCAGCGCGGCGATGCGCACGCTGTTCGACCACATCGGCGTGGTCGCGCGCGCCCACGGCCCGGTGCTGATCAATGGTGAGAGTGGTACCGGCAAGGAACTGGTGGCGCGGGCCATTCACGCCGAGAGCGAACGTGCCGACGGGCCCTTCCTCGCCGTCAACTGCGCGGGCGTGCCGCAGGAGCTGATGGAGAGCGAGTTCTTCGGCCACGCATCGGGCGCATTCACCGGCGCGCGCGCCGCGCGTCGCGGCCTGCTGCAACAGGCGCACGGCGGCACGCTGCTGCTCGACGAGATCGGCGAGATGCCGCTGGCGCTGCAGGCCAAGATGCTGCGCGCGCTGCAGGACGGCTCGATCCGCCCGGTCGGGCAGGACACCGAAGAACACGTGGACGTGCGCGTCGTCGCCGCGACCCACCGCGATCTGGCGCAACGCGTGGCCGATGGCGATTTCCGTGAAGACCTGTATTACCGCCTGGAAACCTTCGCCATCGACGTGCCGCCGCTGCGTGCACGCGGCGACGATGTGGAACTGCTCGCGCAGCGCATCCTCGCGCGCTGCGCCGCGGCGCAGAACAAGCCGGTGCGCGGGTTCGCGCCCGAGGCGCTGGCGCGGCTGGCGGCCTATCCGTTCCCGGGCAACGTGCGTGAACTGCAGAACGTGGTCGAGCGTGCCGTGGCCTTCGCCGCCGGCGAGCGGGTCGAGGTCGTCGATTTGCCGGCGCGGCTGGCGAACGACACGATGCCGGCGCCGGCGGCAGACATCGTCTCTCGTGGGGACGGCGGTCTGCTCGACGGCACGGTGCTGCCCACCCTCGACGAGGTGCAGAAGCGCTACGTGCGCCGCGTGCTCGACGAAGTCGGCGGCAATCGCCGTCGCGCCGCGGCGTTGCTGGGCATTGGTCGGCGCACGCTGTATCGATGGCTGGACGGCGAGCGCGAGGGGCAGTGAGCGCGCCCTAGTCGACGATGCGCTCGACCGTGCCGAGGTAGGCGTGGCCGTACTCGATGACTTCGTCGCGCTTGAGCCCCTCGCTGTAGAAGTGCATCGACTCCAGGTCGTCAGCGGCCACCGCCAGTGCTTCGCGTACGTCTGCCAGCGTCTCTTCCAGCGTGTAGCTGAGGCTGTGGATGTCGTGCATGTCGTATTCGCCGACCTTGCCGGCAAGCAGCTCCTTCAGGTCGGCGTTGGCCTCGCGCAGCAGGGTCAGTGCCTCGTCCAGATCGGCCGCCTGCTTACCCTGGTAGTGCGCGACGCGTTCGGGTACCTGCTCGGCCCGTTTCTCGTCGGCGAGTGCAGCGGACGTCAGGGTCATGGCGATGGCCGTAAAGGTGAGTAGGGTTTTCATGCGTGATGCTCTTTGGGGTTGGGTTCAGTACAGGTCGCGGCGGTAACGGCCGTCGCGCGTGAGTCGCGTGAGCATGTCGTCGCCGAGGATCTCGCGCAGGGTGTCGTGCACGGCCGGGCCCATGCCCACGGCGTTGCCGCAGACGTAGATCGCTGCGCCGTCGGAAATCCATTGGCGAAGGGTATGTGCGGCGTGCGCGAGGCGCTGCTGTACGTATTCGCGCGGCTCGTCGCGCGAATACACGCAATCGCAGCGGGCGAGCAGCCGGCGTGTCTTGAGACTGCGGATCTCGTCGCGATGGAACGCGTCGGTGGCCGCGCTGCGTTCTCCGAACAGCAGCCAGTTGCGCCCGTCGCCGCGGCGCGCCCGGTGGCGCAGGTGAGCGAGCAGGCCGGCCAGCCCGGTGCCGCTGCCGATCAGGATCAAGGGCCGTTTGGCGTTGTCGCCGAGACGGAAGTTGTGATGCGCGCGCAGGCGGCCACGCAGTACGCTGCCCACGGGGGCGTCGCCGCACAGCAGTGCCGACATCAGCCCCGGCCGTCCCTCGGCATCATGGGCGGCGCGCACCAGCAGATGCACGCCACCATCCGTGGGCAAAGAGGCCACCGAATAGGTGCGCGGTCGCTCATCCCCGCCGGGTGGCAGCAACTGCAGCAGGTCGCCCGCTTCCCACGTCGGGGTCGCCAAGCGTGCTGCGTCCGTTGCCGGTCCGGCAACCGCTTCGAGTTCGACATGGAAGGCCGGGGCGCCGGCGCTGCCGGGGTTGAGGTGGTGGCGCGCACGGATGCGCCACCAACCCGTCCCGGTGGCGGGTGAGTCGGGCAGTTCGGCTGCGTCGGTGAATTGCGCGAGGCGATGGCGCCAGCGCTGCAGTCCGGCGGTGTCGGCACCGTCCAGTTCCACTCGCGGAAACAACGCCTGCGCGCCGCAATCGCCGAGCCAGGCATCGAGTTCGCGGCCGAAGGCGCAAAAGCGCGCATAGCTGCGGTCACCGAGTGCGAGTACCGCATGGCGCACGCCGCTCAGGTCGGGGTGGGCCTTCATCACGCGTTCGACGAAGGCGTTGGCGTTGTCCGGCGCGTCGCCCTCTCGGCAGGTGCTGACGATGAAGATCACCCGGTCGGCACGGCGCAGGCGAGCCGCATCGATTTCGCCCAGCACGGCGAGTTCGCATTCCACGCCACCGGCGCGCAAGGCGAGCATCGCCTCGCTGGCCAGCTCGCGCGCGAAACCGGTCTGGCTGGCGAAGGCGATCAACACCGGTGAGGCGCTGCGCCCGCCTGCCTTGTCACGCTCGGTCGGCGCGTCCGCGGTCGATGTCCGCGTAAATAGCCAGGCGCGCAGACACAGCAGCGCCCAGGCCGTGAGCAGGCCGGCGGCCCCGGCAATTCTGGGCAACTGATCGGTGATCATGCGCGAGTGCTCACTGCGGCAACACTTCCAGCGTGGCCGAATAAGACGAGCGACGATCCGCGTTGCGCAGCGACGCGTCGCTACTGCTCACCGAAGTGCTCAGGTAGTACATGCCGGGCTTCGGCCAGGTCACGGCAATGCGCCCGTCGGCGTCGGTGATCAATTCGAGCTTGTCGAGCGAGTCGCGATAGCGTGCGCCCCCCGGCAGGATGGTGACCTTGGTGTCGGCGGCCGGCTTGCCGTCGAGAACGAAGACGAAGGTGGCTGTCTCCCCCGAATAGAGGTCGTTCGGGTGCGTCACCGGCACCAGCTCCAGTCCCGCTCCGGTGGGTTCGATCGGGGTGGGGCTGCCGATGGTGACGAAGGTCTCGACGCGGCCTGCCGATTCGCGCAGTCGGAGATCGACGGCGTCGGCCGGAACATTCGCTTCGAGTTCGGTACGCGGGCCGCGCCAGCGCTTGCTCTCGGCACCTTCTTTCCAGCTCGCCATGATGCCGGCATTGACCACGGCCAGGCGGTAGGAGCCGGTTTGTTCGAGCTTGGCGTCGAAGACCGTGCGCAGCTCGCCCGGCTGCAGGTTCTCGGCCTCGATGCGACTGCCGTCCGGCGCGGTGATGACGAGGTTGTCGGCGATGCGCAGCGGACGGTAGTTGAAGTGGAAAGTGTCGTTGGACACGGCGCCGTCGACAGTGACGTAGCCGGCCTTTGACAGCACGGTTGAGGAGGGCAGCAGCCACACTTCATGAGCACTGGCGAGGGGGGCGGCGAGCGCGGCGGCCAGCGCGGCGATAGCGATGCGGTGGGTCGTCTTCATCGGAAATCCTTGGAGGTTGGGGTTAGGGGATCAGCTCGACCGCGACGCGGCCGAGTTCGCGTTCGCCGCCGGCATCGAGTCGCTGCTCGGCCGTGGGCGGCCACTGCAACGGTACGGTCACGACTTCGCGGCCGCCGTGTTCGCGCGAGGCCTCGACGACCAGGCGGTACTCGCCGGCGGCGAGCTTGCCCAGTGGATGGGCGCCGGCGGTGAAGGCCAGCTTGTGCGCGCCGGGACCGCGCGTGGCGGCGGTCACGCCGTCGACCGGCATGGTCAGATCGCGGCCGGTCCGCCGCCACCACTGACGGATGTCCTTGAGCCAGGTCCGGCCCTCGTCGTCACGCATGCGCACGTCGTACCAGACGGCGAGATTGGCGGCGACGCTGTTGTCGGGGCGCTCCAGCCAGACCGCGACATACGGGCGGCGGTAGTCGGAAATCTGCAGATCGGGCAGTTCGAGTTCCACGCGCAGTTCTGCGGCGGCGACAACACCGGGCAGCAGTGTGCACAGCGCGAGGAGCAGGGGACGTTTCATCGTGTGGCTTCCTTCAGTGGATGAACAACAGGGCGAGCACGGCCGGCACCACCGCACCAAGTGTCACCAGTGGCCACACGCTGGCGCGCGTTCGCGCGTGCAGCGCGAGGATGAACAGGCCGGTGAGCGAGAACACCAGAGACGCGACGGCGAACAGGTCGATGAACCAGCTCCACGCCACGCCGGTGTTGCGGCCCTTGTGCAGGTCGTTGAGATACGCCACGGTGCCGCGCTCGGTGCGTTCGTACTCGAGGTCGCCGCTGGCACGATCGATCGCCAGCCAGGCATCGCCACCGGGGCGCGGCAGGGCGAGATACACCTCGTCCTGCGACCACTCCGCCGCGTGCGCCGGCACATGGTGGCCAAGTTCGCCGCCCAGCCATTGCCGCAGTTCGGCCGGCAGCGGCGCGTTGTCGCTGGTGTTCGCGTCGAGTCGCGCACGCAGATCGGCGGGCAGTGCACGCGTCTCGTTGATACGCACGGGCGCGGCCTCGATGCTGCCGGAGTGGTTGAGGGTGATGCCGGTGACCGAGAACAGCACCATCCCCACCAGACAGATGGCCGAGCTGATCCAGTGCCACTGCATCAGGTGGCGCATCCACCAGGCGCGACGGGCCTGGGGAGATGCCACGCTACGGGAACTGCTGCGGGCAGTCAGGGGTTCGGTGCGAGTCGTCATTCAGGCAACGAAACGGGATGCCGCCCGCGAGGGCGGCATCCTGTTCCGGTTCAGAATTGATAGTTGGCGGAAATCCAGAAGCTGCGCGCCTTGTCCTTGTTGTTGTAGTCGTCCAGCGCCTGCCAGCCGTCGTCGCAGCCACGACCGCCGTCGCATCGGGCCCAGCGGTACGACGTGAAGTCCTTGTCCAGCAGGTTGTTCACGCGGCCGGTGATCGTGAAGTTCTCGTCGACCTGATAGACCGCGCCGAGGTGGAACACTTCGTAATCCTCGTAGTGGGCGGCTTTGCCGTTGATCTGGCCGCGGTAGCGCTCGGAGCGGGCCTCCATCGTGAGAAACACGAGGAGGTCGGCGCGCGCCTGCCAGTCGAGCGTGGCGTTGAGCATGTGCTTGGCGCTGTTGGTCAGCGGCATGCCCTTGTCGGCCCCGGATTTCTGTTCGCTGTCGGTATAGGTGTAGTTGCCGCGCAGCGCCCAGCGATCGGCGATCTGCCAGCGGCCGGCCAGCTCGATACCCTGGATCACCGCCTTGTCGACGTTGATCACCTGGGAGAAGCTGTCGTAGCCCAGATCGATGTAGTCACCCAGGTTCACGCATGGGCGCACGCCGCCGGTGACATCGCAGCTCTCGGTCGCCTCGCCGCGCATGATCTTGTCCTTGAAGTCGTTGTGGAAGATCGTGGCGTTGAAGCTGTGGCGCGCGGGGTGATTCCAGTAGACGGCCAGTTCGCTGTTGAGGCTGGTCTCCGGCTCGAGGTCGGGGTTGCCGGCGAACGGGATGGTGCCCTGACCGCCGAAGCCGGTGATGCCGTCGTACAGGTCGGTGGTCTTGGGTGTCTTGTAGCCGGTGCTCACGCCGCCCTTCAGGGTCCAGAACGGATCGAGTTTGTAGACGCCGTACAGGCGCGGCGAGACGTGACTGCCGAAGGTGTCGTGATCGTCGTAGCGTACGCCCGCGGTGAGCGTGAAGCGGTCGGTCGGCATCCAGTTGTCCTCGACGAACACGGACCACATCTTGTGATCCTGTGTCTTGCCGGGCGAGCCGTCTTCCATGCCGAACACGCTGTCCTCGAGCTCGCCGTCGATGATCTGGCCGCCGACCACGAACAGATGGTCCCCGCCCAGGTCGGCCACCGGAATGTCGAGTCGGGCGTCGAGCGTGTACTGGCTGCTCTCGAGCGTGCGCTTGGGGCGTGGCAGGAAGGTCGATTCGAGGGTGTCGCGCTGTGCGTCGCTCAGATCGCCAAAGCCAACATCGCCCCAGTCGCTGCGCAACTGGTCGAGCTGCTGACGCTCGGCCACGGTCAGCGGCAGGGTGCGTCCGTTGTTGTCGGACTCGACGTAGGACAAGGCCACGAAGCTGGTGCCGAAGTCCCAGCGACCTTCGTGGCTGAGCGACCACGCCTCGCGGGCGAATTCCTGGTCGGCGCCGTAGCCGGCACGACTGGCGCTCCACAGGCGTTCGGCGCTGTCGACCGTGCCCAGCGGGAAGGACGGATTGCCGTCCGCATCGGTTTCCGGCGCGTTGTCGTATTCCTGCTTGGACGTGTCGTAGTCGAAGCTGATGCGCTGGTTGTCGGTGGGCGTCAGATAGAGACTGAATCCGAGCGCCTTGTTGGTGTTGTCGACGGTGCGCCCACCACCGCCAAAGCCCAGACTGCGCTCGCGCAGGTCGCCGTCGGGTGTGCGCGTGGCCTTGTAGCCAGGGTTGGATGCATCGCGATCGTAGACGCTGCCGCGCAGGCTCATCGAGAGCGTGCCGGGAATGATCGGCCCGCGCACGCTAAAGTCGGCCGTGCTCTCGTCGCCGAAGTCGTCATCGGACTGGAAGGTACGGCCGTAGGTCATCGAGCCGGTCCATTCCGTGGCGTCCTTCTTCGTGATGATGTTGATCACGCCACCCAATGCATCTGCACCGTAGAGCGTGGACGCCGGGCCGCGGATGACCTCTATGCGCTCGATCGCGTCCATCGGCGGGATGTGGTTGAACTGGTTGCCGCCGAAGTTGTTCGGGTAGATGTCGCCGTGGTTGTTCTGGCGCTTGCCGTCGATGAGCACCAGGGTGTAGTCCGAGCCCATGCCACGCATGCTGATGGTCTTCTGGCCAGTCTTGTCGGAGGTCTCGCCGACGTCCACGCCTTCGAGTTCGCGCACCGCGTCGACCAGCGAGGTATAGGGCTTGCGGGCCAGCTCTTCCTTGGAGATGACCGAGATGCTGGCGGGCGCATCGGTGATTTTCTGTTCGAAGCCGGTGGCGGAGACCACCACATCGTCGAGACGTCGTTCAGTGTCCTGTGCGAATACGGCAGGCGCGGCGAGGGCAAGGGCGCAGCACAGGGGGCGCAAGGCGAACGCGGGCGGCAGGCGCCGCAGGGTTCGGGTCATGGTGGATCTCCGGATCAGTCAGTTGTGATGGCGTGGCTGGCTGACCGGGAGAGCGGGAGGAGGGGCCGCGTCCGGATTGGCTGGCTAGATTCGTGCAGTAATGATAACAGTTATCAACCGCATTTGATCCATGCTGTCGTGAAAAATCTCACGTCCCGAATGCCGTCGTCGCAAGCGTGCGGCCGCGCTGCGGGGTGCACGAGGGCTTCAGTCGCGCCCGGCACGCTGCCACCCGCCGCCGAGCGCCTTGTAGAGATCCACTGCCGCGCCCAGCCGCGCCAGGCGTTGCTGGGCGAGCTGGTCTTCGGCCTGGAAGAGCGTGCGCTGGGCGTCGAGCACGGTGGTCAGTTCGTCCGCGCCCTCGCGGTAACGCAGTTCCGACAGACGCAGCGTGCGCTCCGCCTCGTCGCGGATCTCGCGTTGCACGGCTTCCTGCTCACGTGCGCGCTCGGCATTGCCGAGCGCATCCTCGACTTCCTTGAGTGAAGTCAGGACTGCCTGGCGGTAGGTCTCGACGAGTTCGCGCTGGCGCGAGCGCGCCAGCCCGACCTGGGCGCGCAGGCGTCCGCCGTCGAACAGCGTCTGGGCGAGGCCGGCGGCGAGCGAGACGCTGCGCGTCGGGTCGGCCAGCGACAGCAGCGCGGCCGAGGCCAGCCCGCCCGATCCGGTCAGTTGCACGGAAGGCAGCAGCGCCGCGCGCGCGGCGGCCACGTCGGCGTCGGCCGCGGCCAGCCGCGCCTCGGCCGCGGCGATGTCGGGTCGGCGGGTCAGCAGTTCGGAGGG
>JACESY010000046.1 GCA_013911595.1 Azoarcus sp.
AGCTCGGGCAGTACCGCATCGCCATGCGCGGCCGACACGGCCAGCGGGGCTTGCCGCAGCGCGTCCTCGACGCGCTTGCGCCGCGTGATGTCGGTGGCAACGCCGGCCACCGCGCAGGGCTCGCCGTCTCGGCCCGGCAGCGGGAACTTGCTGACCAGAAAGGTGCGCCGCTCGCCGCGCACGTCGATCGCTTCCTCGAAGCTGACCATGCGCCGTTCGCGCAGCACCACGGCGTCGTTCGCACGCAGGCGCGCGGCCGCCTCACCGGGCAGGACCTCATCGTCGGCGCGGCCGAGGATGTCCTCGACCGGACGACCGACCAGCCGGCAAAACTCGGCGTTGACGAAGCGGTAGCGTCCGTCCGCGTCCTTCCAGAACACCACCGCGTCGGTGTAATCGAGGATGCGGCGCAGGTGGGTATCCGCAGGTGTGCGCTGCGCATCGTGCATTTCGCCCATGGTCGCCCTCCCCGGATTGGATGTTCGCAGTCTAGGCAGGCCGCCAACGCGCGCAGCGGCGGTTACACGACGGTAACAATCAGGCCGCGCCCGGCACGTACATGTAGCCGGCGCCGCGCACCGTGCGGATCAGGCGCGGATGCTCGGGGTCGGGCTCGATCTTGCGGCGCAGGCGCGCGATGCGGATGTCGATGGAGCGGTCGAAGGGCTCCCAGTCACGGTTGCGCGTGAGGTTGAGCAGATCGTCGCGCGAGAGCACGCGCTCGGGCCGTTCGACGAAGGCGCGCAGCAGCTCGAACTCCATCGCGGTCAGGGATATCTCGGCGCCGTCGGCGCCGAACAAGCGGCGCGAGGCCAGATCCAGCCGGCACGCGCCGACCGCCAGCGGCTCGGCCTGAGCGCCGCCGGCTGGCGGCGTGCCGGGCTCGCGCATCCGGCGCATCACGCTCTTGACGCGGGCGAGCAGTTCGCGCGGCTCGAAGGGCTTGGCGACGTAGTCGTCCGCGCCCAGCTCCAGGCCGACGATGCGGTCGACGACCTCGCCCGCGCCGGTGACCATCAGCACCCCCATGCAGTGGTGCTCGCGCAGGTAGCGCAGCAGCGAGAAGCCGTCCTCGCCGGGCAGGCGTACGTCGAGCAGCGCCACGTCGGGCACCGCGTCGGCGAGGCGCTCGCGCATCTCGATGCCGCTGCCGGCCTCGATCACGTCGAAGCCGTGGCTGCCGAAATACTCGGCGAGCATCTGGCGGATATCGACATCGTCATCGACGAGCAGGATGCGTCCGGCGCTTGGCATCGCCCCTCCGTTTTCAGGGTTTTTCCCTGAATTATAGGCAAGGCACGAGTTACGCGGCGGATACAAATATGCGCCTACGCGTTACCCGCTGAGGGAAAAGCGACATCGGCCGGATACGGCGCGCGCCGAAGATGCGCTCCATCGACGCAGCCCGTTGCGGCAGCGTCGAGACCCAACCGGACCATCACAGGAGAATCATCATGCAAGCCACTGCCACAACTACCGATCCGCGTTACGCCCGCTGCGTCGAAGTGAGCAAGCGCGTGCGCTTCGACATCGACCGCGACGTGATCCGCGGGCGCGACTTCGACTTCAACAAGAAATTCCTGCCCGACGGATTGTCGAAGATCGACGCCCTGCCCTTCCTGCTGCCGGCTGAGCGCCGTTTCCTGTCGCAGGTGCAGGGGCGCAGCTACGCCAACATCTTCGGCCTGGTCGAGCGCTTCATCGCCGCGCAGATCCTCGACGTCTCCGCCGATCACCGCTTCGGCGACCAGGTCGCACTCGAAGCGCTGGTGCGCTTTACCGATGAGGAGATCAAACACCAGGAGATGTTCCGCCGCCTCGAGCGCATGGCAGGCGAGGGCATGCCCGAAGGCTACGTTTTCGTGCCCGAGCCCAACGAGGTCGCACGCGCGGTCATGGCGGCGTCGAAGTGGGCCGTGCTGGGCCTGACCTGCCACATCGAAATGTTCGTGCTCGCCCACTATCACAGCAGCATCGACCCGGACGAGCACCTGTCCGAGCTGTGGAAGGACGTCTTCCTGCACCACGCGCGCGAGGAGTCGCAGCACGCCATCCTCGACGAGATCGAGTGGCGCGCCGAGGACGCGCGGCTGTCGGAAGCTGAACGCGACGCCGCTGTCGACGACCTGATCGCATTGGTCGGCGCCGTCGACGGCATCCTGCAGGCGCAGGCGAAGGCCGACGCGGACTACTTCATCGCGTCACTCAACCGCAGCCTCGCTTCAGACGAGAAGGCGGCCATCCACGCCACCGTGCTGCGCGCCTATCGCTGGCAGTACATCGTCTCCGGCGTGCAGGACCCGCGCTTCACCGGCGTGCTCGGCGACTTGGTCAACGATGCGCAGATGGCGCGCATCGGGGCGGCGCTCGCACCCATCGTCGAGGACGTTGGCCACGCGCTGCACTGATCCCGGACGGCCCCGCGGATCAAAGCGGGGCCGCCTGGCGCAACAGGATGCATCCGGCATTGCGCCGCAGCGCGCCGTCACGCTCCAGCCGCGCCACCGTGCGGTACAAGGCCTCATGCGTCACCGCGAGTTCGGTCGCAAGAGACTTCAAGCCGGAGGGCAGCGGCAGCACCCCGCCTGACCCTTCGGTCTCGATCAGGTGCAACAGCCTCGCGGCAACACCGTTGAGCGACAGCCGCTCGCAGCGGCTGCGCAATCTGCGCACCTCGGTGCCCAGCATTGATATCCAGCGCAGCGCGAACGCCGCATCAGCGCACAGCGCCTCGTGCAGCAGGGTGCGCGGCAACCACAGCGCCCGGCCGGCGACGCTCACGCGCGCGTCGCAGTGATAGCGTTCGGCCTGCAGGCTCGCCTCGGCGACCAACCCCTTGCCCACACGCTGCAGGACGACCGGAGCGCCCCGCTCATCGCAGCGCTCGAGAACCACCTCGCCCTCCAGGATGAAGTACATCCGGCGTGGTACCTGATCCTGCAGGAACAGGAGTTGACCGCGATGCAGCTCGAGTTCAGCCACACGGGCCTTGAGTGCCGGCCCAAGCAGCGCGTCGAGCGTATCGGGCGGGAACGTGGGCATGATCGGCCCCCATCGATCGATATGATCCGGATCATATCTTCGCGGCGGGCGTTTCCACAACAATCGGCCCTCACGCACGCCACCAGGAGGATCGAATGCACACGCCCACCCGAGCGCTTCGCGCCACGGCGCTGGCCCTGTTGATGGCCGGCTCACTACCAGCCGGCGCGCAACCCCCCCATGCCGACCATGGCGCACATACGAGCTATGCGGGCATGCAGGAGCGGACCATCAAGTCATTGTCTCAGGCCGATGTGGACGAACTGCGACGCGGTCGCGGCTGGGGCCTGGCACTGCCCGCCGAGTTGAACGGCTATCCCGGACCGGTGCATCTGCTGGAACTGAAGGACGACATTCCGCTCACGCCAGAGCAGGTGGACCACTTCGAGGCACAGGTCGACCGCATGCGCGCCGCCGCGATTCCTGCCGGCGAACGGCTGATCGACGCCGAGCGGGGCATCGAGCGCGCCTTCGCGGACAGAGGCGTCGACGACGCGAGCCTGCGTCGCCTGCTCGCCGAGGCCGAAGCCGCGCGCGCCGAACTGCGCTTCATCCACCTGTCCGAACACGTCGACACGGTCGAAGTGCTCGAGCGCCGGCAGATCGAACGCTACCAGGTACTGCGCGGCTACGCGGACGACCCCTGCGCCAGCGTGCCGGAAGGACACGACCCCGAAAGATATCGGCGCCACATGGGTTGCGAATGAGCGGACACCGCGCGAGCAGGAACGGCATTGGCGCGAGGAACCGCATCACCTCGGCACTGGATTTCCTCTTCCAGGGTTTCTGAAGGCCCGACGACAACGGCCGCACGGGACACCCCGCGCGGCCGTTTCCATGCAGCGGCCCCGACGACCGCCGACGACGGACTCAGTACATCTTGTACGGCAGGTACTTGCCCGACATGACGATCTGCACGCGGTCGCCATTGGGGTCGGCCACGCGTGTGAGGTCCATCTTGAAGTCGATGGCGGACATGATGCCGTCGCCGAACTCCTCGTGGATCAGTTCCTTGAAGGTCGTTCCATAGACGCTTACCAGCTCGTAGAAGCGATAGACCGTCGGATCGGTCGGGACCGCCGTGGGCAGCGAACCCCGGTAGGGCACGACGCACAGCAGGGCGATGGCCTCAGCCGGCAGATCGAGAATCTCGGCGGCCTTGGTGGCCTGCTCCTCGGTCATCTTCATCTGGCCGAGCAGCGCGGCGGTGGTCCATTCCTTGGACTGCCCGATCGCCGCGGCGATCTCGGACCAGGTGAGCTTCTTCTGGATGCGGTTGGCGACGACCAGTTCGGTGACGTCGTTGCGGGTCATCGGGCGGGTACCGGTGGCAGTGGGCATGTCGGACAGGTTCATGATGCGTCTCCTTGCAAAGTGGGTGGGTCAGTAGGCGCGGGCCTTCTCGGCCGGTGCGTGGGAAAACTGGCGCGGCAATTCGACGACTTCCGCGCTCTGGTCGAGGCCGGGCGTGACGACCGGCGGGTGTTTGGCGTCGTGGGCGAGCGCGTCCTCGCCGGCGTAGTCCTGCGAGCGGTTCACGAGGAAGTCCACGAGGTGGTTGCGGATGCGGTAGTACTGGGGATCGTGATGCATGGTCGCGCGGGTACGCTCGCGCGGCATCGTCACCTGCACGATCTCGGCAATGCGCGCGAACGGGCCGTTGCTCATGAGCAGGATCTTGTCGGCGAGCAGGATGGCCTCATCCACGTCGTGCGTGATCATGAACACGGTCTGCTTCGTCGCCTGCACGATGGCCAGCAGCTCGTCCTGGATGGTGCCGCGGGTAAGCGCGTCAAGCGCGCCGAAGGGCTCGTCGAGCAGCAACATCTTGGGCTGGATGGCGAAGGCGCGGGCGATGCCCACGCGCTGCTTCATGCCGCCGGACAGCTCTGCCGGCTTCTTGTGCATGGCGCCGTCCAGGCCGACCATCTCGAGGTACTTGGCGCTGTGCTCGACGACTTCCTTCCGGCTCCAGCCCGGCCAGCGCGAGCGCACACCGAAGGCGACGTTATCGAGCGCGGACAGCCAGGGCAGCAGTGCGTGCCCCTGGAAAACCACGCCGCGATCCAGCGACGCGCCCGAGATCTCGCGCCCGTCCATGATCACCAGGCCGTCACTGGCCTCGTCCAGCCCGGCCAGTACGTTGAGGATGGTGGTCTTGCCGCAGCCCGAATGGCCGATGATGCAGGCGAATTCGCCCTTGTCGATGCCGAAGTGGATGTCCTCGAACACCGTGACTCCGGGGTAGCTCTTGCCCAGGCCTTCGACTTTGAGGAAAGCTTGGCTCATGGTTTCACTCCCTGTACGTGACGGCGCGCGCGAGCCGCGCCAGCGTGAGGTCGAGCAACATGCCGATCACTCCGATGAACAGGATCGCGGTGATGATGTTGGCGATGGAGAGGTTGTTCCACTCGTTCCACACGAAGTAGCCGATGCCGGTGCCGCCGACGAGCATCTCGGCCGCGACGATGACCAGCCAGGCAATGCCCACCGAGATGCGCATGCCGGTCATGATGGTCGGTGCCGCCGCGGGCAGAATCACCTGGAAAGCGGTTCGCAGTCGGCTCACTTCCAGCGTGCGCGCCACATTGACCCAGTCGCGGCGCACCGAGGCCACGCCGAAGGCGGTGTTGATGAGCATCGGCCACAGCGAGCACACGAAGATCACGAACACCGCCGAGACGTTGGAATCCTTGATGGTGTAGAGCGCCAGCGGCATCCACGCCAGCGGCGAGATCGGCTTGAGGATCTGGATGAAGGGGTCGAGCGCCTTGTAGACCAGCGGCGACATGCCGATCAAAAATCCCAGCGGGATCGCCACCAGTGCCGCCAGGCCGAAGCCGATGGCGACCCGTGCGATCGAGTGTGCAAGCTGGGTGCCGATGCCCTTGTCGTTGGTGCCGCGGTCGTAGAACGGGTCGGAGACGTGTTCCCACAACTTGGCGCCGACCTCGCCCGGCCCCGGCATGGCGGATTGCCCGCCGGTGGCCGCCGCCGCGCCGATGAGCGCAGCGTATTCGGGGTCGACGATGACCTCGCGTTCGGTCTTCATCGTGGCTAGGTGCCACAACCCGAGGAAGACTGCGAGGAACAGCACCGACAGGAAGGGCGCGAGCCAGGGTCGGGTCTCCTTCATGGCCTCAACTCCTCTTGATCGCGAAGCTGTCGACGTAGGCCTGCGGCTGCGACGGGTCGAAGGCCTTGCCCATCACGGAGAAGGACATCTTCGGATCGGCCGGCGGCTCCATGCCCACTTCCTTCATCAGGCGGATGGCGTCGGTGGCGAGGAACACCTCGCTGGCCACCTTGGCGTAATCGACCTCGCCCTTGATCTGGCCCCAGCGTTTCATCTGCGTGAGGATCCACACCGCGAAGGACTCGTACGGGAAGGGGTCGAAGTCGATGCGGTTGGGATCCTTGACGACATTGCCCAGCCCGTCTGCGTAGGTGCCGGTGAGTACCTGCTCGACCACCGTCACTGGCTGGTTGAGATAGTTGGTCGGCGCGATGGCGGCGGCGATTTCCTTGCGATTCTCGGCCTTGCGGGCGTAGGCGGTAGCGTCGATGATGGCCTTGAGCAAGGCCTGATAGGTGTTGGGCATTTCGGTGACGAACTTCTGGCTGGCGGCAAACGCGCAGCACGGATGCCCGTCCCAGATCTCCTTGGACAGCAGATGGATGAAGCCCACGCCGTCATACACCGCGCGCTGGTTCACCGGATCCGGCGCGAGGAAGCCGTCGATGTTGTCGGCACGCAGGTTGGCCACCATCTCCGGCGGAGGCACCGAGCGGATCGACACATCGCGGTCGGGGTCGATGCCGTGCTCGGCGAGGTAATAGCGCAACAGGTAGTTGTGCATCGAGTAGTCGAACGGCACGGCGAAGCGGAAGCCCTTCCAGTCCTTGGGGTCACGCTTGTCCTTGTGCTTGAGGGACAGCGTGATGGCCTGGCCGTTGATGTTCTCGACTGCCGGCATGGTCCACGGAATCGGGTTGGAGCCGGCGCCCACCGAGATCGCCAGCGGCATCGGCGAGAGCATGTGGGCGGCGTCGTATTCGCCCGCCAGCGCCTTGTCGCGCACCACCGCCCAGCCAGCGGTCTTGACCACTTCGACATCGAGCCCGTACTTGGCGTAGTAGCCCAGCGGGTGCGCCATGATGATGGGCGTGGCGCAGGTAATGGGGATGAAGCCCACCGACAGCTTGGTCTTCTCCAGTGCGCCGCCGCCCTGGGCAAACGCCTCCTTGGCCATCGCCATCGGGAAGATGCTGGAGATCGCCGCCAGCGCCGTGCCGCTTCCAACCGCACGCAGGAACTTGCGACGCACTTCGTCCCGCGGGAACAGCGCCTTCATCACGGCGGTCTCGACCACGCGCTCCTGCATCTCGCGCGCCTTGATGGCGACGGCCTGGTCGTGCTCGGACTGGCTGGTGTGGCGGCCACAACTGCAGCCGCCGCGATGCAGGCGGACATTCGGGTCGAACGGATTGCGGTAGGCGGACATGGCTGACTCCCTTCGTTGAGTTTCAGGCGGAAACGAGACGCGCAGCCGCCGTCGGCTGGGCGTATTCGATGTCGTGCTCGAACAATTCGTAGGCGCGGTGGTATTCCATGACGCGCGCCACGTCGCGGATGAAGGCCTCGTCATAGCCGGCGCGGCGCAGCAGGTGGAAACCCACTTCCATGCCGGAGCAGATGCCGCCGCCGGTAATCACGCGACCCGCATCGACCACGCGCGCGCGGCTGATGCGGCAGGCGGGCGCGATCTCGCCGAGGCGGTCGATCGGCGTCTTGCCCATGTGCGAGGCTTCAAGCCTGTCCGGCTCCTTGCGGTTGGTCGCCGGCAGACCGTCGAGCAGGCCCATCGCGCCATAGATCCACGAGCCGGTGCACACGCTGGTAAGGAGGCACTCCTCGGGCAGCGCGCGGATGTAGTCGTGCAGGTTGCGGTTATGCATCTCCTGGCGCGTGCCAAAGCCGCCGGGAATCAGGAAGGCATCCATCGCCGGCCGGTCGGCGAAGGAATAGTTGGGCATCACGGTGATGCCGGCCTGGGTGTGCACCGCTCGCATGCTCTCGGCGATCAGGAACACGTCCAGTTCCGGATCGAAGCGACGTGCTACGGAGAGCACGCCGGCCGGCGCCGCGTAGTCGACCACCTCGGCGTCCTTGAAGACGTACACCCCGAGTCTGAATCCTGGCTTTTTCATCGCGGCACCCCTTGCGGCTTGGTTGACGCCTCGCATCTTCCGCGCCGCAACCGGGGGCCGGTATCACCGTTGTCGTGATTGTCGTGTAGTGGAATCACTACATCGTGAGGCGGAGAGGGAGGGTGGGTCAGGTAAGCGCCAACGGCGCGCACCTGACGCTGCTCCGGACCGGCACGAAGACCGGATCGGCAGGTGCGCTGCGCTTACCTGCCCTACGTTGGGGGCGGGTAACATGGTCATCTCGCATCCAACGATCACCGTCCCATGCTCACCGAACCGCCCTACATCGCCCCCGCCGAGTACGACGACGCCGACGCCGCGCTCGCGCGCGTGACCGAGATCTACGAGGCCAACACCGCCTGGCTGCGCGAGGCGCTCCAGCGCTTCGTCGCGGGCGAGGATTTCGACCGCCATGTGCGCGCCTGCTACCCTTTCCTGCGCGTGCGTGTAGATACCGTCGCGCGGCCCGACTCGCGCCTGGCCTTCGGTTTCGTCGCGGGCACCGGCGTGTTCGAGACCACGCTGACACGCCCGGACCTGTTCGCCGACTACTACCGCGAGCAGTTCGAACTGCTGATGAGCAACCATGGCGTGAAGCTCGAGGTGGGCACCAGCACCCAGCCCATCCCGGTGCATTTCGCGCTGGCCGGCGCGGAACACTTTGACGGCACCCTCGATCTTGCGCGCCGCCAGCGCATGCGCGACCTGTTCGATCTGCCGGATCTGGCCGCGATGGACGACGGCATCGCCAACGGCACGTATGAGCCCGCGCCCGGCCACCCCCAGCCGCTCGCGCTGTTTACCGCGCCACGCGTGGACTACTCGCTGCAGCGCCTGCGCCACTACGCAGGCAGCGACGCCGAACACTTCCAGAATTTCGTGCTGTTCACGAACTACCAGTTCTACATCGACGAGTTCGTCAAACTCGGGCACGCGTTGATGATGGAAGATGACGACGCCCACGCCTACGAGTCCTTCGTCGAGCCGGGAAACGTCGTCACGCGCCGCGCCGGGCTGCCCGCGCAGCCGCGCGACGCGCTCGGTGTGGCGCCACCGCGCATGCCGCAGATGCCGGCCTACCACCTCACCCGCGGCGACCGCGCCGGCATCACCATGGTCAATATCGGCGTCGGGCCGGCCAACGCCAAGACCATCACCGACCACATCGCCGTGCTGCGCCCCCATGCCTGGCTGATGCTCGGCCACTGCGCGGGACTGCGCACCACACAGAAGCTCGGCGACTACGTGCTGGCCCACGGCTACGTGCGCGAGGATCACGTGCTCGACGAAGACCTGCCGCCGTGGGTGCCCATCCCGGCGCTGGCTGAAATCCAGCTCGCGCTGGAAGCGGCAGTGGCCGAAGTCACGCAACTGTCCGGCTACGAACTCAAGCGCATCATGCGCACCGGCACCGTCGCCAGCACCGACAACCGCAACTGGGAATTGCTGCCCTCGCACGGCAACCCGTCCGCACCCGAGCGCCGCTTCAGCCAAAGCCGCGCAGTGGCGCTGGACATGGAGTCGGCCACCGTCGCCGCCAACGGCTTTCGCTTTCGCGTGCCCTACGGCACGCTGCTGTGCGTCAGCGACAAGCCGCTGCACGGCGAGATCAAGTTGCCCGGCATGGCCAACACCTTCTACCGCGAGCGCGTCGACCAGCATCTGCGCATCGGCCTGCGCACCATCGAGCTGCTGCGTGAGCAGGGCATCGATCGCCTGCACAGCCGCAAGCTGCGCAGCTTTGCGGAGGTCGCCTTCCAGTAGCATTTTTGCAACGCAGCACAAACTGAAAGATATTCCCAATGAAATGAATACAGTGCTAGCCTGAAGAAATGTTGCACAGCAACATTCAGGTGAGGCATGCGATTTCCTAAAGACAAGCTCACGCACATCAGTCTGGCCCTGCAGGGCGGTGGCGCGCATGGCGCGTTCACCTGGGGCGTGCTCGACGCGCTGCTCGAAGACGAGCGACTGGCCTTCGACGGCATCAGCGGGACAAGCGCCGGCGCAATCAACGCCGTCGTGCTCGCTCATGGCTTGCTCGAGGACGGCCGGGACGGCGCTCGCGCGGCATTGCGCGCGTTCTGGGAGGGGGTCGCCAATCAGTCGCCGCCGGGCTTCTCTTCGGCCATCCGCGACAACGGCCCCTCGGTTTCACCGGCTGCGCGCGTCATGCTGCTGTGGTCGCGCTATCTGTCGCCCCAGCAGATGAACCCCTTCGACATCAACCCGCTGCGCAACATCCTCGACGCGCAGATTGATTTCGAGCGTCTGCGCGCCGAGTCGCCGCTCAAGCTCTTCGTCGCCGCAACCCATGCCAACAGCGGCAAGCTGCGTCTGTTCGAAACCCATGAACTGAGCATCGACGCCCTGCTTGCGTCGGCCTGCCTGCCAACCATCTCGCGCGCCATCGAGATCGACGGCGAGCCCTACTGGGACGGTGGCTTCTCTGCCAACCCGGCGGTCTTTCCGCTGCTCCACGAATGTTCTGCCTGCGACGTCCTGTTGGTCCTGCTCGCGCCGCTGTTGCACACCACGACGCCGAGCAGTGCCGAGGAAATCCGCAACCGCACCCTGGATTTCGCCTTCAATGCCGCCTTCCTGCGCGAGATGCGTCGCTATGCCCGTGCCAGCGAAGAATCGGGGAGTTCGCTTCTGTCCGGTCGCCTGGAACGCAAGCTGCGGCGCACCCGCTTTCACGCCATCCAGTCGGCGGAGCACACCGGCGATCTGGCGATCGAAACCCGACTGGTCCCTAGCCCGCCGCTGCTGCAGATGCTCCACGAGCGCGGCCGCGAGACCGCGCTGACCTGGCTGGATCGGCATCGCGACAACTTCGGAAAGCGCTCCTCCGCCGACATTCGGCAGATGTTCATCTGAACGTCCCGCAGAAAAATCGATTTGTAAGTTTTTTGTAAGTTTGGCGTGATCCACAGGAACCGAATGAGGGACAATGCAATCCATCCCTCAACCATCCACTACGTCAGCCTGCAAGGCCTGCTGCATCATGTCACCGACCCTTACGCTCGACGTCTGGAGCGACTACGTCTGCCCTTTCTGCTATCTGGAATTCCCGGTGCTCGACGCCCTGCGCGCCGAATTTGGCGACCAGCTGGATATCCGCTGGCGCGCCTTCGAGCTGCGACCCGACCCAGTTCCTACGCTGGAGCCGCGCGGTGAATACCTGCGCACCGCGTGGGAGCAAGTGGTGTACCCGATGGCCAAGGAGCGCGGCATGGAGTTGTACCTGCCATCGGTGCAGCCGCGCAGCCGCCTGGCCTTCGAGACCCAGCGTTTCGCCCAGGAGCACGGTCTGGGCACGAAGATGCATCAGGCACTGTTCCAGGCCTTCTTCGAACACGACCGCGACATCGGCAGCATCGACGAGCTGACCGACATCGGACGCGCGCTCGGATTGAACGCTGTCCGCCTGAAGTTCGCGCTGCGCAACGGCGACTACACGAAAGGCGTGCAAGCCGACCGGCGCGAGGCCGAACGCCTGGGCATTGCCGGCGTGCCCGCCATGCTGCTGAGCACGTCCGACACCTCCGTGCAGCGAAGACTGCTCTCCGGTGCACAACCGTTCGACTCCCTTCGCGAACACATCGCGGCGATGCTCGGCGCGACGCCGCAGCAATCGGCGAGGAGGGCAGCTGCGCACCCCCAGTGCCAACCCGTTCCCGATCCCGCGTTCGCACAACCGGTCTGATGGCGCGATCGCAGCCGCGAAAGCCCGGCTAGAGGCAATGGTGAACAGGCCCTAGAATGGCCGCACACCTTGTGCCCCGGGAGTGCGCTCATGTCTCTTCACCAGCAACTGCTGCAACGCGAATCGGAAGGCCGCCCCATCCGTGTCGGCCTGATCGGCGCCGGCAAGTTCGGCGCGATGTATGTCGCGCAGATCCCGCGCACGCCCGGCGTGCATCTGGCCGGAATCGCCGACCTGAACGTGCCGGGCGCGCGAAACAACCTCAAGCGCGTCGGCTGGCCAGAGGCACAGTACTCCGCGGCCTCACTCGATGCCGCGCTCGAGCACGGCACCACCCTCATCTTTGATGACTGGCAGGCGCTGGTGCGCCATCCGGCGATCGACGTCATCGTCGAATGCACCGGCCACCCGATCGCCGCCGTGGACCACTGCCTGGAGGCCTTTGCCCACGGCAAGCACGTAGTCAACGTCACCGTCGAAGCCGACGCCTTCTGCGGCCCCGCGCTGACACAACGCGCGCAATCCGCCGGCGTGGTGTATTCGCTCGCCTTCGGCGACCAACCGGCGCTGATCTGCGATCTGGTCGACTGGGCGCGCACCTGTGGCTTCCCGGTGGTCGCGGCCGGGCGTGGTCACAAGTGGCTGCCGCACTTCGCGCAATCCACGCCCGACACCGTGTGGGGCTACTACGGCCTCACGCCGGAGCAAGCCGCGCGCGGCGGGCTCAACCCCAAGATGTTCAACAGCTTCCTCGACGGCTCCAAACCCGCCATCGAATCCACCGCCGTGGCCAACGCCACCGGGCTGACGGTGCCCAGCGACGGCCTCCTCTACCCGCCCGCCAGCGTCGAGGACATCCCCTTCGTCACTCGCCCACGGGACGAGGGCGGCGTGCTCGAACGCAAGGGCATGGTCGAGGTGATCTCCTGCCTGGAGAAAGACGGCCGCGTCATTCCCTACGACATCCGCATGGGGGTATGGGTGACGGTCGAAGGCGAGACCGAGTACGTGCGCAACTGCTTCGAGGAGTACAACGCCCACACCGACCCGTCGGGACGCTACTTCACGCTCTACAAGCGCTGGCATCTGATCGGGCTGGAAGTGGGCATGTCGGTCGCCAGCGTCGCGCTGCGCGGCGAAGCCACCGGCGTGGCCACTTGCTGGAACGCCGATGTCGTCGCCCAGGCCAAGAAGGATCTCGCCCCCGGCGAAACCCTCGACGGCGAAGGCGGCTACACCGTGGTCGGCAAGCTGCTGCCGGCCGACAAGTCCCGCGCCATCGGCGGCCTGCCGCTGGGCCTGGCGCACGACATCAAGGTGACCCGGCCGGTGAAACAGGGCGAATGCCTGAGCTGGGACGACGTGCGGGTGGACGACACGACCCGGGCGTACGCGGTACGGCGGGAGATGGAGGCACAGGTCGGCTAGAGCGGCAACGGAATACACCGAAGCCCGCGCCCCGTTCGCACTCGACCGCTGCCATCATCCTTCGCAGCGTTGTACGCTTCCCCTGTCTCAACCGACCGTGGGGCGGCGGGGAGAACATGGACGACGAGTTGATCTTCCGGCGCTCGGCGGCGGGTGCGCCGCTGGGGGTCGTACTGGCGGTGGTGCTGCTGATTGCGGCGCCACTGCTGGGCGACCCGTTCGCACGCTGGATGGTGGCCTTCCTGGGCGCCGGCTTGCTCGGCGTGAGTCTTGCGCGGCTGGTCGCGCGGCGTGAGTTCCTGCGCCTTTACGCCGACGGCTTGGAGTTCGACACCTTGTTCTACGTGACGCGCGTGCGCTGGGCGCATATCGAGTCCGTGCGCATCGACCGTCCGGGCGAGGACAAGGTGATCCGCGTCAAATGCCGCGGCCGCTTCTGGGGGCGCAAGCCGTTCGTGCTCTCGGAGGCGAGCTGGGTGGACGGCGGCTATCTGATTCCGAACGTGTTCGAAGCGCCGCTCGAGGAGATCATCGAGCGGCTCGACGAACGGCTGGAGGACTGGCGCAGGCGGCAGGGCGAGGCGTAGGCCGGCCTATTCGATCGCTGCGCCGCGCGCCTCGACCATGGCCGAAGCGGCGTTGTAGAGGATGTGCTCCGGATTCTTGTCGCAGTAGCGATAGAGCCATTCGTCGCGCTCGGCGGCATTCATGCCGTCGACGACGTCGAAGCCGTCGTACACATCGCTGTTGATCGCGGTCAGGTAGCCGGCCACCCACACACTGTTGAGCAGCTTGGCGACGCTGCCGTCGGACTGGAAATCGTCGATGACCTTGGCGCAGGGCTTGACGCCCATGCTGTGCACGTTGAGACGCCCTTCGTCATCTACGGCCTGCGCGGAGAACGGCAAGGCGAGTGCGAGGAGCAAACTGACGGTAGATATCTTCATGTTGTCGGGCTCGTGATTCCGTTGTCGGGAGCGGCACCGCACGCGCGGCCGGGCGCCAGCCGCCATGATGGACCATGACGGCCGGCGATGCACGCCGCCAGGCCAATGCAAAACTGCTGCGGTGGCCATCTGCGGCGTTGCGCGGCGCTCTGCTACTCCACCTTCGGACCGATCCACACCTGCTTGGCGTTGACGAACTCGTGGATGCCATGCGGCCCCAGTTCGCGTCCGAAGCCGGAGCGCTTGATGCCGCCACTGGGCAGACGCGGGTCGGTCTTGACGATGCCGTTGACCGCCACCTGCCCAACCTCCAGCCGGGTCGCGACGACCTCGCCGCGCGTGGCCGTGCTCCATACCGCAGCGGCCAGGCCATAGCGTGTGTCATTGGCGATGCGTACCGCCTCATGCTCGTCGGCAGCGCGCAGCAGCACGGCGACCGGACCGAAGGTCTCCTCGCGCGCGGCGCACATGTCGTTGGAGACATCCGCCAGCAGCGTGACCGGGTAGAAATAGCCCTCGCCCGAAGGCATTTCGCCGCCAAGCAGGCAGCGCGCACCGGCCTCGATGGTTTCGCGAACCTGACGATGCAGGTTGTCGCGCAGATCGGGACGCGCGATCGGTCCGACCTGCGTGCGTTCGTCGCGCGGATCGCCCATCACGAGTGCAGCGAGGCGTTCATGCATCAGATCGACGAAACGATCATAGACGGCGTCTTCGACGATGATGCGCTTGGCCGCGATGCAGCTCTGCCCGGCGTTGATGATGCGCGACAGCGTCAGGATGTCGGCGGCTTCCTCGAGATTGGCATCGGCGAGCACGATCGCCGGATCCGACCCACCCAGTTCCAGCACCGCGTGCTTGATCTCGGAGGCGGCAATCGACGCCACCGCCGCACCGCCCTTCTCGGAGCCGGTGAAGGACACCGCCTGGATGCGCTCGTCGCGGATCACAGCCTCGACCTGCGGATTTTCCAGCGGAAGGTTGGCGAACACGCCCGCGGGCGCGCCGGCCTGCTCGAAAGCCTCGGCGATGGCCTTCGCGCAGCCGGGGACATGGGAGTCGTGCTTCATCACGCAGGTATTGCCGGCCATCAGCGCGGGTGCGGCGAAGCGGAACGCCAGCCAGAACGGCGCGTTCCACGGCAGGATGCCGAGGATTGCGCCCAGCGGCTCATGGCGCACGTAGCTGAGCGTCGCATCGGACTTCAATTCCTGCGCAGCGAGATAGGACTCCGCGTGCTCGGCGTAGTGGTCCGCCGCCCAGGCCGCCTTGACGACCTCGCCGACCGCCTCCTTGCGCGGCTTGCCCATTTCCTCGGTCATCAGCAGCGCCAGACGGTCCACGTCCTCGCGCAGGATCTTCGCAACGCGGCGCAACACGTCGGCACGCGCGGCGAAGCCGAGGTCGCGCCAGCCGCGCCACGCGCCGTCGGCCGCGGCGAGGATGCGCTCGACCTGGGCGGCGTCGGCCGGCGCCACCTCACGCACGAGACGGCCGGTGGTCGGGTCGATGGCTTGCAGCATGTCAGGCTCCCTTGCGTTGGTCTTGGCGCGCGTCGTCGGTGATCAGCGCGACGACCCGATCATCGGGTGCGAGCCCACCCGAGTTGGCCTTGACGGTGAAGTTCTCTTCGAGCGTGAAGAAGCTCTCGCAGCCACGATCGGTGATGTAGAGGGTGTCGCTGATGCCCACCGTCTTGTCGCCGTCCACACCCCACATCCATGGAATGACATGGAAGGTCATGCCCTTTTCCAGCACGCGGTAGTTGCCCTGCTTGAGGCTGACGATGTAGCCCTCGTCCCAGCTCGGCGGGAATGCGATGCCGATGGAGTAACCCGAACGCGTGATGAGCTGCGCCCCCACTTCGTTGTCGGTGATGATGTTGCGCACTAGGTTGTCGGCGTCGGACACCGTCACGCCGGGGCGCATCAGGCTTCTGATTTCGCTCAGTGCGTGACGCATGCGCTCCTGCGCCTTGAGCATGGAGTTGGACAGCCCGCCCAGCACCACGGTGCGCATCATCGCGGTGTGGTAGCGCCGGTAGCAGCCACCGACTTCCATGAAGACATGTTCGCCCGGCTGCACCGTGCGGCCTTCCCAGGTGGCGTGGCCGATCATGGTGCGCGGCCCCGACGTGACATAGGGCATCACCGCCGGCGGTTCGCCCCCGGCGCGGAACATCGCCGAGGAGATCGCCGCGCCGATCTCGTTTTCGGTCACGCCGGCGCAGCAGGCATCGATGCCCGCCTGCATGCCCGCCTCGGTGGCGGCCGCGGCGCGGCGCATGGCCTCGATCTCGAACTCCGACTTGCAGATGCGTCCTTCCTCGACGATGCCGAAGCAATCGAGCAGCCGGCCATCCGTGAACGAGGTGTGGATGGTGTCCTGGTGGTAGGCCGGAAAGAAGTAGCTGTTGCGCTCATAGCCGATGTACTTGCCCGACAGACCGAACTCACGCAGCGCCTCGACCAGCGCCTGGATGGCGTCACCGGTATCGGCGTAGGGCCGCGTGATCTCGACCCAGGTACGCGCACACACGTTCGATTCCTCGAGCTTGCGCGTGATCATGAACGGCTCTTTTTCGATCGGAACGACCAGGGCCTGGAAATACGAATACCCGGTGGTCTGGTAGTCGGTCAGGTACATCAGGTTCTCGGGATCGGAAATCACGACCGCGTCGAGCAGGCGCTTTTCCATGCGCGCACGCAATTCGTCGAGTCGGCGCATGTACTCCGAGAACGGGAAGGTCATGTCATCGCGCTGTCTCATACCGGCACCTCTTCGGTCTGACCCACCACCTGGCGCAGCGACTTCGACAGCAATTCCAGACCCTCGGACAAGTCCTCGTCGGGGATGGTCAGCGGCGGAATCAGCTTGAGCACGCGACCGCCCGTGCCGCAGGCGCCGATCAGCAATCCGTTCTCGAAGCACTTCGCGGCCACGTCCTTGGCCAGCGCGCCGTCGCCCAGGTCGATGGCCTGCATCATGCCCTTGCCGCGGACCTGGAAGCGGCGTCCGCCGTGGTCGGCGCACATGCCTTCCAGATGCTCGCGCATGCGCTTGCCCTTGCGGTGCACTTCGTTCATCAGTTCGTCGTCGTCGAAGTACTTGAGTGCCTCGACGCCGGCGACGAAGGAGAACCCCTGGCCACGGAAGGTGCCGGTGTGCTCGCCCGGCGACCAGTGCGCGTCGTGCTCGGGCTTGACCAGGTTCATCGCCAGCGGCGTACCGAAACCGCCGATGCCCTTGGCCAGGCACACGATGTCCGGATCGAGTTCCATGCCGTCGAAGCTGAAGTAGGTACCGGTGCGTCCGCAGCCAGCCTGGATGTCGTCGAAGATCAGCAGCGCGCCGAGGTCGCGCGCGAGCTTCTGTACCGCGTGCAGCCATTCCTTCGACGCGACATGCACGCCGCCCTCGGCCTGGATGGGTTCGACCACGAAGGCCGCCGGCTTGGACAGGCCGCTGGAGGCGTCCTCGAACATCGCGCGCAGGCGCTCGACCGCCTCCGGCCCGCAGCCCATGGTGCAGCCCTCGCAGGGCTTGTCGCAGCCGAAGGGCTGGCGGATCACGTGTTCCAGCGGCACGCCTGCGGCGTTGCGGAAATAGCTGTTGGCAGTGCATGCGAGCGAGCCCAGCGTCATACCGTGGAAGCCGTGGGAACAGGCCACCACCGTGGTACGTCCGGTCACGCGGCGGGCGAGCTTGAGCGCGGCCTCAACGGCGTTGGTGCCGGTCGGGCCCATGAACTGCATGCGGTACTTCATGCCGCGTGGTCCAAGGATGGTGTCGGCGAACTTCTGCACGAACGCTCGCTTGGGCACCGTGTACATGTCCAGGCTGTGGGCCACGCCGTCCGCCTCGATGAATTCGATCAGCGCCTTTTTCATGCGCGGGTTGTTGTGGCCGAAATTGAGCACCCCCGCGCCAGCGAAGAAATCCACGTAGGAGCGACCCGCCTCATCGACCTGCCGAGCGTTCGAAGCCGACGCAAACACCGTCGGATACAGCCGGCAATAGCCGCGGATCTCGGATTCCCACTCTTCGAAGACATTCATTTTGGTTCCTCCTGGTCAAGCGCGTTGGGACAAAAGAGCACGCCCTGCGCAACCGCGCAGGGCAAAAAAAGAGAACGGACTGGGACCGGTCAGGGACCGGAGCGACCGACGGGAGACATGCATGCGGCGTGCCAGTGGCCCCACACGCGCAACGACGAACGCCGCCGGCAAGCGCCGGCGCGTTGCGGGTCGAGGTGGCTGGGCGGCGACGTCCACCTCGTTCCAGTTGTGCATTACAGCCGACACCAACCAACACTCCGACCGGATCGATTCACGCAAATCAATGTACACGTGAGTCCACCCGGCACCGCAGGTTCCGTACGCGGGGTACCCCGCGTACGGAACCTGCGGTGCCGGGTGGACTCACGTGTACA
>JACESY010000047.1 GCA_013911595.1 Azoarcus sp.
TCATTGAAGCGTCCGCGCAACTGGGCCGCGTAGCTCGCCTCGGCCGCACGGTTACCCAGACGCCGCTCGACCCTCAAACCCAGCCAGACGGACTGCGCGGTGGGCTCGTTGCGGCGGTGTAGCGCGATCAACTGATCACGCGCCGAAGCCAGCTCACCCTTGCGATAGGCCACTTCGGCCAGCCCGAGCATCGCCACGGGATTGTTCTGCTGCAGGGCGACGGCGCGGCGGAACTGGATTTCGGCTTCGTCGACCTGCTCCAGCCGCAGATGGCACAGGCCCGCGTTGGTATGCGGCCGCGTCGGCGAACGGTAGTAGGGGTTGCGCGAGGCCAGCGCGAGACGCCGCAAGCCTTCAGTTTCCTCGCCGTTCAGACACAGAAACCAGCCGTAGCTGTTGTTGAAGTCCGGGTCATTGGGGGCGCTGCGCAATGCACGCAAGAAGTTGTCACGTGCAGCGACATCATCGTCGATGAACATGTACACCAGCCCCATCAGATGGAAGGCCGGCGAGAATTCGGGGGCGTACGCGAGCGCGATGCGCGCCTCGTCGAGCGCCACGTCGTAACGACCGACCTCGAAGTAGGCAGTACCCAGGTCGATGTGCACCATCGCCGCCTGCTCGCGCTCCGTGGCCGGCGGCGTCTCAAGCACGGGGCGGTCGGCGGATGCGAACTGTTCGCCGTCGCGCGAGGGCGTGCCGGCGCAACCGGCGAGCATGATCGGGAAGACCAGCAGCCACAGTACCGCGCGAAAAGTCATCACCGCCTCTCCCGTATCAAGCCTTGACCAGGCGCGTCGTGCGCCGTGTCCGGTCCTGCACCTGGCCCGCGAGCTGGCCGCAGGCGGCGTCAACATCCTCGCCACGCGTGCGGCGCGTGGTCGTGACGATGCCCGCCTCGATCAGCACTTCGGCAAAGCGCCGGATGCGCTCGCTCCCGGAACGCCGGAATTCCGAGCCCGGGAACGGATTGAACGGTATCAGATTGAACTTGCAGGGCACATCGCGCACCAGCTCGACGAGCCTGCGCGCGTCGACGTCACGGTCGTTGACCCCGTCGAGCATGACGTACTCGAAGGTGATGAAGTCACGCGGTGCACGCTCCAGATAGCGTCGGCACGCGGCCATCAGCTCGACCAGCGGGTATTTCTTGTTGATCGGCACGAGACGGTCGCGCAGCGCGTCGTCGGGCGCGTGCAGCGACACGGCCAGAGCCACCGGACATTCGTCGCGCAAGCGGTCCATGGCCGGCACGATGCCCGAGGTCGACACCGTTACGCGCCGGCGCGACAGGCCGTATGCATTGTCGTCAAGCATCAGGCGCAGCGCGGTGACGACGTTGTCGAAGTTGGCCAGCGGCTCGCCCATGCCCATCATCACGACGTTGCTGATGATGCGCCCGTTGTCCTTCTCGCCGGCGTCGAGATCGGTCGCTGCATCACGCGCAGCGCCGAGCAGGCGGTTCGCCAGCCACAACTGGCCGATGATCTCGCCGGCGCTCAAGTTGCGGTTGAAGCCCTGCTTGCCGGTCGAGCAGAAGGCGCAGTCGAGCGCGCAGCCAGCCTGCGAGGACACGCACAGGGTGCCGCGATGCGCCTCCGGAATGAACACCGTCTCGACCGCATTGCCGTTGCCGACATCGAGGAGCCACTTGCGCGTGCCGTCGTTCGACACGCTGTCGCGCACCGGCGTCGGCGCACGAACCCCCGCGCACTCGCCAAGCTTGGCGCGCAGCGACTTGGCGACGTCGGTCATCGCGTCGAAGTCGTCGCAGCCGTCACGATGAATCCAGCGCATTACCTGGCGCGCGCGAAAAGGCTTCTCGCCGCGTTCGGCGAACCAGGCGACGAGGGCGTCGCTGTCGAAATCGAGGAGGTTGACCGGGGCGCTCATGGAGTCGGGGTGGCCGGCACCGCAAAGCGGCGCCGGCCACAAGCCTCAGCGTCCGTAGACGTCCAGACCGGGAAAGAAGAACGCGATCTCGGTCGCAGCCGTTTCCGGCGCATCCGAGCCGTGCACGGCATTTGCGTCGATCGAATCGGCGAAGTCGGCGCGAATCGTGCCCGGCTCGGCCTTTTTGGGATCGGTCGCGCCCATCAAATCACGGTTCTTCGCGATGGCGCCCTCGCCCTCAAGCGCCTGCACCATGACCGGACCGGAAATCATGAACGAAACCAGATCCTTGAAAAACGGGCGCTCCTTGTGCACGGCGTAGAATTGCGATGCCTCGCGCTCGGACAGATGGATCATGCGCGCAGCGATGACCTTCAGTCCGGCGTCCTCGAAACGCTGGTAGATCTTGCCGATGACGTTCTTCGCGACGGCGTCGGGCTTGATGATGGAAAGCGTGCGTTCGGTGGCCATGCAATATTGCTCCGTTAAACTGCCCGCATTCGGGACAGGGCGTGTGGATAAAGCCTTGTAGTCTAACAGCAACCGCCAGCGTTCTCATCCAGTTTGTGCGTGCTCCGGGCGCACTGACTCACTCGTCGTTCGGGTCGAAACCGGTCGCCCGGTAGACCTCGGCGAGCAGCTCTTCTCCGATGCGTGCGGCGGCGCTGCGGTGCACCGGCAATAGCGCCCGCCGGAAGTCCGCCCGCGCTGCGGCGTCGAGCACGTGGATGTCGGTGGTGCCGGCAGCGCGGATGGCTTCGAGTGCGAGCTGGTTCTCCTCGCGCGCGATCCGGTTGGCATAGGTCGTGGCCTCGCGCATCGCTCGCTCGATCTGGCGACGCACACCACGCGGCAGATTGTCCCAGAAGCGCTTGTTGACGATCACGGCATAGCCCAGATAGCCGTGCTCGGTCAATGCGAGATACGGTTGAACCTCGTGCATGCGCTGCGTGTAAAGATTGGAGTGCGGATTCTCGGTACCGTCGACCACGCCAGCGCGCAAGGCCTCGTAGACATCGGAAAACGACATCATGTGCGGCACCGCCCCGAGCGCGAGCATCTGCTCCTCGATGGCGCGGGAGGCCTGGATGCGCATGCGCTTGCCCGCCAGGTCGGACGGGACGCGGATCGGCGTGTTCGCCGAAAACGACTTGAAGCCATTGTCCCAGAATGCCAGGCCCTTGATGCCGCGGTCCTCGAGCGACTCGAGCAGGCGCTCGCCGATGTCCCCCTCAGTGACCGCACGCAACGCGCGCCGGTCCTCGAAGATGTAGGGAAGATCGAACAGCTCGAAGGCGTTGGCACCGAGCACGCTGAACTTGGCGAGCGAGGGCGCGAGCATGTGCACCGCCCCCAGTTGCAGGGCTTCCATCTCCTCACGGTCGGAATACAAGGCGCTGTCCGCATAGACTTCCACGCGAACGCGCCCGCGCGTTAGTTCAGCCGCCCGCTGCGCGAAGAATGCGGCCGCCTTGCCCTTGGGCGCGTCGGGCGACACCACATGGCTGAAGCGGATCACAATGGGCTCGTTCGCCGCGGCGGGCAGCAGCGCCGAGGCTAGCATCAGGAACAGGACGAACACCTGAATCCGTCTCATGGTCTTGCCTCCATTGCAGGCACGTTCTCAATTAACATGGCAGTCGCGAAACACCAGCCCCGGTCCGACATCGTCATCGCCCGACGCGCGGATCCGAACAATGGACACCACGGCCACTTCCCCTGCATCGACCGGCACGCATCGCATGACGCACCTGACCTGGGTCGCGCTGGTGGTGTTCGTCCTGCTCATCGGCGCGCTGCTTTGGCTCACCCGCGTGCACGACGAGGACACCCAGCGCCACACGCTGATCAGCGACGTGCTGTGGATGGAGCAGAGCCTGCAGTTCCAGCTCGACCGCAATGCCGCCCAACTCGCCCAGCTCGGGCCGGAACTGGTGGTGTCCGACATCTCGCCGCAGACCGACGCGCGGCTGCGCCAGATCTTGCGCGCCGAAATCGGCCTGGTGCGCGTGATCTGGCTCGACGCCAACGCCCGCACGCTGGGCGCGCTGCCGCCGCTGGCCGACGCCGTACCACTCGGCCCGGACGGCACGCAGGCGAAGCTCGATGCGGACCTCGCCCGCCTGTCGCGCAGCATCGGCCGACCGGTCTACGGCCCCGCCTATCCGGCCGCCGGTGGCGGCCATCAGTTCGAGGTCTACATTCCGGCCTTTACCGACTCGGGGCTGCTCGGCATCAGCGTCGGAGTCTACTCTCTCGAGGGTCTGCTCGCGCGCGAGTTGCCATGGTGGTTCACCGAGAGATACCACGTCAGCGTGATCGACTCCGACGGGCGCGAGATTGCCTCGCGCTCGCGCGTCGCTCCGTTGTCCGACACCCACAGCTACACCATGGCCTTCGACCCGCCGGGACATGGCCTGCTGCTGCAGATCACCGCCTACCGCGACGACGTGCGCTGGATCCCGGTGCTGCTGACCAGTTCCATCCTGATTCTCGCAATGGTGCTGATCTGGAGCTTCTGGATGCTGCGCCGCCAGCTCAAGCGGCGGCTGGCTGCCGAACAGGCGCTGCGCGGCGAGACGCTGTTCCGCAAGGCGATGGAGGATTCGCTGCTCACGGGCCTGCGCGCACGCGACCTGACCGGACGCATCACCTACGTCAATCCGGCCTTTTGCAACATGGTCGGCTTCACCGCCGACGAACTGATCGGCCTGCGCCCACCCATGCCCTACTGGCACCCCGAACACATCGAGCGCCTGCAGGAGATCCACGACATGATCCTGTCCGGACAAGGGCCGCGCGCCGGCGTCGAAGCGCGCCTGCGCCGCAAGAACGGCGAGGCACTCGATGCGCTCATCTTCGAGGCGCCGCTGATCGACGCCTCGGGCCGCCAGACCGGGTGGATGGGCTCGATCATGGACATCACCGAGCGCAAGCGCGCACGCGAACTGGCCCGCCAGCAGGACGAGCGCCTGCAGGCCACCTCGCGCCTGATCACGATGGGCGAGATGGCTTCCACGCTGGCGCATGAACTCAACCAGCCGCTGGCGGCGATCAACACCTATAACAGCGGCTGCCTGAACCTGCTCGCCGAAGGCGACATCGACCCCGACGAGTTGCGCGAGGTGCATGAGAAGATCGCCCGCCAGGCCTATCGAGCCGCAGCCATCATCCATCGCGTGCACGACTTCGTGCGCCGCTCCGAGCCCAAGCGCGAAACGCTCGCGCTCAACGCCGTGATCCGCGAGGCCGTCGAGCTGATGGACGCCGACGCACGCAAGCGCCAGATCCAAATGGAACTCGATCTGGGCGAAGCCCTGCCGCCGCTCACGGCCGACCCGGTGATGATCGAGCAACTGGTGGTCAACCTGGTGCGCAATGCGATGGACGCCATCGGCCAGCTACCCCGCGAACAGCGTGTGGTCAAGATTTCCACGCGCCGCCTCAGCGACCAACTGGTGCTGCGCGTGGCCGACCGGGGCAACGGCATCCCGCCGGAAGTCGCCAAGCGATTGTTCGAGCCCTTCTTCTCGACCAAGCAGGAAGGCATGGGCATGGGCCTGAACATTTGCCGCTCGATCGCCGAACTGCATCATGGCCGCCTGATGTTCGAACCCGGCCCGGAAGGTGGCTCGGTGTTCATCCTCACCCTACCCGTCGAAAAGGAAGCCATCCCCGCATGAATCCCCCCTGCGCCCACATCATCGACGACGACGAAGCCATCCGCGACGCGCTGCAATGGCTGCTCAAGACCCGCAAGCTGCCGTGCACCACCTGGTCCAGCGCGGAGGACTTCCTGGCTGCGATCACGCCCGACTGGAATGGCTGCGTGGTGCTCGACATCCGCATGGAAGGCATGAGCGGACTCGAATGCTTCGACGCGCTGCGCGCGCGCGGCAACGAGTTGCCGGTGATCTTCATCACCGGCCACGGCGACGTCCCGATGGCCGTCGCGGCCCTCAAGAAAGGCGCCTACGACTTCATCGAGAAACCCTTCGACGACGGCGACCTGATTGCCGTGATCCAGCGCGCGATGGAAATCGACGCCGAGCGCAGACGTGCGCGCAGCGAAAGCCTGGCCGTGGCCGAGAAGCTCACCCTGCTGACCGCGCGCGAGCGCGAAGTCATGACGCTGATCCTCGAAGGCAAGTACAACAAGGTCATTGCCGACGAGCTCGACATTTCGATGCGCACCGTCGAGGCGCACCGCTCGCGCATCTTCGAGAAGATGGGCGTGCGCTCGGCAGTCGAACTGGCACAACTGCTCAAGGACCTCAACCTCTGAGCGGCGAGCCCGGCCGCCACCACGACGGCAACACGCCCTCTGCGCCCGCTTCGCACCGCGCCGACGCAGCGATGCCGACACCGGCGATCCAGACCGGCTCGCCATCGACATAGAGCACCGGCAGTCGATCGCGCCACCACGGCGGCACACCGGCCTCCTGACAGAGGTTCTTGAAGCTGTGACGCGGCCGCCCGGGCGCGTCGCTCATGCGCAAACCCGGGCGCCGCGTCGCGACGACGACCTCACCGCGCTCGAGCTGCGCGGCACACAGACCCTCGCCGCGACGACGCTCGAAGACGACGCGTCCGTCACCCCAGTCGATCGCCTCCTCGCCGCACCAGCGAACCGGCTGCGGCAGGCCGTGCGCGGGCATCGCCTCGACCCACACCCGGCCACGATGCAGGCAGCAGGCCACCTGCCCGAGTGGCAGATGCAGCGACGGCGCCACGCCATGGCGCAACTGGCGCACCGCTTCGACCAAGCGCGCACGCGCGGGTGCCTCCGCGCCGCTGCAACGGATGCGCCAGCGCAGCAGGTTGCGCAGCCGTGGCGCGGACAAGGCCCGCAGCGCGGCCAGCGAAAAGCTCTCGCCATCACCGCAGGCACGCGCATCCTGATGGGCCAGCTCGTCGAGCAGGCCGTCGGCTTCGCGAAAGTTGAGCGCCGAGCGCGCGAGCATCGCGGCGGCCTGGGGAAATGCCGCTTCGACGCACGGCAGCACGTCGTGACGCAGTCGATTGCGCGTGTGACGGCGATCGGCATTGCTATGGTCCTCGACCCACGCGAGCCCTGCCACGCGCGCATACTCGAGAATCTCGGAGCGCCGCGCATCGAGCAGCGGACGCAGCCGCCCCGGAGCGCCCGGCTCACACGCCGCCATGGCGCCCGCACCACGTACGCCGACGCCGCGCAGCAGTCGGAACAGCACGGTCTCGGCCTGATCATCGAGATGGTGGCCGAACACCAGCCAATCGACCGCCAGCGTCGCCAGAGCCGCATGACGCGCCTCGCGCGCGGCCGCCTCCAGCCCATCGGGGTGGTCACGGCGCACCGTGACTGGAAACACTTCGATTTCGAGACCGATATCTGCGCACAGACGCTTGCAGAAAGCCGACCAGTCACCGGCGGCCGGCTGCAGCCCGTGATCGACATGCGCAGCACACAGGGCAAAACCATGGTCTTCGCGCAGTGCGGCGAGCAGGTGCAGCGTGACCACCGAATCGACCCCGCCCGACAGCGCGACGCACAACCGGCTATCGGGGCCCACGCCGGCCCCGTCGAGGACAGCCGCTACGCGGCCGGCCAGGATCGAATCAGGCTGCGCCCTGGTCCTTGAAGCGGCCATGGCTCATCAGCCGCTCGTAGCGCCGCTCGAGCAGTTCGTCGATGTCGAGATCGGCCACTTGGCGTAGCGACTCCTGCAGCGCCTTGCGCAGCGAGGCCGCCATTGCGACGTAGTCGCGATGCGCGCCGCCGACCGGTTCGGGCACGACGCGATCGATCAGACCCAGGCCGTGCAGTCGATCCGCCGTAATGCCCATCGCCTCGGCGGCAACCGAGGCCTTTTCGGCGCTTTTCCACAGGATCGATGCACAGCCTTCCGGCGAGATCACCGAATAGGTCGAGTATTGGAGCATCAGCACCTGATCGCCGACGGCGATCGCGAGCGCGCCGCCGGAGCCGCCCTCGCCGATCACGGTGGAGATGATCGGCACCTTCAGTTCGGCCATCACGTACAGGCTGCGTCCGATCGCCTCGGACTGGCCGCGCTCCTCGGCACCGATGCCCGGATAGGCGCCGGGCGTATCGACGAAGGTGAAGATGGGCAGGTTGAACTTCTCGGCCAGGCGCATCAGGCGCATCGCCTTGCGATACCCCTCCGGGCGCGGCATGCCGAAGTTGCGCACGATCTTTTCCTTGGTGTCGCGCCCCTTCTGGTGGCCGATCACGACGCAGCTCGCGCCGTTGAAACGCGCCAGCCCACCGACGATCGCCTGATCGTCGGCAAAGCTGCGATCGCCGTGTAGTTCCCGGAAATCGGAGAACACATGGCTCACGTAGTCGAGCGTGTACGGTCGCTGCGGATGGCGCGCGACCTGCGAAATCTGCCAAGGCGTGAGCTTGGCGTACAGATCGCGGGTGAGTGACTCGCTCTTCTTTTCGAGGCGGGCGATCTCGCCCGACAGGTCGACCGCGGGATCGTCCTGCACGAAGCGCAGTTGCGCGATCTTCTCCTCAAGTTCGGCGACCGGACGCTCGAAGTCCAGAAACGTGGTTTTCATCGACGCTGCCCCTGCTTGGTTGGGTCGCCCGGCCCGATCAGGACTTCGCCGATCGGGCCGGGTCGTGAAACCGTGCATTGTAACCGCAGCGCGCCGCGGCTCCGCCAGCGCGGACTGCAAACGACAAGGGCGCCTCGCGGGCGCCCTTGAATGCATCGCCTGTCGCGCCGTGTGGCGCGCACCGCATCAGTCGCTGTTGAACACGCCGAGCAGGTGCAGCAGGCTGGTGAAGAGGTTGTAGATCGACACGAACAAGGTGACGGTCGCCATGATGTAGTTGGTCTCGCCACCGTGGATGATGTTGCTCGTCTGCCACAGGATCAGCCCCGACATCAGCAGCACGAACATCGCCGACACGGCCAGCGACAGCGCCGGCATCTGGAAGAAGATCGCACCCAGGCCAGCCAGGAAGGCCACGAGGATGCCAACCATCAGGAAGCCACCCATGAACGAGAAGTCCTTGCGCGAGGTCAGCGCATAACCGGACAGGCCGAGGAAGATCGCGGCCGTACCGCCCAGGGCCTGCATGACGATCTGGTTACCGTTGGGCAGCGACAGATACGCGGACAGGATGGGGCCCAGCGTATAGCCCATGAAACCGGTCAGCGCGAACACTGCAAGAATGCCCGCCGAGCTGTTGCGCAGCTTGGTCACCAGGAACAACAGACCGAAATAGCCGACCAGCGTCAGGATGATGCCCGGATGCGGCAGTCCCATCGCCATCGACGCGCCGGCCGTGACAGCCGAGAACGCCAGCGTCAGCGACAGCAGGATGTAGGTGTTGCGGATGACCTTGTTGGTCGACAGTACCGAAGCCTCGCTTCGGTTGGCTGCAATGCTCCGATCGATCATGGATGCGTTCCCTCCTTCTGGTTTGTTGCGCGCCGCGCCATCGGGCGCGTCGCCATCGTTGCCTCGGACCCGCAAATGATAACCGAGTTCCGTTGGCGTCGAGCGCAACTCACGCGCGACGCCAACGAATCACCAGCCAGATCCCGCCCAGCGTCGCGACCGAGGCCAGCATCAGGCGCAGCGTGAGCGGCTCGGCCAGCAACATCGCACCGCCCGCCGCCGCGATGACCGGCACCGACAACTGCACCGTCGCCGCCGAGGTTGCCGCCAGCCGCGGCAGGGCCGCATACCAGACCGCGTAGCCGATGCCCGAGGCGAGCGCGCCCGACAGCACCGCCGGCACGATGCCCGCCGGCGTCGCCTCCAGCCAGGGCCACGCGAGCATGACCAGCACCAGGACCATCGGCACGCTGCGCAGGAAGTTGCCGGCGGTCGTCGCCAGCGGATCGGTGTTGCCGCGACCGCGCAACGAATACACGCCCCACGCGATGCCGGCAGCGATCATCAGCAACGACGCGAACCATGGCGGCGCCGTAAGCCCCGGCGAGAGCAGCACGAGCAGCCCCCCTACGGCCAGCGCGAAGCCGGCCCACTGCACGCCCGACATGCGCTCGCCGCGCACCAGCGCGGTCAAAATCATGGTCGCCTGCACGGCGCCGAACAGCAGCAGCGCGCCGGCACCGGCTGACAACCCGATATAGGCATAGGAAAAAGCCACCGCGTAGGCGAACAAGGCCGCGGCCGAGCGCCAGTCGCCGCGCGACCAGGCATCGTCGCGTGCGCGCACACGAACGATGACCCACAGCACGAGGGCGCCCGAGAGCATGCGGATGAACGTGAAACTGGCCGGATCGATGTCGCCGTCGCGCAACGCCAGACGGCACAGGATGGAGTTGGCTGCAAAGGCCAGCATGGCCAGGGTGGTGAGCACGGCGATACGCAAGATGCGGCCTCCGGCGCGAGAGACGGACCGGCGGGTGCAAACGCATCGGCCGAACGGCGGCAATGCTATCATCGCGCCGCTTCGCACTCCGGCCGGCGGTGTACCGCCTGCCCAATTGGTGCCGGGAGAGGGACTCGAACCCTCACGCTGTTACCAGCGGCGGATTTTGAGTCCGCTGCGTCTACCGATTCCGCCACCCCGGCCGGGGAGCGCCGTATTATCCATGACACCCCCGGGAGCGGCAACACAATGCCACTGACCCTCGACGACTTTGACTATCCCCTGCCGCCGGAACGCATCGCCCAGCAACCACTGGCCGACCGCAGCGCCAGCCGGCTGTTGCTGCTCGACGGCGACGCGCTCGATGATCGCAGATTCCGCGAACTGCCCGAACTGATCGAACCGGGCGACTTGCTGGTGTTCAACGACACGCGCGTGATTCACGCCCGTCTGCTCGGCACCAAGCGCGATACCGGTGGCCGCGTCGAGGTGCTGGTCGAGCGCGCCATCGGCACGCACGAGGCGCTGGCGCAGGTGCGCGCGAGCAAATCCTCGCCAGCCGGCACGGTTTTGCGCCTGAACGAAGCCTTCGACGTGACCGTTCTCGGGCGGGTTGGCGACTTCTACCATCTGCGCTTCCCGCCCGAAGAGGATTTGTTCGATCTGCTCGAACGTCACGGCAAGGTGCCTCTGCCGCCCTATATCGAGCGTGCCGCCGACGTGACGGACGAGTCACGCTACCAGACCATCTATGCACGTGAGCCAGGCTCGGTGGCCGCCCCCACGGCCGGTCTGCATTTCGACGAGGCCATGCTCGATCGCCTGCGCAACCGCGGCGCGCATCTTGCCTACATCACCTTGCATGTGGGTGCCGGCACCTTCCAGCCGGTGCGTACCGACGATCTCGGCGAGCACCGCATGCACCGCGAGCGCTACGTGATCCCGCGCGATACGGTCGAGGCCATCCGCCGCACGCGCGCCGCGGGCGGGCGCGTGATCGCGGTCGGCACGACCAGTCTGCGCGCGCTCGAGGGCGCGGCTCAGGACGGCACGCTTGCACCCGGCTCCGACGAGACCGGGCTGTTCATCCTGCCGGGCTTCCGTTTTCAGGTGGTCGACGCGCTGATCACGAACTTCCATCTACCCAAATCCACGCTGCTCATGCTGGTCTCGGCTTTCGCCGGCATGGAGCCGATCCGCCGTGCCTACGCTCACGCCGTGGAGGCTGAGTACCGCTTCTTCAGTTATGGCGACGCCATGTTCATCGCTCGACGCAACGATGCAGTTTGATCTTCTCTCCACCAGCGGCGCCGCAAGGCGCGGTCGCCTGACGCTCGCTCACGGCACGGTCGACACCCCGGTGTTCATGCCGGTCGGCACCTACGGAACGGTCAAGGCCATGACGCCGCAGATGCTCACCGACATCGGCGCGCAGATCTGTCTGGGCAACACCTTTCACCTGTGGCTGCGGCCGGGCCTAGACGTGATCGCGGCCCACGGAGGCCTGCACCGCTTCATGGCCTGGGACGGGCCGATCCTGACCGACTCGGGAGGTTTCCAGGTATTCAGCCTGGGCGGACTGCGCAAGATCTCCGAGGAGGGGGTGAGGTTTGCCTCGCCGCTCGACGGCGCGCGACTGTTCCTGACGCCGGAAGAATCGATGCGCATCCAGACCGTGCTTGATTCCGACATCGCGATGATCTTCGACGAGTGCACGCCGTACCCGGCCACGCATGACGAGGCGGCCAAATCGATGCAATTGTCGCTGCGCTGGGCACAGCGCTCGCGCGACGCCTTCGACGCGCTGGGCAACCCCAACGCGCTGTTCGGCATCGTCCAGGGCGGCATGTTCGAGGATCTGCGCGACGAATCGCTGGCCGCGCTGGAGGCCATCGGCTTTCCCGGCTACGCAATCGGCGGCCTGTCGGTCGGCGAGCCCAAGGAGGACATGCGCCGCATTCTCGCCCACACGGCGCCCCGCCTGCCGGCGGACAAGCCGCGCTATCTGATGGGGGTGGGCACGCCCGAGGATCTGGTGGCCAGCGTTTGCGCCGGCATCGACATGTTCGATTGCGTGATGCCCACCCGCAATGCTCGCAACGGCTGGCTGTTCACGCGATTCGGCGACCTCAAGATCAAGAATGCAATCCACAAGGCCGATACCAGCCCGCTCGACGCGAGTTGCGCGTGCTACACCTGCCGCAACTTCAGCCGCGCCTACCTGCACCACCTGTATCGCAGCGGCGAGATCCTGAGCAGCATCCTCAACACCGTGCACAACCTGCACTATTACCAGACGCTGATGGGCGAGCTGCGCGAGGCGATCGCCGACGACCGGCTGCAGGAATACGCAGCACGCTTCGCCGGAGAACGCGGTCGAAAGGCCTGAATTCGCTGACAGCACAAGGGCTTTGGTGTTGTTATAATGGCCCGTTCGTCAACCCAACCCGGAGACAAGAGTGTTTATTTCCAACGCATACGCCCAGGCCGGCGAAGCCTCGGCCACCGGCGGCCTGATGGGACTGCTGCCGCTGATCCTGATGTTCGTGATCCTGTGGTTCCTGATGATCCGCCCGCAGATGAAGCGTGCGAAGGAACACAAGGCCATGGTCGCCGCACTCGCCAAAGGCGATGAAGTCATCACCCAGGGAGGCATGGGCGGGCGCATCTCAGAGATCGATGACAATTTCATCAATCTCGAGGTGGCCGAGAACGTCAACATCGTCGTCCAGCGCGGAGCCATCGCGACCGTCCTGCCCAAGGGCACACTGCGCGCCAGCTGATCCCCGCCGCACCGGCGGCCACACACCGCCGGTGCGACTTCGGGCTGCCGCCCACGCGGCCCGCATCCCCCACGAACAGCGACCGAGTCATGAACCGCTATCCGCTCTGGAAGAACATCCTGATCTGCTTGGTGCTGGTCTTCGGCCTGATCTACACCATCCCGAATTTCTACGGTGAAGTGCCTGCGGTGCAGGTCTCAAGCGGCAAGGCGACCGTGCAACTCGATCAGTCATTGATCGCCCGGCTCGATACCGAACTGGCCGCCGCCGACCTGCAGCACACCGGCGTATTCGCCGACGAGAACAGCATCCGCTTTCGCTTCGACGGCACCGAGGACCAATTGCGCGCGCGTGACACCATTGATTCCGCGCTCAACCCCGACCCGCAGGATCCGTCCTACATCGTCGCCTTGAACCTGCTGCCGGCCAGCCCGAACTGGCTGACTTCGATCAACGCCCTGCCGATGTACCTGGGCCTGGACCTGCGCGGCGGCGTGCACTTCCTGCTCGAGGTCGACATGGCCGGCGCGATCACCAACCGGCTCGACTCGACAACAGGCGACCTGCGCACGCTGTTGCGCGATCGGCGCATCCGTCACGCCGGCGTGACCCGCGAAGGCAACACCGTGCAACTTCGCTTTCGTGACACGGAACAGCGCGAAGCCGCCCGCCGCGCGATTTCGTCTGACAACGACGACCTGGAACTGAGTGAGCGTGACGACGGCGAGAACGACTACAAATTGATCGCCACACTGCTGCCGCAGGCCGCGCAGACCATCCGCGAATTCGCTATCACGCAGAACATCACGACGCTGCGCAATCGCATCAACGAACTCGGCGTGGCCGAACCGATCATCCAGCAACAGGGCGCAGACCGCATCGTGGTGCAGTTGCCAGGCGTGCAGGACGTGGCCAAGGCCAAGGACATTCTCGGCCGCACGGCGACACTGGAAGTTCGCCTGGTCGACGATTCGCCCGGCGCGGTCGAAGATGCGCTCGATGGCCAGGTACCGTTCGGAACCGAGCTGTACACCGAACGTGGCGGCGGCCCGCTGCTGGTCAAGAATGACGTCATCCTGACCGGTGATCGCCTGACCGACGCACAGCCCGGATTCGACGGCCAGACCAACGATCCCGCCGTGCATTTGACGCTCGACTCGGCCGGCTCGCGCATCTTCCGCGACATCACGCGTGACAACGTGGGCAAGCGCATGGCCATTCTGCTGTTCGAGAAGGGCCGCGGTGAAGTCGTCACGGCTCCGGTGATTCGCACCGAAATCGGTGGTGGCCGAGTACAGATCTCGGGCAGCATGAGCGTCGAGGAGGCAAACCGCATCGCGCTGTTACTGCGCTCCGGCAGCCTCGCCGCGCCGATGGAGATCATCGAGGAACGCACCGTCGGCCCCAGCCTCGGCGCCGAGAACATCTCCAAGGGCTTCAATTCGGTTCTTTGGGGCTTCGTCGCGATCGCCGTGTTCATGGTCTTCTACTACACGCTCTTCGGCATGGTGTCGGTGATTGCGCTGACCGCCAACCTGGGTTTGCTCATCGCACTGCTGTCCTTGCTGCAGGCGACGCTGACGCTACCCGGCATCGCGGCCATGGCACTGACGATCGGCATGGCGATCGACGCCAACGTGCTGATCAACGAGCGCATCCGAGAGGAGGTACACAACGGCGTCACCCCGCAGGCGGCGATCACGGCCGGCTACGAACGCGCCTTCGGCACCATTCTCGACGCGAACATCACCACCCTGATCGCCGGCATCGCGCTGCTGGTGTTCGGCTCCGGTCCGGTACGCGGCTTCGCCGTGGTGCATTGCCTGGGCATCCTGACCTCGATGTTCAGCGCGATCCTCGTCTCACGCATGATCGTGAACCTCATCTACGGGCGTCGACGCAAGATCGATCGCCTGGCGATCGGCTGATCGCACGCAGGGAACAAGAAAAGATGGAATTCTTCCGGATCAAGAACGACATTCCCTTCATGCGCCACGCGCTGAAGTTCAACATCATCTCGCTGGTGACCTTCGCGCTGGCGGTGATCTTCATCGCCATGCGCGGGCTGAATCTGTCGGTGGAGTTCACCGGTGGCACGCTCGTCGAAGTGAGCTATCCGCAAGCCCCCAGGGTCGAAGACATTCGCGAGGCATTGTCCGGAGCCGGCTATTCGGACGCGCAGGTACAGAACTTTGGTAGCGCACGCGACATCCTGGTACGTCTGCCCAACCGCGACGACCTCGAGGCCGACCGGGTTTCAGAGAATGTGATGGCCACGCTGACCGCCCTCGACGGCCCGAAGCCCGAACTTCGGCGCGTCGAATTCGTCGGTCCGCAGATCGGCAAGGAACTGGCAGCCGACGGCGGCATGGCCTTGCTGTTCGTGATGGTCGGGATGATCGCCTACCTGGCGATGCGCTTCGAGTGGCGCTTTGCGCTGGCGGCGAGCATCGCCAACCTGCACGACGTGCTGATCATCATCGGTTTCTTCGCACTGTTCCAGTGGGAGTTCTCGCTTGCCGTGCTGGCTGCGGTGCTCGCCGTGCTCGGCTATTCGGTCAACGAGACCGTAGTCATCTTCGACCGGGTACGCGAGACCTTCCGCAAACGCCGCGGGATGAGCACGACCGAGGTCATCGACCACGCGATCACGCGCACCATGTCACGTACCGTGATCACGCACGGCAGCACCTTGATGGTGGTCCTGTCTATGCTGATCTTCGGTGGCGAAACCCTGCACTACTTCGCACTGGCGCTGACCATCGGCATCGTTTTCGGCATCTATTCGTCGGTGCTGGTTTCCAGCCCGCTCGTGATGTGGTTTGGCGTGTCGCGCGAACAATTCGTCAAGCCCAAGAAGGACAAGGAAGAAGCTGTCGTCTGACACTCGGCGCGTCGCAATGAACAAAGAGCCCCGCAATGCGGGGCTCTTTCCGTTCACTGAGGCCGATTCGACTACAGCGCGAAGTGATGCTTCACTCGCAGGGTCTCGCCACGCTCGATCAGCCCGATAAGCCGATCGATGTTCGGGTGTTTTCCGGGATTGTCGCGAGCGTCATCCGCATGCTCGCAGAACAGCTCCACCCCCTTGCGTGCTGCATCTGGCGTGATCGCACCATGCACTTGCGCAAGATGGTTGTAGACGGCGAGTGAGCCGCCCTGGCCGGGCCGGTTCTCGATCATCGCGACCGGGTTTCCCGCCTCATCGCACAATTCCAGGCTCGCAAGATGGGAGACCTTGGGCAGTTGCTTGAGCACCGCCGCAAATCCGTTGCTACTCATCATCTTGCCCTCAAATGCGACGCGCCAGTTCGGCCGCCTTGCCCACGTAGTTCGCCGGCGTCATTGCGAGCAGGCGGCGACGCTCGTCTTCCGGAATCGGCAACTGCGCAATGAAACCGTGCAAGGCCTCGCGCGTGATGCCCTTGCCGCGCGTCATGGCCTTGAGCTGCTCGTACGGATTGGGCACACCGAAGCGGCGCATGACGGTCTGTACCGGCTCAGCCAGTACTTCCCACGCATCGTCCAGATCTTCGGCCAGGCGAGACGGATTCGCTTCGAGCTTTCCGATGCCGCGCATCATGCTGTCAAGCGCCAGCACCGTGTGACCGAAGGCCACGCCCATGTTGCGCAACACCGTCGAATCGGTGAGGTCGCGCTGCATGCGCGAGATCGGCAGTTTCTCGGAAAAATGGCGAAGCACGGCGTTGGCTACGCCAAAGTTGCCCTCCGCGTTCTCGAAATCGATCGGATTGACCTTGTGCGGCATCGTCGACGAGCCGACTTCGCCTTCCTTGAGCCTTTGCTTGAAGTAGCCAAGCGAGACGTACATCCAGATGTCACGACAGGCATCGATCGCAATCGTGTTGCTGCGCGCGAGCGCATCGAACAGCTCGGCCATCGCATCGTGCGGCTCGATCTGAATCGTGTACGGGTTGAATTCCAGCCCCAACGATTCGATGAAGCGACGGTTGAAACCTTCCCAGTCGAAGTCCGGCCACGCAGACAGGTGCGCGTTGTAGTTGCCGACCGCCCCGTTGAACTTCGCGCTCAGCGACACCGCTGCAATGCTGCGGCGAGCACGCTCGAGCCGCGCGACTATGTTCGCCAGCTCCTTGCCGAGCGTCGTCGGGCTCGCCGACTGCCCGTGGGTACGCGAGAGCATCGGTACATCGGCCAGCGCGTGCGCATGTCGGCGCAGCGCATCAATCACCGCATCGAGTTGTGGCAACAGCACACCGTCGCGCCCCTCGCGCAGCATCAACGCATGCGAAGTGTTGTTGATGTCCTCCGAGGTGCACGCGAAATGGATGAACTCCGACACACGCATGACTTCAGCGTTGTTCGCCAGGCGCTGCTTGAGCCAGTACTCCATCGCCTTGACGTCATGGTTTGTCGTCGCCTCGATGGTCTTGACCGCGTCGCTGTCGGCCGCCGTGAAATGCGCGATGACGTCGTCCAGCGCCGCGACGGCCTGCCCAGAGAATGCAGGAATCTCGACCAGTTCGGGTTCGGCTGCGAGCGCCTTGAGCCACTCGATCTCTACACGTACGCGGTAGCGAATCAGGCCATGTTCCGAGAAATGCTCGCGCAATGCGCCCAGCCGGGCCTCGTAGCGGCCGTCGAGTGGGGAAAGCGCCGTGAGTGAAGATACGGGCATGGTCGTTGTTCCGAAGAAAAAGGTGATATTTTACCCCTGCGAAGGACGGCTCCGCCCGCATTCGGGCACCGTCCTCAACGTCACAAGGATCTGCATGAGCGAACTGAATCAATACGATGTCTACGTCGAAGCCGTCACCGAATACATCCCGGCACAATCGGACCCGAGCACGGGCCGCTTCACCTTCGCGTATCACATCACCGTAACCAACCGCGGCAGCCTCGCAGCAAAGCTCTTGAGCCGGCACTGGGTCATTACCGACGGCACGGGAGACGTCGAGGAGGTGCGTGGCGACGGCGTGGTGGGTAAACAACCCACGATCGCCCCGGGCGAGCATCATCGCTATACCAGCGGTGCAATTCTCAAGACCCCTGTTGGCACGATGCACGGCAGTTATCGCATGGTCGCCGAGGACGGGCACACCTTCGAGGTTGAAATCAAGCCCTTCCGGCTCGCGGTACCTCATACCTTGAATTGACATCCCGACTGCTGCGGCGAAGGCCTGGCGGTCGATCCGAGTTTGCAGTTTGCGGGCCAAGGCCCGCTTTTCTCTGGTCGCAAAAAAGCCGCTGAATCGTATTGATTCAGCGGCTTTTTTTATGGGTTAGTCTGACGATGACCTACTTTCACACAGGTAATCTGCACTATCATCGGCGCGCGCCTGTTTCACGTTCCTGTTCGGGATGGGAAGGTGTGGTGCCAGGCTGCTATGGTCGTCAGACTGTAACGGGGTAACAAAGAGGGAAGTATTTGGTGTGTTGGGTTGCGTGATTGCGTCGAGCGCACGTTTCACGTTGTGTTGCATGGTTATAGGA
>JACESY010000048.1 GCA_013911595.1 Azoarcus sp.
CCTCAGGAGGCCGTTGCAACAAGCGAGCCGGCACCCGCCCCGCGTGCCGACGCGCAGCCGGATGCCGCGCCCTCGAATGCTCAGATCGTCGGCAGCGGTTCGAGCCGCCTGGTATTCAACCTGCGGGCCGACGCCTGGCTGCAGGTCAAGGACGCGCAGGATCGTACGCTCTACGTCGGCACCAGCCGCAGCGGCACGACGCGTGTCGTGCAGGGTGATCCGCCGTTCTGGGTCACGGTCGGCAATGCGGATTCGGTGAGCCTCGAGTTCGACGGTGAGCCGGTCGAATTGGCGCCGCACATGCATACCGCCGGTGTGGCGCGTCTGGTCCTGGAGTAGGCATGAACGCATCCCCGAACATTCCCGCAGCGGCCTCCCGGCGGTCGACGCGTCAGGTGCGCGTCGGCGCAGTCAGGATCGGCGCGGACGCACCCATCGTCGTGCAGTCGATGACCAATACCGACACTGCCGACGTACTCGGTACCGCGATGCAGGTCGCCGAGTTGGCTCGCGCCGGCTCGGAACTGGTGCGCATCACGGTCAACAACGAAGAAGCCGCGAAGGCCGTGCCGCACATTCGCGACCGCCTGCTTGCGCTGAACATGGACGTGCCGCTGGTCGGCGACTTCCACTACAACGGTCATGCGCTGCTCACCAAGTATCCGGCCTGCGCCGAGGCGCTCGCCAAGTTGCGTATCAACCCCGGTAACGTCGGCGCCGGTACCAAACGCGATCCGCAGTTCGCGGCCATCGTCGAGATTGCCTGCAATTACGACAAGCCGGTGCGCATCGGCGTGAACTGGGGCAGTCTCGACCCGTCGGTGTTGGCGCGCATCATGGACGCCAACGCCAAACTGGCCGAGCCGCTCGACGCCGGCGCGGTGATGCGCGAGGCGCTGATCGTCTCCGCGCTCGAATCGGCCGCGAAGGCCGAGGAGTACGGCCTGGCGGGCGACCGCATCATCCTCTCGGCCAAGGTTTCCAGCGTGCAGGACCTGGTCGCGGTGTATCGCGATCTGGCGCGCCGCTGCGACTACCCGCTGCATCTGGGGCTGACCGAAGCCGGCATGGGCTCCAAGGGCATCGTCGCCTCCACTGCCGCGCTGGCCGTGCTGCTGCAGGAAGGCATCGGCGACACCATCCGCGTGTCGCTTACGCCCGAGCCGGGCGGCAAGCGCACCGAGGAGGTCGTCGTCGCGCAGGAGATCCTGCAGACCATGGGCTTGCGTGCGTTTACGCCGATGGTCACGGCCTGCCCGGGCTGTGGGCGCACCACCAGCACCTTCTTCCAGGAGCTGGCCTCAAGCATCCAGACCTATGTGCGCGAGCAGATGCCGGTGTGGCGCGAAGAGCGTGACGGCGTCGAGAACCTGACGCTCGCAGTGATGGGCTGTGTCGTCAATGGGCCGGGCGAGAGCAAGCACGCCAACATCGGTATCTCGCTGCCCGGCACCGGCGAGAATCCGGCCGCGCCCGTGTATGTGGACGGCGAGAAGACCGTGACGCTGCGCGGCGACAACATCGCGGCCGAGTTCCGCGCCATCGTCGACGACTATGTCGAGCGCAAGTATCCGAAGAAGGCGGCGAGCGCCGTCTGCGAAGAAAAAGAGAAGCGATGAACCGAACCCTGCAGTCCGTGCGCGGGATGAACGATATCCTGCCCGATGAAGCTGAAGTCTGGGAGCACTTCGAAGACCTCGTGCGCGATTGGCTGCGCAGCTATGGCTACCGTCCGGTGCGCATGCCCCTGGTTGAACACACGCCACTGTTCAAGCGCGCCATCGGCGAGGTGACCGACATCGTCGAGAAGGAGATGTATTCCTTCGAGGACGCGCTCAACGGCGAACACCTGACGCTGCGTCCGGAAGGCACGGCTTCGTGTGTGCGTGCCGCGATCCAGCACGGTCTGCTGCACGGCGGCGGCCAGCGTCTGTATTATCACGGGCCGATGTTTCGCCACGAACGTCCGCAAAAGGGGCGCTACCGCCAGTTCCACCAGATCGGTGTCGAGGCGCTGAACTTTTCCGGGCCGGACATCGATGCCGAACTGATCCTGATGTGCGCGCGGCTGTGGGACGATCTGGGCATCGAGGACGTCGAGCTGCAGCTCAACTCGCTCGGCTCGGCAGACGAGCGTGCCGAACACCGCGCCGCGCTGATCGCGTATCTGGAGCAGCATCAGGATGTGCTCGACGATGACGCGAAACGCCGGCTGCATACGAACCCGCTGCGCATTCTCGATACCAAGAATCCGGCGCTGCAGGAACTGGTCGAGGCGGCGCCGAAGCTGTTCGATCATCTCGGTCAGGAATCGCTCGAACATTTCGATGGTGTGCAGCGCGTGCTGCGCGGCGCAGGCATCCCCTACCGCATCAACCATCGCCTGGTGCGCGGGCTCGATTACTACAATCGCACGGTCTTCGAATGGGTGACGACGCGGCTGGGCGCGCAGGGTACGATCTGCGCGGGCGGGCGCTACGACACCTTGGTCGAGCTGCTCGGCGGAAAGAGCGCGCCGGCGGCCGGTTTCGCGATCGGCATCGAGCGCGTGCTCGCGCTGTGGAAGGAGTCCGGAGGGGCGGAGGACGCGGCGCAGCAGCCCGACGTCTATATCGTCGCCGCCGGTGATGCGGCGCAGCGGTTGGCCTTTCGCGCGGCCGAGGCGCTGCGCGGTTTCGGCTTCGCGGTGCTGATGCACTGCGGAGGCGGTAGTTTCAAGTCGCAGATGAAGAAAGCCGATGCCAGCGGCGCGCCGCTGGCGGTGATCATCGGCGAGGACGAGGCCGCGGCCGGCGAGGTGGCCCTCAAGCCGCTGCGCGGCCCCGGCGCACAGGAACGCATCGCCGTCGACGCACTCGCCGACGCGGTGGCCGAACATCTATTCAGAGAAGACGAGGACGACGATGGCGCTGTATGACCTCGAGGAACAGGAACAGCTCTCCCAGATCAAGGCCTGGTGGGACCAGTACGGCAAGTACGTCACGACGCTGATCGTCGTCGCTGCGCTGGGCTCGGTCGGCTGGCAGGGCTGGAACTGGTATCAGAACAAGCAGGCGGGCGAGGCTTCGACGCTGTATTTTGCCGTCCAGCAGGCCGCGGCCGATGGCGACGCGACGCGTGCGCGCGAGGCCGCCGGCCAGATCATCGAGCGCTATTCGGGCACGGCCTACGCCGAGATGGGTGCGCTGCTGTCGGCGGCGGTGCAGGTCGCAGAAGGCGAGCCGCGCAATGCGCGCGCTCAGCTCGAATGGGTCGTCGCGAATGCGGACAACCCGGCCGTGCGCGATCTGGCACGCCTGCGCATTGCGGTCACGCTCTTCGATGAGGGTGACCATGACGGCGCACTCGCGCGTCTGGCCGACGCGCCTCACGCTTCGCTTGCGGCGCGCTACGGCGACCTGCGCGGTGACGTGCTCGCCGCTGCCGGTCGGCCCGAGGAGGCACGCCGCGCCTACGAGTCGGCGCTCGCGGCGCTGGCCGAGGCCCCGGGTCAGTCCGGCGCACAATTGCGCGGCGTCGTCGAGACCAAGATCGAAGCGCTGGAGTCCTGAACCATGACCCTCGCCATCCTTTCCCGACTGACGCTCGCCGCCGCCAGCGTCGCGCTCGCAGGTTGTTCGCTTTTTGGCCCCAAGCCTCCTGAGCCGGACCCCGTGCCGACGTTCGAGCCCCGCGCCGAACTGCGCTCGTTGTGGCAGGTCGGCGTGGGTTCGTCCGGCACGTATCGTTTCCAGCCGGCTGTCGTTTCCGGTGCTGTATATGCCACCGGCGGCGACGGCTCGGTGGTGCGTGTCGAAGCTGCCAGCGGTCGCACGCAATGGCGGCGCGACGTCGGTGACGCGCTCTCGGCCGGTGTCGGCAGCGACGGCCGTACGGTCGCTGTCGTCACCGTCGGTGGCGAAGTCGTTGCACTCGACGCGGCCAGCGGCGAAGAGCGCTGGCGCGCTTCCGTAGGTGCCGAGGTGCTGGCCGCACCGGGGGTGTCCGAGCAGGTCGTCGTCGTGCGTACTTCGGGCAACCGGGTGCTGGCCTTCGAGACTGCTGATGGCGCGCGGCGCTGGACCTACGAGCGCGAGATGCCGGCGCTGACCCTGCGCAACGCCGTCGGCATGGCGGTCGACGAGCGCGCAGCCATCGTCGGCTACCCGGGCGGCAAGCTCGTCTCGATCAACCTCGAGAATGGCGGGCCGCTGTGGGAGATCACCGTGTCCACGCCGCGTGGCGTGACCGAGCTCGAACGCGTGACCGATGTCGCCGGCATCCCGGTGGTCAGCGGCGACGAGGTCTGCGCGGTCACCTATCAAGGGCGTGCGGGCTGCTTCGATATCACCAATGGGCGCGTCATCTGGACGGTGGAGTTCTCCAGCGCCAGCGGCCTGGATCGCGACGGGCCACTGGTGTTCGTCAGTTCGGCCCGCGATGCGGTGCATGCGCTCGACGCGTCCGACGGGACCAATGTCTGGACCCAGGGTCCGCTCGCGTTGCGTCGATTGTCGCGTCCGCTGGCGGTTGGCGATGGTGTGGTGTTCGGCGACTTCGAGGGCTACGTGCATGCGCTTGACCGCAGCAATGGCGGCATCATCGCGCGCACCCGCGTGAGCGGCGGCGCGATTGAAGCGGCGCCGGTCGCCCTGGATGGCGCGCGCTTTGTCGTGCAGACGACCGGCGGTGGCGTGGAAGCATTCGAGCTGGTCGGGGCGGGTCGCAGCGAGTGAAACCTACTATCGTTCTGGTTGGCCGGCCCAATGTCGGCAAGTCGACGCTGTTCAACCGCCTCACGCGCACGCGCGACGCCTTGGTCGCCGATCTGCCGGGTCTTACGCGTGACCGGCATTACGGCATCGGCCGCGTCGGCGAACGCGACTATCTGGTTGTCGACACCGCCGGCTTTGATCCGGTCGCCAAGGCCGGCATCATGCACGAGATGGCGCAGCAGGCCGAACGCGCGATCGAGGAAGCCGACGTGCTGCTGTTCCTGGTCGATGGTCGCACCGGCCTGACCCCGCACGATGAGCAGATCGCCGCGCGCCTGCGTCGCAGCGGACGGCCTCTGTACCTGGTGGTCAACAAGGCCGAGGGTCTGCGTCGCGAGGTCGTCGCCGCCGAATTCCACGCGCTCGGGCTGGGGGCGCCGCTTGCGGTGTCCGCCACGCACGGCGATGGCGTGACGCAACTCGTGAACGAGGTGCTCGAGTCGTTTCCGCTCGACGACGAGGAAGCGGAGGAGGCCGCGCGTGGCCCGCGCATCGCGATCGTCGGTCGCCCCAACGTGGGCAAGTCGACGCTGATCAACGGCCTGGTCGGCGAGGAGCGCGTCATTGCCTTCGACCTGCCGGGCACCACGCGTGACGCGATCGAGATTCCGTTCGAACGCGCCGGGCGCCACTACACACTGATCGACACGGCCGGTTTGCGCCGGCGCGGCAAGGTCTTCGAGGCGGTCGAGAAGTTCTCGGTGATCAAGACGCTGCAGGCGGTCGAGGAAGCCAACGTGTCCGTGCTGGTGCTCGACGCGGCGCAGGACATCGCCGACCAGGATGCGCATATCGCCGGTTTCATCCTCGACGCGGGACGTGCGCTGGTGGTTGTGGTCAACAAGTGGGATGCGGTCGACGACTACCGGCGCGAGCTGGTCAAGCGTGACATCGAACGAAAGCTCGGCTTCCTGGCCTTTGCGCGCTTTCATTACGTCTCGGCGCTCAAGGGCAGCGGCTTGTCGGCGGTCATGAAATCGGTCGATGCGGCCTACGCGGCAGCGACGGCCAATCTGTCGACACCTCGTCTGACGCGGGTGCTGCAGGCGGCAGTGGTCAAGCAGGCGCCGCCGCGTCACGGTGTGTTCCGCCCCAAATTGCGCTATGCCCACCAGGGGGGCAGTAATCCGCCCATCGTGGTGATCCACGGCAGCGCACTCGAGCACATTCCGACCTCGTACACCCGTTATCTCGAGCGCACCTTCATCGAGGCGTTCCGACTCAAGGGTACGCCCTTGCGCATCCAGTTCCGGACCGCACACAATCCGTATGCGTCACGCGACTGAACTCTGGCCATCCGATGCGGTCTGGATGATGCGGCGCAACATGCTATGCTGCACAAACACATAACAAAACCAAGCTCAAGGAGCAAAAATGAGTAACAAAGGGCAGCTTCTACAAGACCCGTTCCTGAACACCCTGCGGCGCGAACACATCCCGGTGTCGATCTATCTCGTCAACGGCATCAAGCTGCAGGGTCAGGTCGACTCTTTCGATCAGTACGTCGTTCTGCTCAAGAACACCGTCACCCAGATGGTCTACAAGCACGCGATTTCCACGGTCGTCCCGGCCCGCCCGGTCAACATCCCGTCGCAGGACGGGGCCGCGGAGGCCTGAGCCGGACTCCATGTTCGAACGCCCCCGCTCCGGTGAGCGTGCCGTACTCGTCCAGCTCGATCTGGACCAGGGCATGCTTGCCGACCGTATCGAAGAACTGAAGCTGCTCGTCGGCAGCGCCGGCGCGAGCGTCGAGGCCGTCGTCACGGGTCGGCGCTCGCGCCCGGACCCGGCGCTGTTCGCCGGTCGCGGCAAGGTCGACGAGATCGCCATGGCGCTCAAGGCGCATGAGAGCGATCTGGTCGTGTTCAACCACGCGCTGTCGCCGGGTCAGCAGCGCAACCTCGAACGCGAGCTGCAGTGTCGGGTGATCGATCGAACGGCGCTGATCCTCGACATCTTTGCGCAGCGCGCGCGCAGCCATGAAGGCAAGCTGCAGGTCGAACTCGCTCAGCTCGACCACCTGTCCACGCGTCTGGTTCGAGGCTGGACCCACCTGGAGCGCCAGAAGGGCGGCATCGGCCTGCGCGGTCCGGGCGAGAAGCAGCTCGAGACCGACCGCCGGCTGCTTGGTGCGCGCGTCAAGGCGCTCAAGACACGTCTGACCAAGATCGAAAAACAGCGCCGTGTGCAGCGTCGTGGTCGCGACCGGCGCGAGGTGCTCACGGTGTCGCTGGTGGGCTATACCAACGCCGGCAAGTCGACGCTGTTCAACGCGCTGACCAAGGCCGGCAGCTACGCCGCCGACCAGCTCTTCGCCACGCTCGACACCACCTCGCGACGCCTGTACGTCGGGCCGGTGGGCACGGTCGTACTCTCCGACACCGTCGGCTTCATCCGCGATCTGCCGCACGCGCTGGTGGCCGCCTTTCACGCCACGCTCGAGGAGACTGCCAATGCCGATCTGCTGCTGCATGTCGTCGATTCGGCGAGCGAGGAGCGAGAGGCGCAGATCGACGCCGTCAACGAGGTTCTGCGCGAAATCGGCGCAGGCGACGTGCCGCAGATCATGGTGTTCAACAAGATCGATCTGACCGGTGCCCCGGCGGCAGCCAATCGGGGCGAGTGTGGTAACATCAGCGGCGTTTTTCTGAGCGCTGCGAGCGGCGAGGGGCTCCCCCTGCTTCGCGATGCGCTTGCCGAAACGGCGCAGCGGGTCTGTGTCCGGAACGAGGTTCCGGATGCCACTGTCTGAACGCTTTTAAACCTGCTTACGGGTCTCCCATGTCACTGAATGATCCTCGCTGGGGTAACAACCAGGGGAACGACGACGATCGGCGCGACGGCGACCGGGGTCGCGGCGACAACCAGGGTCCGCCGGATCTCGAAGACGTCTGGCGCGATTTCAATCAGAAACTCACCGGCATGCTCGGCGGCAAGGGCGGCGGTCGCCGTTCCGGCGGCGGTGGCGGCGGACCGAAGATGCCCAATTTCGGCTTCCGTCAGATCGGTGGTGGCGTTGGCGCCTTGCTCGTGCTCCTGCTCGTCGTCTGGCTGGCAAGCGGCTTCTACACGGTCGACGCCAACCAGCGCGGTGTGGTTCTGCGCTTCGGCGAGCATGTCAAGACGTCCGAGCCGGGCCTGAACTGGCGCGTGCCGTACCCGATCGAGACGCACGAGATCGTCGACGTGACCGGCGTGCGCACGGTCGAGGTCGGCTATCGCGGCACGGACCGCAACAAGGTGTTGCGCGAGGCGCTGATGCTCACGCAGGACGCCAACATCGTGAACATCCAGTTCGCCGTGCAGTACATCCTCGGCTCGCCCGAGGACTACCTGTTCAACAACCGCTTTCCGGACGACTCGGTGATCCAGACGGCCGAAACCGCGATGCGCGAGATCGTCGGCAAGAGCACCATGGACTTCGTGCTCTACGAGGGTCGCGAGGACATCGCAGCCAATGCCCAGCAACTGATGCAGACCATTCTCGACCGTTACGAGGCGGGCATCCTGATCAGCCGTGTGACGATGCAGAACGCGCAGCCTCCCGAGCAGGTGCAGGCGGCCTTCGACGACGCAGTCAAGGCCGGTCAGGACCGTGAGCGCCTGCGCAACGAAGGTGAGGCCTACCGCAACGAGGTCGTGCCGCGCGCACGCGGTGACGCTGCCCGCCTGATCGAGGAAGCCCAGGGTTATCGTGAGCGCGTCATGGCCAACGCCGAAGGTGAGGCCTCGCGCTTCAGCCAGGTGCTCGAGCAGTACGCCCTGGCGCCGGAGGTCACGCGGGAGCGCATGTATCTGGATACCATCCAGCAGGTCATGTCGAACACCAGCAAGGTGATGATCGACGCCGACAGTGGCGGCAACCTGTTGCTGCTGCCGCTCGACAAGCTGATCGGCCAGGCGGGTGCCGGGGCCGGCACGGAATCGTCGCGCGCGCAATCGCAGACATCCTCGTCGACGTCCACCCCGCTGCGCGAAGGCCAGCCGATTCCGTTCGACCCGCGTGATCGCGACATGATGCGCAACCGCGAGCTGGGAGGCCGATGATGAGCAACCGTATCCAAGTATTCATTGGCGCCCTCGTCGTCGCAGGCATCCTCGCCTCAATGACGCTGTTCGTCGTCGACGAGCGTGAGTACGCCGTCGTGTTCCAGTTCGGCGAGGTCAAGGACGTCATCGAGGAGCCGGGTCTGCAGTTCAAGTACCCGCTGATCCAGAACGTGCGCTTTTTCGAAAAGCGCATCCTGACCATCGACACGCCCGAGCCCGAGCGCTTCATTACGGCCGAGAAGCAGAACGTACTGGTGGACCACTTCGTCAAGTGGCGCATCATCGATCCGCGCCTGTACTACGAGTCGGTTGCCGGCGACGAGACGCGTGCGCGCACGCGTCTGACGCAATCGGTCAACGCCGGTCTGCGTGAGGAGTTCGGTCGTCGAACGGTGCCCGAGGTCGTTTCAGGCCAGCGCGACAACATCATGGAGAACATGCGGGTGCGTGCCGACACGGACGCGCGCCAGATCGGGGTGCAGATCCTGGACGTGCGTCTCAAGCGTGTCGACCTGCCCACCGAGGTGTCCGAATCGGTCTATCGCCGCATGGAAGCCGAGCGTCTGCGGGTGGCCAACGAGCTGCGTTCCGAGGGCGGCGCGATCGCCGAGCAGATTCGCGCCGACGCCGATCGTCAGCGCGAGGTCATCATTGCGCAGGCCTACCGCGAAGGGCAAACGATCATGGGTGACGGTGACGCGCGCGCCACCGAGACCTATGCGACGGCCTTCGGCAAGGACGCCGAGTTCTACTCCTTCTACCGCAGTCTCGATGCGTACCGGAACAGTTTCGCGAACAAGAGCGACCTGCTCGTCGTCGATCCGAGTTCGGACTTCTTCCGGTTCATGAAGGACATGGGCGGGGCCCAGAAGAACTGATCTCATGGGTACTTCCCTGGTGATGGCCTTCGCGCTGATGCTGATATTCGAAGGCCTGTTACCTTTCGTCGCGCCGGCTCGCTGGCGCGAAGCCTTTTTGCGATTGGCCCGTCTCGCCGACGGGCAAATCCGCTTCGTCGGTCTGGGTTCCATGCTGATCGGCGTGCTCATCCTGCTTCTGGTCTGAAACGAATGCGCTGGGTCCTTCCCGACTTCATCCAGGACGCGCTGCCCGAAGAGGCGGCCGACATCGAGCGTCTGCGACGGCTCATGCTCGACGCCTTTCGCGTGCGCGGTTACCGCCTTGTGCAGCCGCCGCTGCTCGAGTATCTCGACTCGCTCACCACCGGCGCGGGTCAGGATCTAAAGCTCCGAACCTTCAAGCTGGTCGACCAGCTCTCGGGCAGAACCATGGGTGTTCGCGCCGACATGACGCCGCAGGTCGCGCGCATCGACGCCCATCTGCTCAATCACGAGGGCATCGAGCGTCTGTGCTACTGCGGCAGTGTGCTGCACGCGCTACCCTCGTCGCTGACTGCCACGCGCGAGCCGATCCAGCTCGGTGCCGAGCTCTACGGTCACGCCGGCATCGAAGCCGACGCCGAGATGATTCGCCTGCTCGCCGACGTGATGGCGCTCGCCGCGGTGCCGGCCGAGCGCATTGATGTCGGCCACGTCGGCCTGTTCCGCGCGCTCGCCGCGGGCGCGGGCCTGACGCCCGAGCGCGAGGAGGCGCTGTTCGATCTGCTGCAGTCCAAGGACGTGCCGGGGCTGGCCGGGTTGCTCGCCGACGTGGTCGAGCCGCAGCGCTCGGCTCTGCTCGCGCTGCCCAGCCTGTACGGTGATGGCGAAGTGCTCGGCCGTGCCGCCGAGGTGTTGCCGCGGCTGCCGGAGGTGCGCGCTGCGCTGGCGGAATTGTCGCGACTGGCCGGCCTGCTGCGCGATCTGCCACTGTCCTTCGATCTGGCCGATCTGCGCGGCTATCACTATCACAGCGGCGCAGTGTTCGCCGCCTACGCTGGCGGTTCGCCGGCGGCGCTCGCGCTGGGTGGCCGCTATGACGCCATCGGCGAGGCCTTCGGTCGCGGCCGACCGGCCACCGGCTTCAGCCTCGATCTGCGTCGTTTCGCCACGCGCGGAGCGGGTGCACCGGTACGCGGTGCGATTCTTGCGCCGATGGTCGACGACCCGGCGCTGGCCGAAGCCGTCGCCGCGTTGCGCGCCGGCGGCGAAGTCGTCGTTACGGAACTGCCCGGGCACGCGGGCACATGGAACGCCGCCGGCTGCGACCGGCAACTGGTATCGGGCGGCGACGGCTGGACCGTCGCGCCGCTCTCCGAAGAAAGGTAAGCACATGGCTAAGAACGTAGTCGTCGTCGGTACCCAATGGGGCGACGAGGGCAAAGGTAAGATCGTCGACTGGCTGACCGACCACGCCGATGGCGTGGTGCGCTTTCAGGGTGGCCACAATGCCGGCCACACGCTGGTCATCGGTGATCAGGAGTACAAACTCAACCTCGTGCCCTCGGGCATCGTGCGCGAGGGCAAGGCCTGCTACATCGGCAACGGCGTGGTGCTCGATGCGCACCACCTGCTGTCCGAGATCCGCAAGCTCGAGGCCGGCGGAATCAAAGTGCGTGACCGTCTGCGCATCAGTCCGGGCTGCCCGCTGATCCTGCCGTATCACGTCGCGCTCGACCAGGCGCGCGAGGCTGCGCGTGCGAGCGCCGACAAGATCGGCACCACCGGCAAGGGCATCGGCCCGGCCTACGAGGACAAGGTCGCTCGCCGCGCGCTGCGCGTCTATGACCTGTTCGATCGTGAGCGTTTCGCGGCCAAGCTGCGCGAGAACATCGAATATCACAACTATTTTCTGGTCGGCCAGCTCGGCCAGGCGGCGGTCGAGTTCGACGCCGTGTTCGAGCAGGCCATGGCGGACGCCGACGAGATTCGACCGATGGTGGCCGACGTCTCTGCCGAACTGTATGCGGTGAACAAGAACGGCGGCAACCTGCTGTTCGAGGGCGCGCAGGGCGTGCTGCTCGACATCGACCACGGTACCTACCCGTTTGTGACTTCGAGCAACTGCGTGGCCGGCCAGGCTTCGGCAGGCGCCGGCGTCGGCCCGGGGCGATTGCACTACGTGCTGGGCATCACCAAAGCCTATTGCACGCGTGTGGGTGCCGGTCCGTTCCCGACCGAGGTCGACATCGAGACGGCCGGTTCGCCGGGTGAGCAGATGTCGAGCAAGGGGCGCGAGTTCGGCACCGTGACCGGGCGCAAGCGCCGCTGCGGCTGGCTGGATCTGGCCGCGCTCAAGCGTTCGATCATCATCAACGGCGTGACCGGGCTGTGCATTACCAAGCTCGACGTGCTCGACGGCCTGCCCGAGTTGCAGATCTGCACCGGCTACATGCTCGACGGAGAGAAGATCGACTTGTTGCCGATGGGTGCCGAGGAGGTGCGTCGCTGCGAGCCGGTATTCGAGACCATGCCGGGCTGGAGCGCCAGCACGTTCGGCGCGCAGAGCTGGGAGGCGCTGCCGTTCGAAGCGCGTGCCTATCTGCACCGCATCGAGGAGATCTGCGAGATCCCGATCGACGTGATCTCGACCGGACCGGAGCGGGATGAGACCATCCTGCGTCGCCATCCGTTCGGCGCCTGATCCCGCGAAAACGCGCAAAGCCGGTCGAATGACCGGCTTTGTGCTTGCCGACAGTAGCAACGCCGGCGATAGAAAAACAAAAAGCCGACACGGTGGTCGGCTTTTCATCGAAACTGGTGCCCAGAAGAGGACTCGAACCTCCACGCCTTGCGGCACTGGTACCTGAAACCAGCGCGTCTACCAATTCCGCCATCTGGGCAAGAGCCGCGCATTATAAGCACACGAACGAATTTGTCAATGAACAGAAAAAGCAAAAACGAAACTTCGAACGAACTCAGCCCGGTACGCCGCGCCGATCCCTTCTTCGAACGCGAACGCGAGCAGTACGATCATCCGCTGCCCAGCCGCGAATACGTCGAGCAAATCCTCGCCGAACGCGGCGTGCCGATGCGCTTCGAGGAACTGTGCGAGGCGCTGGACGTGGTCGAGGATGAGTTCGACCTGTTCGAGCGCCGCGTGCGCGCGATGGAACGCGACGGCCAGGTACTGCGCAACCGGCGTGGCACCTTCATCCTGCCGGACAAGGCCGATCTGGTGCGCGGTCGCGTGCAGGGCCACGCCGACGGCTTCGGTTTCCTGGTGCGTGAGGACAAGCAGCCGGATCTGTTCCTCGGTCCCAAGGAGATGCGCGAGGTGCTGCACGGCGACCGCGTCATCGCGCGCATCACCGGCACCGATCGCCGGGGCCGCCCGGAAGGCAAGATCGTCGAGATCCTCGAGCGCGGCAACATGCGCGTGGTCGGGCGCGTGCTCGACGAGCACGGCGTGCTGCTGGTGGTGCCCGAGGACCGGCGCATCGCGCAGGATATCCTGGTCGCGCCGGGGGGCAAGCGGCCCCGCGCGGGGCAGGTGGTCACGGTCGAGCTGATCGAGCAGCCCACCAAGGTCTCGCAGCCCATCGGGCGTGTGGTCGAGGTCATCGGCAACTATGCCGATCCGGGCATGGAGATCGAGATCGCGCTGCGCAAGCACGCGCTCCCCTTCGTGTTCTCGCCTGAGGCGCGCGCCCAGGCGCGCAAGCTGCCCGAGGCCGTGCGCCGCAAGGATCGCAAGGGACGCGTCGACATCACCGAACTGCCGCTGGTGACCATCGACGACGAGACCGCCAAGGACTTCGATGACGCCGTCTACTGCGAGCGCTCCGGGCGCGGCTATCGGCTGATTGTCGCGATCGCCGACGTCTCGCATTACGTCGAACCGGGTACGCCGCTCGACGTGGAAGCCTTCGAGCGTGGCAACTCGGTGTATTTCCCGCGACGCGTCATCCCGATGCTGCCCGAGAAGCTGTCCAACGGCCTGTGCTCGCTGGTGCCGGGCATCGATCGTCTGGCGATGGTGTGCGACATGAATCTCGATGCGCGCGGCGAGATCGTCGACTACAGCTTCTACGAGGGCGTGATCTTCTCCCACGCACGGCTGACCTACAACAAGGTCGCAGCTGCGCTCTACGACGAGGATCCGGACATGCGGCGCGAGCTCGCGCCGCTGCTGCCGCATTTGGAGAACCTCGACAAGTTGTTCCGCGTGCTGCTCAAGGCGCGCGCCAAGCGCGGCGCGATCGACTTCGAGACGACCGAGACGCGCATGATCTTCGACGACAACGGCAAGATCGAACGCATCGTGCCGCAGGTGCGCAACGACGCCCATCGCCTGATCGAGGAATGCATGCTGGCGGCCAACGTGTGTGCGTCCGACTTCCTGCAGTCGCGCGAACAGCCGGCGCTGTACCGCATCCACGAAGGCCCCGCGCCCGATCGCCTGGAGCGCCTGCGCGGCTTCCTGCGCGAGTTCGGCCTGACCCTGGAGGGCGGCGACGAGCCCCATGCCAAGGACTACGGGACGCTGCTTGCCGCGGTGCGTGAGCGCCCGGACGCGGCCCTGTTGCAGACCGTAATGCTGCGCTCGCTCAAGCAGGCCATGTACAGCCCGGACAACGTCGGCCACTTCGGTCTGGCCTACGAGGCCTATACCCACTTCACCTCACCCATCCGGCGCTACCCGGACCTGCTCGTACACCGTGCGATCAAAGCCGCGCTGGCGAGCACGCATTACAGCCCGGGGGACTGGGAGCAGGTCGGCCTGCACTGCTCGGGCACCGAGCGGCGAGCGGATGAGGCCACGCGCGACGTCGTCGCCTGGCTCAAGTGCTGGTTCATGCAGGATCGCGTCGGCGAGGAGTTCGTCGGCAGCGTTTCGTCGGTCGTGCCCTTCGGCCTGTTCGTCGCCCTCGACGACATCTTCATCGAAGGGCTGGTGCACATCTCCGAACTCGGTTCGGACTACTTCCACTACGACGAGACCCGCCACGAACTGGCTGGCGAGCGCACCGCCACGCGCTACCGCCTGTCCGACCGCGTGCGCGTGCAGGTGGTGCGCGTCGATCTCGAGACCGCCAAGATCGACTTCCGCCTGATCGAGGGCGAGGCACGACCGACCGAGCGCAGCGGCAAGACCGCACGCGATCGCGAAGCGACGGCCCCGAAGACGGAAGCTCCGGCTGCACCGCGCAAGGGTCGCGGCCGCTCGTCGAGCGCATCGTCCAAGGGGAAGAAGGCCAAGGCCGAGGCAGCGAAGCCGGCAGTGGCCCCGTCCGGTGACAAACCTGCAGCGAAGAAGCGCAACCGCCGCGGCGGCTCGCGTGGCGGCAGAAAGGCGGCGAACAATGGCTGATTCTGGAAAGTCCGGCGGCCGTGAAAGCCGCCTCATCTACGGTTTTCATGCCGTACTCGGTAAGCTGCGCCGCGACGCTGGCGGCATCTTCGAGCTCTACGTGGCCGACAGCCGCAGCGACATTCGCATGCGCGAGGTCAGCAAGATCGCCGAGGCCGAGGGCGTGCGCATCATTGCCGCCGACAACGAGCGCTTAGAGCGCATGGTTGGTACGCGCCGCCACCAGGGCGTGATCGCCCGTATCGACGCGCGCAGCCGCGAACTGAAACTGGCGGACGTGCTCGAGACCATCGAGGGCGACGCGCTGCTGCTCGTACTCGATGGCGTGCAGGATCCGCACAATCTTGGTGCGTGCCTGCGGGTCGCCGATGCGGCCGGCGCACATGCGGTCATCGCCCCGAAGGACCGCGCCGTCGGTCTCAACGCGACCGCCATCAAGGTCGCCAGTGGTGCGGCCGACAGCGTGCCCTACGTCACCGTCACCAATCTTGCCCGCGCCTTGCGCGAGATGCAGGAGGCTGGCGTACACGTGGTGGGCGCCGCCGACGAAGCCGAGCGCTCGGTGTTCGAGGCCGCTCTGACCGGGCCCCTGGCGCTGGTGCTGGGCTCGGAGGGCGACGGCATGCGGCGTCTCACGCGCGAGACCTGCGACGAGCTGGTACGCATTCCGATGCATGGTAGCGTCGAGAGTCTCAACGTCTCGGTGGCTAGCGGCATCTGTCTGTTCGAAGCGGTACGACAGCGTAGCCGCTCCGAGTAGCGCGGGCACGCTCCTTGCTGGAATGTCGACATTCCCATCGACAGTGTCCACGCGTTCGCTCCGGCGGCGAACGCGTGGCAGGCAAGGAGGCGGCATGCCCTCGGCACTCAAGTTCCTCATCGCAGCCCGACGCTGCGAGATTCACGGCCTGGAACAGCTCGCGCTGACCTGCGAGCTGGTCAGCGGCATCGGGCAACTCATTCACATGCTGCAGCGCGAACGCGGCGTATCCAACGTCTATTCCGCTTCGCGTGGCGCGCGCTTCATCGACCAACTCGACAGCCGCATCGCCGACAGCGATGCGGTCGAGGCCGAGGTCCGTGCCGGTTTCGATCGACTCGACACCGAATCGGGCCTGTTGTCCGGCGGCGCGCGCCTGTTCTCGCGCATCGCAGCCGTGGTGCACGGGCTCGACGCGCTGCCTGCGCTGCGTGGCCAGGTACGCGCGCTCGAACTCTCTCCCGAGCAGATCCTCGAGGCCTATACGCGTCTGATCGGTGGTCTGCTGGCGGTGGTATTCGAGGCCGCCGACAGTGCCGGTGATCCGGACGTGTCGCGTGCGCTCGTCGCGCTGTTCAACTTCATGCAGGGCAAGGAGCTGGCCGGGCAGGAACGCGCCACGGTGGCGGCCGGCTTTGCGCTGGGTCATTTCGATGCCGCGCGTCAGCATCGTCTCGTGCATTTGATCGACGCTCAGCAACGCTGTTTCGACATCTTCGCCGAGTTCGCCGATCCGGCTTCCGCAGCAGCCTGGCAGGATTCGCTGCCATCGGTCGACGCGGCCGATCTGGAAAGGTTGCGCCGCATGGCCGTGTCGGTGCAGGCCAACTCGACGGCGCTGCCCGACGGTAGCGAGGCATGGTTCGAACTGGCCACGCGTCGCATCGATGCGATGAAGCTGCTCGAAGACCGGCTCGCGGTCGAGCTGCTGCATCTGGCCGAACGCAAGACGCTCGAAGCCCAGAGCGCGCTTGAAGACCATGCTGCGCTGCTCGCGGCCTTCGCCACCGGTGAGGCCGCGCACGCCGCGCCGGTGGCTGTCTTCTTTGACACCGCGATGCCGACCGGCGACGAGGAGAGCCTTGACGATGCGCTCAATCCGCAGCTCGGCCGCTCCATCCTGGACCTAGTGCGTGCCCAGTCGCGCCGCCTGCAGGACATGGGTGACGAACTCGCGCGCGCGCGCGGTGCGCTGGCCGAGCGCAAGATCATCGAGCGCGCAAAGGGCGTGCTGATGAAGCACCGGGATCTGTCCGAGGATCAGGCCTACCGCATGCTGCGTCAGACGGCGATGGACCGTGGCAAGCGTCTGGTCGAGGTGGCCGAGGCGGTGCTCGGCTTCTCGGATTTTCTCGGCGACGAGGGGGGCGCACGCCGCCACTGATCGTGTCCATGCGCACGGCTGCGGTGCGCCGGGCCTGCCGGGCGCACCCATCGTGTGCGTCCTGCCTCGCCATTCGCTTTCCAATGGCCCGGATTTACGCCATTTCTCGCTTGTTCGGGCACTGGCACGCATGATGCATGGGGCCGTGGGTGGATCGCTTGATCCAGATCACGGAACCCCAATGCCCCGACTCACACCCGCTCAACGCATTCACGCCATTTGCGCCCTGATCGTGCCGATCGTGCTGGTGCTGATGTTCGCGCCCGCGTTCGAGCCGGCCGCGCCGCGTGAGCTTGTGCCCGCGTGCGAGAAGCTCACGCACCAGGCACACGAGCTGAGTGCCACGCATTGCCGCGATGAACTGGTGGTCGCCGGCGCCGACTGACTTCCCGGCGCGCCGTCGGGTGCACCTTGACCCGCTCCAGACTGCCATCAACCGCACTCGCAACGTGCGCGCCGCTGTGGATCTTGCACCGCAGCAGTGCCTCGGCGTGCTCGTCCTGAGCATCGCCTGTGTCTGATCGTTCTATTAAAGCCATTTAAATACAGCGCATTGGGTTCGTTTCAGAGGGTTTGGCATGCAAACTGCTAGACCGTGATCGTGACAGGGTCAATGGCGATCCTGCGCTGCAACATCGATTCAGGACAACGGCGTCCATCCCCGGCAGTGCGCATCTCGCGCGAGCCAGGGGTGTGCGCCGTTTTTTCGTCTGCCCAGCAGGAGATGCGAATGGACCTCGCCGTATCCCTTCGTCCCGCCGATGTCGCCGCGGCCGCAGCCGATGCGCCGGTCGTGGTCGTCGGTGCAGGCCCGGCCGGCGTGCGCGCGGTGCAGGAGATCGTGCGCCGACGTCCCGACGCGGCGCTCGTATGGTACGGCGACGAGCCGTGGCAGCCGTACAACCGGATCAAGCTCTCGGCGCTGCTCGCCGGCGAGGTGAGCTGGCAGTCGCTGGTCGACGGGCCGGCCGGCTCGATCACGATCCCGGACAACGTCGAGTGCCGCTTCGGGCTGCGCGTCGAGTCCATCGACCGTGCCGCCGGTGTGGTGCGCGACGCCTCGGGCGCGGAGCAGCCCTATTCGCACCTGGTGCTGGCCACCGGTTCGCAGCCGCACGTGCCGGCGATTCCCGGCGTCGAGCTGTCGGGCGTATTTACCTTTCGTGACCTGGCCGACGCGCAGCGCTTGCAGGCGCGCTTGGTGCGCTCACGCGTGACCATCGTCATCGGCGGCGGCCTGCTCGGGCTGGAAGCCGCGCGCGCGGTGCGCCGCTTCAACACCGAGGTGTGGGTC
>JACESY010000049.1 GCA_013911595.1 Azoarcus sp.
CACGAGTGAACGCTCGCGGGCCGACCAGGCCCGCGGCGCGCGCAGCATTTCGCAACCGGTCGCGGCTTGTGCCGCGCGGGGTGGCGTGATTACATGGCGGCTTTCCGTCGCAACGCACGCCCCGCACGCAGGAGCCGCAGCCCCGTGACCGTTTCGCACGCCCCCGTCCGCCTCCCGCGCGCCCGCCGGCCGGAGGCTCCGCGATGAACGGTATCTTCCTCGGCATCGTCCTGATCGCCTTCGCCGCGGCGGCCTGGCGTCAGATCGGCCACGTGCCGGTCGAGGGCCAGCCATCCCCGATGGAGGTGCTCTCGTCGGGCATGATCGACGCGGCCGGTGGCGCGGTGGAACTGGCGCTGGGCCTGGTCGGCGTGATGACGCTTTTCCTGGGCCTGATGAAGGTCGCCGAGGCCGGCGGCATGCTGGTGATCATCGCCAAGCTGATCCGCCCGCTGATGACACGGCTGTTTCCCGAGGTGCCGCCCAACCATCCGGCGATGGGCGCGATGATCCTCAACATGTCGGCCAACGCGCTGGGTCTGGGCAATGCCGCCACGCCCTTCGGCATCCGCGCGATGCAGGAACTCGACAAGCTCAACACGCGACCGGGTACGGCGACCAACGCGATGGCGCTGTTCCTCGCGATCAACACCTCGAGCATTACGCTGCTGCCAACCGGCGTCATCGCGATCCGTGCCGCGGCCGGATCGGCCGATCCGGCCGCCATCCTTCCCACGACGCTGTTCGCGACCATTTGCGCGACGATCGCCGCCGTTTCCGCGGCGTTCATGTACCGGCGCTTCTTCCCGGTGGGGCCGCTCGACCCCGATGCGGCACCCGTCGATCGACCGTGGGTGAATCAGGAAGGCGAGCAGATCGAGGACACCGGCGCCTATCCGCTGTGGGTGTCGATCGCCGCCCTGGCTACGCTGTTCGCGCTGATTCCGCTGACCATCGTCTACGGTCGCGCGCTCTCGCCGTGGATCGTGCCCGGCCTGATGGTCGGTTTTCTGGTGTTCGGCGCCGTTCGCGGCGTGCGCATCTACGAGGTCTTCGTCGAAGGCGCCAAGGACGGCTTCCAGGTAGCGCTGCGCATCATTCCGTATCTGGTGGCGATTCTCGTTGCGGTCGGCATGTTCCGCGCCAGCGGGGCGATGGACTACATGGTGGCCACGCTGGGTGCGCTCACCGGCAAGGTCGGCCTGCCCGCCGAGGCGCTGCCGATGGCGCTGTTGCGGCCTTTGTCCGGTTCCGGCGCCTATGGTGTCATGGCCTCCATCATCAACGACCCGGCGATCGGCCCCGACAGCTACGTCGGCATGCTGGTGACCACGCTGCAGGGCTCGACCGAAACCACTTTCTACGTGCTGGCGGTGTATTTCGGCGCGGTGCAGATCCGCCGCATGCGCCACACGCTGGCCGCGGCGCTGACCGCGGACGTGATCGCCGTGATGGCGGCGGTGGCGATCTGCAGTTACCTGTTCCTGTGATGCGCAGGCTGCTGGCTCTTGCGCTGTTGCTGTCGGCCGCTGCCCTGCAGGCCGCGGAGATTCGCGTCGCGGTCGCGGCCAACTTCCAGAACACCTTGCAGCAACTCGCAGCGCTGTATGCCGAGCGCAGCGGACATCGGCTGGCGATCAGCGCCGGCGCGTCGGGTGCGCTCTACACCCAGATCGTCAACGGCGCGCCGTTCGACGTCTTCCTGTCGGCCGACACCGAGCGGCCTGCGCGCCTCGAAGCCGAAGGCCATGGCGTGGACGGCACGCGCTTCGTCTACGCCTATGGCGTGCTGGTGCTGTGGAGCGCCCGGCCCGGCGTGGTCGATGCCAATGGGGCGGTGCTCGAACGCGGTGACTACCGTTTCCTCGCCATCGCCGACCCGCGCCTCGCACCCTACGGACTGGCCGCCGAACAAGTGCTGCGCGAGCGCGGCGTGTTCGGAGCGCTCGACGGTGCCGGCCGGCTGGTGCGCGGAAAGTCCATCGGCCAGACCTATGGCCAGATCGCCAGTGGTGCAGCGGAGCTTGGATTTGTCGCGCTGGCCCAGGTGCAGGCGAGCGATATCGCCGGCTCCCGCTGGCTTCCGCCGCCAGACATGTACACGCCCATCGGCCAGTCGGCCGTGCTGCTCACGCGCGCCGCGCAGCCCGACGCGGCGCGTGATTTTCTCGCCTGGCTGCGCAGTCCCGAGGCCCGCGCGGTAATCGAGCAGGCCGGCTACCGGCTGGATTGAGCATGCTCTCCCCGCAAGACACCACCGCGCTGTGGATCACTTTCAAGCTCGCTGCGATCAGCACGGCGCTGCTGCTGGTGTGCGTCACGCCGCTAGCCTGGTGGCTGTCGCAGACGCGCTCGCGCATCAAGACCGTGATCGAGGCCGTGGTGTCGATGCCGCTGGTGCTGCCGCCGACCGTCATCGGCTTCTACCTGTTGCTACTGCTCGGGCCGCAGGGTGCGGTCGGCGGCTTTCTGGAGCGCATCGGCGTCGGTCATCTGGCCTTCAGTTTTACCGGGCTGGTCATCGGCTCGATGATCTATTCGCTCCCCTTCGCGGTGCAGCCGCTGCAGAACGCATTTCAGGCCACTGGCGCGCGCGTGCTCGAAGCTGCGGCGACCCTGCGTGCAGGCCCGCTCGACCGATTCCTCAGCATCGCGCTGCCGCTGGCGCGGCGCGGTTTCCTGACCGCGGCGGTGCTGTCGTTTGCGCATACGCTGGGCGAGTTCGGCGTAATCATCATGCTCGGCGGCAACATCCCGGGCCACACCCAGGTCGCGTCGATTGCCATCTACAACCATGTCGAGGCGATGGACTACGCATCGGCACACGGCCTTGCCGCGGTGCTGGTGGTGTTGTCGTTCTCGTTGCTGCTGCTGGTGTACGCGATCAATCGCCGCTTCAAGGTGGTGGGGGTTGCGCAATGACGATAGACGCACGTTTGCGGATGGATCGCGGCGACTTCCTGCTCGATGTCGACCTGAAGCTGCCTGCGCGCGGCGTCACCGCACTGTTCGGCCCGTCCGGCGCCGGCAAGACCACGCTGCTGCGCTGCATCGCCGGGCTGGAGCAGGCGGCCGAAGGGCGCGTGGTGTTCGGTGACGAAGTCTGGCAGGACGGAAGTCGCTTCGTGGCTACGCATGAGCGCCGGCTCGGCTACGTTTTCCAGGAGGCCAGCCTGTTCCCGCATCTGAATGCGCGCGACAACCTGCGCTACGGCTACAAGCGCACGCCGCCGGCCGAGCGGCGCATCGGCGAGGAGGAAGTGGTCGCGCTGCTCGATCTGGCGCCGTTGCTGCAGCGCCATCCGGATCAGCTCTCGGGCGGCGAGCGCCAGCGCGTGTCGCTGGGCCGCGCCCTGCTGACCAGCCCGCGTCTGCTGTTGCTCGATGAGCCGCTCTCCGCGCTCGACCGCACGCGCAAGCTGGAAATCCTGCCGTATCTGGAGCGCCTGCGCGACGAGCTGGACATTCCGATGCTCTACGTCAGCCACGCCCACGACGAGGTGATCCGGCTGGCCGACCATCTGGTGCTGATCGAAGCCGGGCGCGAACGCGCCAGCGGCCCGCTGCAGGCGATGCTCTCGCGCACCGACCTGTCGCTGGCAACCGATGCCGAGGCCAGCGTGATGATCGAAACGACGGTGGAGGACCACAACGACAAATGGCATCTGTCGCGGCTGGCGTTTGCCGGTGGCGAGCTGGTCGTGCCGCGCAGCACGCGCGCGCCGGGCGAATCGCTGCGGGTGCGCGTACATGCGCGCGACGTGAGCGTGGCGCTGACGCGGGTGGAAGGCAGCAGTACCAACAACCAGATTGCCGCGACGGTGGTGGAGATCGCGCCGGCCGATGGCCCGGCCTACGCGATGATCCGGCTCGACGCTGGCGGCGTGTCGCTGCTCGCGCGCATCACGCGGTGCTCGGCTGACCGGCTGGGGCTGGTGCCGGGTTGCGCAGTGTGGGCGCAGATCAAGTCGGCGGCGTTGCTGGAGGCGTGAGCAGCGCCTACGCCGCCGGGTGTTTCTGCGTGCGATACCGCCACCACGGCAGCACGCGGCTCATCGCCAGCACCTCGCCGCAGTGGTCCGGCGCGTAGCCGGGCAGCTTCGCCAGCATGCGCTGCCAGTCTGAATCTCCGAGCAGTTGCAGCAAGGCCAGGATGCCCGATTCGGCCAGCGCCGACTTGAGGCAGGCGAGGTGGTATTGCTCTTCGACGATGGGCACGAAATCCAGCCCGCGTGCGTGCGCTGCCGCCTCGATGCCCAGCCCGACGTCGGCCTGACCGGCGGCCACGGCCTGTGCGACGGCGGTGTGTGAAGGTTCGGCGCTGTCGAATCCGCGAATCGAATCCGCAGCAATGCCCTGTTCCGCCAGCAACTCGTCGAGCAGCAGCCGAGTGCCGGTACCGAGTGCTCGGTTGACGAAGCGCACTTTGCGGGCCGTCAGGCTGCGCAGCCCGGTCAGGCCGAGCGGGTTGCCGGGCGCGACGATTAGCCCCTGGGTGCGGCGTGCGAATCCGATGATCTTGTGCAGACCCGGTTTGAGCATGGGCTTGTAGGTGCGATAGGCGAGCGAGCCGCGCGCCGGCTGCAGGCGTGTGTGAAAGCCGGCCATCATGCAGCGGCCCTCGTTCAATGCGCGGATGGCATCGACGCTGCCGGTGAAGCGGATGTCCAGATGCAGGTTCTGACCGCGCGCCTGTTCGCGCAGTGCGGACAGCGCCTCGTCGTGGCTGGCATGAAAGCTCAGCACGTGGATGGAGTCGTCGAAGGCCACGGCGTAGGCGCGCTCCAGATCGGCACGCAGGTTGTCGATCTGCGCCTGCAGCCGCGCCTGGGCCTGGCGTTCTGCCCACAGCAGTTTGGTGCCGAACTCGGTGAGCCGTGCCGGCTGGCCTTTCTCCCACACGATCAACAGGTGGCCCAGCTCGGTCTCCCAGCGTTTCAGCTCACCCCATACGTGGCGGTAGGAGTAGCCGAGCTGACGCGCGGCGGCGGAGATCGAGCCGTTGTCCTCGACGGCATGCAGCAGGTCGATCAGCGGGTTGCGAATTTGCGCCGGACCGCGGTGGTCGGCGAGAACGTAGTTGAACTGGATCCTATGCACGAGGCTTCATATTGCTGAAAGTAATCACGAACACCAGAATACGCCAAATCCGGCAATGAGGCGCCTCCCAGCCGGTGTCCTCCCACCGACACCCGATCTGGAGTTTTTCATGAATCCATCCGTCATCCGTTCGCTGCGCGGCGTGTTCGCCGCGCTCGCCGTCACGGCCGTCGCCGCGTCTGCGCAGGCCGAATCCATCGTCGTCGCGTCGACGACTTCGACCGAGCAATCCGGCCTCTTCGGCCACATCCTGCCGATCTTCGAGAAGAGCAGCGGCATCGAGGTGCGCGTCGTCGCGCAGGGCACGGGCCAGGCGCTGGAGACGGGCCGGCGCGGAGACGCCGATGTGCTGTTCGTGCACAACGTCGTGGCCGAGGAAAAGTTCGTCGAGGAAGGCTACGGCGTGGAGCGCTTCCCGGTGATGTACAACGACTTCGTGCTGATCGGCGACCAATCCGACCCGGCCGTCGCGGCGGGCGACGACATCACCGCCGCGCTGAAGAAGGTCGCTGCCGCCAACGCCGGCTTCGTCTCGCGCGGCGACAGCAGTGGCACGCATTCGGCCGAGCTGCGTTTCTGGAAGGCGGCCGGTGTCGAGGACAAGGGCACGGGCTACAAGGAGTGCGGCTGCGGCATGGGCCCGGCGCTCAACATCGCCGCGTCCACGGGTGCCTATGTGATGTCCGACCGCGCGACCTGGCTGAATTTCAGCAACCGCGCCGATCTGGCGATTCTGGTCGAGGGCGACGAGCGTCTGTACAACCAGTACGGCGTGATTCTGGTCAATCCCGACAAGCACGCCCACGTGAAGAAGGCGGCGGGCCAGCAGTTCATCGACTGGCTGGTGTCAGCCGAAGGCCAGGCCGCGATTGCCGAATACAAGATCGGCGGTGAGCAGTTGTTCTTCCCGAACGCGAACCCGTAATCTGCCTTCCGCCACGAAAAAAGCCACCGGGTTTCGCGACCCGGTGGCTTTTCCGTGTGTGCTCCAATTCGTCCCCTAGCGCAGGACCAGTACCGGTACCGGCAGCGTGCGCAGCAGCGTGGTGGTGGTGCTGCCGATCATCAGGTGGCGGATGCGTGAATGGCCGTAGGCGCCGATCACCACCAGATCCATCGCGTGTTCGGTGGTGTAGTCGCCCAGCGCCCGGTCGGCGTCGCCGTCTCGGCTGGCGGTGGTGACGTCGAAGCCGCGCGCTTCCAGTTCGCTCTTTGCCCAGCCCAGTGCGTCGTTTGCCGACGCACCGCTGCCGGCCGTGACCACATGCACCGGCAGACCGACCAGCAGCGGGCTGGCGGCGACACGCTCGACCGTCTTGCGTCCGGTGGGGCTGCCGTCGAAGGCGATCATGAAGCGCTCAGGCGTCTTGTAGTGCGCAGCGGTCGCGAGGATGGGCTTGTGGATGGCGCGGATCACGCGCTCCAGGCGGTGGTTCTGCACCGGCTGGTCGGGGGTTGCGGCACCGACATGGCGGCGACCGAGCACGATCAGGCGTGTGTCCTCTTCCATCTCGCCCAGCGTCTCGACCAGGGTGCCGTGGCGCTGGCGGCCTTCCGGCGCCTTCACGCCGAGTTCGGCGGCGCGACTGCGCGCGGCGTCGACCAGGATGCGACCGTGTTCCTGCGCAATCTTGCTGCGTTGGGCGTCGAGCTCGGCCAGTTGCTGCAGCAGCTCATCCTGGGCGCCGACCTTGAGATTGCCGGAAAAGTCGCTCACCGGCGCCACTTCCTGATGGCGATCGATGACGTGCAGGAATTCCAGCGGCGCGCCCATGCGCAGCGCCGACCAGGCGGCGTACTCGCACACCGTGGCCGAGGTTTCGGTGCCGTCGATGCAGCCAATTACCTTGTTCATGTTCGTCATCCTCAGTGTCCGCCCATCAGTCGTTCGACGGCGTCCGGCTTGTCGTGGATCGCGAAACGGTCGACCAGCGTCTTGCTCGCCTCGTCCAGGCCGATGATCTCGACCTCGGTGGCCTCGCGGCGGAACTTGATCACCGCGCGGTCGAGCGCGTCGATCGCCGTGATGTCCCAGAAATGTGCGCGGGAGACGTCGATGCGCACACGCTCGATGACTTCCTTGAAGTCGAAACCGGCCATGAAGGTGCCGGCCGAAGCGAAGAATACCTGTCCGACCACCTGGTAGCTGCGTACGCGGCCGTGGTCGTCGGTGCGCGAGTCGATGCGCAGCACGCGGCCGACCTTGTGCGCGAAGAAGATGCCCGACAACAGTACGCCGACCAGCACGCCCTTGGCCAGGTCATGCGTTGCCACCACCACCACGACCGTGGCGATCATCACGACGCTGGAGCTGGGCGGGTGTTCGCGCAGCTTGCGGATCGAGCTCCAGTCGAAGGTGCCGATGGACACCATGATCATCACCGCCACCAGCGCGGCCATCGGGATCTGCGCGACCCACTCGTCGAGGAACACCACCATGATCAGCAGGAACACGCCCGCGAGCAGGCAGGACAGGCGACCGCGGCCGCCGGATTTGATGTTGATCACCGACTGGCCAATCATCGCGCAGCTCGCCATGCCGCCGATGAAGCCGGTGGCGATGTTGGCCGTGCCCTGGCCGATGCACTCGCGGCGCTTGTCGCTATTGGTGTCGGTGAGGTCGTCGACGATGGTCGCGGTCATCAGCGATTCGAGCAGGCCGACCACCATCAGCGTCAGTGAGTACGGGAAGATGATCGCGAGCGTCTCGAAGTTCAGCGGGATGTCGGGGATCAGGAACATCGGCAGGCTGTCGGGCAGCTCGCCCATGTCGCCCACGGTGCGCACGTCCAGGTTCAGCCACATCGCGATCGCGGTGAGCACAACGATGGTCACCAGCGGCGACGGAATCGACTTGGTCACCATCGGCAGCAGGTAAATGATGGCCAGGCCGCCGGCAGTCATCGCATACACCTCCCACGTCACGTTGGTGAGTTCGGGCAGTTGTGCGAGGAAGATCAGGATCGCCAGCGCATTGACGAAGCCGGTGACGACCGAGCGCGACACGAAGCGCATCAGCAGGTCGAGTCGCAGCAGGCCGGCGGCGATCTGCAGCACACCGGTGAGCACCGTGGCAGCGAGCAGATACTCCAGGCCATGTTCCTTGACCAGCGTGACCATCAGCAGCGCCATCGCGCCGGTGGCGGCCGAGATCATGCCAGGCCGCCCGCCGGTGAAGGCGATCACGACGGCCATCGAGAACGACGCGTAGAGGCCTACTTTCGGGTCGACGCCGGCGATGATCGAGAAGGCGATGGCCTCGGGAATCAGCGCGAGCGCCACCACGAGGCCGGCAAGCGTGTCGCCGCGGATATTGGAAAACCAGTCTTTGCGAATTGTCTGAAACATGGGCTGAGTTCGGTGATGGCCGCGCGACGGCCGCGCTTGGCGGACGCATGCGATGCCGGGCTGCGTGCAGGCAGCGATTGTTCGGAATCTCGTGGGGGCGGAGCGGGCGGACTTCCGGCCGGAGTGCGGGTGGTCGCGGCGGCATGGATGGAAGTCGGGTCGAGCGAATTACAAGGGACTGCTCCGGGAAGGCGTACAGCGGAAAACCGCGCATCATACGGCATGCTGCGATGCAACACAATGAAATGCATAAATAAATTCTATTGATGGACCCATCCCCGGATCGGCGCCACAGGGGGCCGTGCGCGCCGCCAATGTCGCGCACGCTTTGGGCACGCCGCTACAAGAGCGACAGCCCCGGGGCTATACTCCGGGCCACACACATCATGACCGGGCCCATGTAATCGAACTGCACCCTTGCCCATGCGCGCGCGTCGCCGTACGCCCGCATGCCCATCCCGTGTCGCGCGCCGGCGAAGCACGCGGGAAGCCCCTAACCGGAGTGCAACGATGACGATTGACCTGGAAACCTTCCGCGCCCGCATCACGGGCGATCTCCAGAACCTCGAAGAATCCCTGCGTGAGGCCGAGTCCGCGGGCCGCACGGTGATGCTCGACCAGGCCAGCGTAGGCCGTCTGTCGCGCATGGACGCGATGCAGCAGCAGGCCATGGCGCAGGAGTTGCGTGCCCGGCTGATCACCAGCCGGCGCAGACTGCAGGCGGCGCTCGCGCGCATCGACGCCGGCAGCTTCGGACATTGCTGCCAGTGCGATGCCGAGATCGACCCCAAACGGCTCACGCACGACCCGGCCGCAGTGTTCTGCCCCGATTGCGTGGCCGAGCGAGAGAACGGATAAGCGCAGCGCGTGCTGCCGGAACCATTTGGAGCATTCCCGATGGACTCTGATCTGCAGACCGAGCGCCTCGACCGGGTGTTCGATTTCCTGATCGCGCGCGGTGCGCGCAGTGTGCTCGACCTGGGCTGCGGCAACGGCGACCTGCTGCTGCGCCTGGCGCGTGACCCGCAGATCGAGCGCATCGTCGGCATCGACATCGACGAGCGCGCGCTGGTCGACGCACGACGCAGGCTGGGGCTGAACCCGGACGAGGTCGACGCTCGCGTGCGCGTGATGAACGCCTCGTTCGAGGTGGACGATGCGGCGATGGTCGGCTTCGACGCCGCGGTGCTGCTCGAAACCATCGAGCACATCGAGCCCTCGCGCCTGTCGCGCGTCGAATCGGCGGTGTTCGGCGGTTATCGGCCGGCCACCGTCATCGTCACGACGCCGAACCAGGAGTACAACGTGCTCTACGGTTTGCTGCCCGGCGACATGCGTCATCCCGGGCATTTCTTCGAGTGGAACCGCGCCAAGTTCCGCCGCTGGGCCGCCGGCGTGGCCGGACGCAACGGCTACGACGTGTATTTCGACGAGGTCGGTGACTATGACCCGGCGCGCGGCGCGCCGACCCAGATGGCGCGCTTCATCCGCATCGGCGGAGTGTGACGCCGGCGCGGAACGACCTTGGGCGACCGGCGTCCACACACACACATGATCTGCCGGCGCCCGATCTGCGCCGCGGCACCCATCGAAGCCGTCACGAGCGGAAAAGGAGGGAGCCATGATCCGCAAGACCCTGCATGAGATCACCGTCGAATGCGTCGTCGGCGACATCGCCGCCCAGTCGGACATCGACGCCGTCGTCAATGCCGCCAACGCCGAGTTGCGCACCGGCGGTGGCGTGGCCGGCGCGTTGCACCGCGCGGCTGGTCCCGGTCTGGAGCGGGAGTGCCGGCCGCTCGCGCCGATCCGCCCCGGCCAGGCGGTGATCACCGGCGCCCACGCGCTGCCCAACCGTCACGTCATCCATTGCCTGGGGCCGGTCTACGGCGCCGACGAACCGGGCGACGAACTGCTCGCCGCGTGCTATCGCAACACGCTGGCGCTGGCCGAGCGCGAAGGCCTGCGCTCGCTCGCCTTTCCGGCGATCTCCACCGGTGCCTTCGGCTATCCGCTGCGCGCAGCCACGGAAATCGCGCTGGCGACCGTGCTCGAGGCCGCGCCGCGCCTGGCCTCGGTGCGCCTGATCCGCTTCGTGCTGTTCGACCGCGCTGCACTCGACATGCATGCCGAAGTGCTCGAGGCCCTGAGCGGTGCGGAGGGCGAACAATGAACGAGCGACGCGCCCTGAACCATCGCGAGGTGTCCGCCGGCCACGGCCTGGGCCTGTTCACCGACCTGTACGAACTGACCATGGTGCAGGCCTACTTTGAGCAGGGCATGCGCGGCGAGGCGGTGTTCAGCCTGTTCTCGCGCGCATTGCCGCAGCGGCGCAACTTCCTCGTCGCCTGCGGGCTGGACACGCTGCTCGACGATCTTGAGGCCTTTCGCTTCGACGACGGTGATATCGAATACCTCGCCTCGCTCGATCGTTTTTCGCCGGCCTTTCTGGACTGGCTGCGGGATTTTCGCTTCACCGGCGCGGTGCATGCCGTGTCCGAGGGCACGCCGGTATTCGCCGACGAGCCGCTGCTCGAAGTCGTCGCACCCTTGCCCGAAGCCCAGTTGATCGAGACCCTGGTGATGAACCAGATGCAGTTGCAGACCGTGCTGGCGACAAAGGCGCAGCGCATGGTCGCCGCCGCGGCCGGGCGCCGGGTGCTGGACTTCGGCGCACGCCGCATGCACGGCTTCGACGCGGCGCTCAAGGCCGCGCGCGCCTTTCACATCGCTGGCATCGCCGCCACCTCCAACGTGCTTGCCGGCCGGGTGTGGGGCGTGCCGGTGGCCGGCACCATGGCCCACAGCTACGTCCAGGCCCACGACGACGAGCGGGAGGCCTTGCGCGCCTTCGCGCAGACCTTTCCGGACACGGTGGTGCTGGTCGACACCTATGACACGCTGGCCGGCGTGCGCAAGGTCATCGATCTGGTGTGCTCGGGTGAGGCGCGCATCGGCGCGGTACGCCTCGATTCGGGCGATCTGCTGGAACTCGCGCGCGCGAGCCGGCGCCTGCTCGACGCCGCCGGCCTGCAGCACGTGGGCATCGTCGCCAGCGGCGGCCTCGACGAGGACCGCATCGCTGAACTGGTCGCCGCCGGCGCGCCGATCGAGGGATTCGGCGTGGGCAGCAGCATGGGTGTGTCCGACGACGCGCCCAACCTCGACATCGCCTACAAGCTGTGCGAATACGATGGTCGCGGCCGCCTAAAACTCTCCAGCGGCAAGCCCGTGCTGCCCGGCCGCAAGCAGGTGTTTCGCACCCTGCTCGATGGTCGCGCGGTCGGTGACGTGATCGCCCGTGCCGACGAGTCGCTGGCCGGTGAGCCGCTGCTGCACCCGGTCATGCGCGACGGCCGACGCCTGCACCCGCCGGCGGATCTCGATGCACTGCGCACGCACGCTCAAGAATCCATCGCCCGCCTGCCCCATGCGCTGCAGGCGCTCGAAGCTGCCGAGCCGGGCTATCCGGTGTCGGTCAGCGCCGCGCTGCGCGAGCACCAACAGCAGGTGGCTGAGCGCATTCGCGCCAGCCAGTAACACGCATCACGAATCAACACAGGGAGGTGCGCCATGAACACGACGGCCTTGCATTCCCGATTCGAACCCGGCGACGCGCTGATCGTCGTCGACGTACAAAAGGACTTCTGCCCCGGTGGGGCGCTGGCGATCGACGCCGGTGACCGCGTCGTGCCGGTGCTCAACCGGCTCATCGACGAGGCCGTGCGTGCCGGCGTGCCGGTCATCGCCTCGCGCTGCTGGCACCCTCGCGATCATCCGAGCTTCAGCGAGCACGGTGGCCAGTGGCCTGTGCACTGCCTGCAGGACAGCGATGGCGCGCGCTTCCATCCCGATCTCGCGTTGCCCGAGCAGACCATCGTGGTCACCAAGGGCGTGCGTTTCGACCACGACCAGAACTCCGCCTTCGACGACACTGGCCTGGCCGACTTCCTGCGCGCACACGACGTGCGTCGCGTGTGGGTCGGCGGCCTGGCAGAGGACGTGTGCGTGCGCGCCACGGTGCTTGACGCGCGTCGTGAAGGCTTCGACACGGTGCTCGTGGCCGAGGCCACGCGCCCGGTCACCGTCGAAGGCGGTGAGCATGCGTTGTGCGAGATGCGCGAGGCGGGTGCGGTGTTCGAGGAAGCGGCCTGAGCGTCCCGGGCGCGCGGCCGGTACGATGTCTGCGTGCCAAGCAGGCCGCTGCCCCGTCCTTTCGGGCTTCCTTGCCGGCCGCGGCTTGACCCGTCTCACCCGAACCCTGCGCGACAGCGCGTGTCGCCCCATTCCTGACAGAGAACGCCGTGGACATCGAATTCGTCGAACTGGACTACCGCGAAACCCCCATCGGTGCGGTCAGCATCCGCCGCCGCAGCGAGGTGCGCCTGGGCGGCGTGACCGTCTACGAGATCAAGCTCAACGACGAGTTCCTGATGTCGAGCCTGTTCACGGCCAGCGAGGAGGCGCTTGCACGGCTAGGGCTGGCACCGCTTGAGCGTGCGGATCTGGACGTGCTCGTCGGCGGGCTGGGGTTGGGCTATACCGCCGCGACGGTGCTGGAGAACCCGGCGGTGGGCTCGCTGCATGTGGTCGATTGGCTGGCGCCGGTGATCGAATGGCACGAGACCGGCATCTGCCCGCTCGGGCCGACGCTGACGGCGGATGCGCGGTGCAACTTCGTGCATGGCGACTTCTTCCGACTCGCAGTCGCCGATGACGGTTTTCTGGGCGAGCCGGGCCGGCGCTTCGATGCCATCCTGCTCGACATCGACCACACGCCGCAGCATGTGCTCAATGAATCGCACGCCGGCTTCTACACCGCCGAGTCCCTGCGCGCGATGACGCGCCAACTCAAGTCCGATGGGGTGTTCGCGCTGTGGTCGGACGATCCGCCGCACGCCGGGTTCGAGGCTTTGCTCGGCGAGGTCTTTGGGTCGGTCGCCGCGCATGTCGTGCCGTTTCCCAACCCCTACACCGGCGGCGAATCGGCGTGCACGGTGTACGTTGCACAGCACCCGCGTTGAGATGAAGGCCGGTGAACAACGCTGCTCCGCGAACCGCTGCGGTGCATGGCCGCGCCGATTGTCATGAGTGCGCCCTGATATGGTGCGCAATGCACCGATTTGGGGCGGCTGCGTGGCCGATAGTGTGCATGGCTCGGCCCCGGATTTCTGCGCAATGTGTCCTTTCCCAATGATCGCGGGGTTTCTGCCCAACCCAGACAGACATGGCACGGGTTTCGCTAAATGCCCTGCATGAACCTTGCCGCCGACCCCGCGCACCTGATGTCGTCTGAGCTCGCGCCGCCGACGCCGGCCGCGGGCTGGCGCGCTGCGCTCGATCTCGGTTTCGAGCGACGCGGCTTGCGCACCGTGCTGGTGCACAGCCGTCATGCGGGCCCGCTGCGCATCCAGAAGCCGCTGTACCCGGAAGGCGAGGCCGTGTGTCACGCCATCGTGCTGCATCCGCCGGCCGGCATCGTCGGCGGCGATTCGCTGGACATCTCGGTCGAGGTCGGCCCGCTCGCGCATGCGCTGCTGACCACGCCGGGGGCCGGCAAGTGGTATCGCAGCGGTGGCCGGCAGGCTGCCATGACGCAATCGCTGCGGGTCGCCAACGACGGCATCTGCGAGTGGCTGCCGCAGGAGGCCATCATCTTCGACGGCGCCGAGGCGACCCTGACGACGTACGTCGAGCTGGAAGCCGGCGCGTGCTTCATCGGTGCCGAAATGAGCTGCTTCGGGCGCACCGGCTCGGGCGAGCGTTTCACACACGGGCGCTACTCGAGCCATACGCGCATCCGCATCGATGGACGCCCGGTCTGGCTGGAACGCGGTCGCGTCGATGGCGGTGGCGCCTTGCTCGATTCGCCGGTGGGGCTGGCCGGCCAGCCGGTGACCGGCACGCTGTGGATCGTCGGGCCGCAAGTCGATGAGGCCCTGCGCGACGTCTGCCGCGAGATCGAGCCGTTTGCCGGTGAGGGCGCGGTGACCCTGCTTCCCGGGGTGCTCGTCGCGCGCTGGCTGGGCCCGGCCTGCGAGCCGGGGCGCGAGTGGTTCTCGCGATTGTGGGCCTGCGCGCGACCGGCGCTGACCGGCCACGATGCGGCAACGCCGCGTATCTGGAATACCTGAACCGGGGCGCCGCCCCGCTGGAGAGGACGAATGGAACTGACCCCCCGCGAGAAGGACAAGCTGCTGATCTTCACCGCCGGCCTGGTGGCTGAACGCCGTTTGGCGCGTGGTGTGAAGCTCAACTACCCGGAGTCGGTGGCGCTGATCACCTGCGCCATCCTCGAGGGCGCGCGCGACGGTCGCACGGTGGCCGATCTGATGCACTTCGGCACCACGGTGCTGAGCCGCGATCAGGTCATGGAGGGCGTGCCGGAGATGATTCCGGAGATTCAGGTCGAGGCCACGTTCCCCGACGGGACCAAGCTCGTAACCGTCCACAACCCCATAATCTAAAGGGCGCGAAAGATGATTCCCGGAGAAATGCACACCCTGGACGGCGAGATCGAGCTCAACGTCGGCCGCGACACGATCACGCTGTCCGTCACCAACACCGGCGACCGCCCGGTGCAGGTCGGCTCGCACTACCACTTCGCCGAGACCAACGATGCGCTGGATTTTGACCGCGCCGCCGCGCGCGGCTTTCGCCTGAATATCGCGGCGGGCACCGCCGTGCGCTTCGAGCCGGGCCAGTCGCGCACCGTCGAGCTGGTCGCCCTGGCGGGCGAACGCAAGGTCTACGGCTTCGCCGGCCAAGTCATGGGAGCACTTTGATATGGCAAAGATCTCACGCCGCGCCTATGCGGAAATGTTTGGCCCGACCACCGGCGACCGCGTGCGCCTGGCCGACACCGAGCTGTGGATCGAGGTCGAAAAGGATTTCACCATCTACGGCGACGAGGTGAAGTTCGGCGGTGGCAAGGTCATCCGCGACGGCATGGGCCAGAGCCAGCGGGTGTCGGCCGACGTCGTCGACACCGTCATCACCAACGCGTTGATCGTCGACCACTGGGGCATCGTCAAAGCCGATGTCGGCATCAAGGACGGCCGTATCAGCGCCATCGGCAAGGCCGGCAACCCCGACATCCAGCCCGGCGTGACGATTGCGCTGGGCGCCGGTACCGAGGTCATTGCCGGCGAAGGCATGATCCTCACCGCCGGCGGTATCGATGCCCACATCCATTGGATCTGCCCGCAGCAGATCGAAGAGGCACAGATGAGCGGCATCACCACCATGCTCGGCGGCGGCACGGGCCCGGCCACCGGCACGATGGCAACCACGTGTACGCCGGGGCCATGGCACATCCACCGCATGCTCGAGGCTGCCGAGGCCTTCCCGATGAACCTCGGTTTCTTCGGCAAGGGCAACGTCTCGCTGCCGGACCCTGCTCGCGAACAGATCGAAGCCGGCGCCATTGGCCTGAAACTGCACGAGGACTGGGGTACGACGCCAGCGGCGATCGACAACTGCCTGTCGGTGGCCGAGGAATACGATGTACAGGTTGCAATCCACACCGACACGCTCAACGAATCGGGCTTCGTCGAGACGACCATCGCGGCGTTCAAGGATCGCACCATCCATACCTTCCACACCGAAGGTGCGGGCGGGGGCCATGCGCCGGACATCATCAAGGCCATCGGCCGGCCCAACGTGATCCCGTCGTCCACCAACCCGACGCGGCCCTACACCGTGAACACCATCGACGAGCATCTCGACATGCTGATGGTGTGTCACCACCTGGATCCGTCGATTGCCGAAGACGTGGCTTTCGCCGAGAGCCGCATCCGCCGCGAGACCATCGCCGCCGAGGACATCCTGCACGACACCGGCGCGTTCTCGATCATGTCGTCCGACTCGCAGGCCATGGGTCGGGTGGGCGAAGTCATCACGCGCACCTGGCAGACCGCGCACAAGATGAAGGTGCAGCGCGGCGCTTTGCCAGAGGACACGGATGCCGGCCACGACAACTTCCGCGTCAAACGCTACATCGCCAAGTACACGATCAACCCGGCGATCTGCCACGGCATCGCGCACGAGGTCGGCTCCATCGAGGTCGGCAAGCTCGCCGATCTGGTGCTGTGGAAACCGGCCTTCTTCGGCGCCAAGCCGGCCATCATCCTCAAGGGTGGAGCGATCGCCGCGGCCGTGATGGGTGACCCGAATGCCTCCATCCCAACGCCGCAGCCGGTGCACTACCGCCCGATGTTCGCGAGCTTCGGCAAGGCGCTCAAGCGTTCGGTGACCTTCGTCTCGCAGGCCGCGTTTGCCAATCCCGAGGTGCAGGCGCTGGGGCTGGAGAAACCGCTGGTTGCCGTGAAGGGGTGTCGCAGCGTCAAGAAGGCCGACATGATCCACAACGGCGCCACGCCGGTGATCGACGTCGACCCCGAAACCTATGTCGTGCGTGCCGACGGTGAGCTGCTCACCTGCGAACCGGCCGACGTGCTGCCGCTGGCGCAGCGTTATTTCCTGTTCTGAGGCGTTCCCATATGTTGCTGCTCGAATCCCTCTACGACGGGCCCGAACCGGCCAGCGAGAAGCTCGAACTGGACTTCGGTTACCGCACCAAGAGCCGTCTGCGCGCCAAGCTCGCCAACGGCGAGGAGGTCGGCCTGTTTCTGGACCGCGGCACGGTGCTGCGTGGCGGTCAGAAGCTTGTGGCCCGCGATGGGCGCATCGTCGAGGTGGTGTCCGCGCCCGAAGACCTGCTCGAGGCGCGTTGCGATGGCGCCTTCGCGCTGGCGCGTGCCGCCTATCACCTCGGCAATCGCCATGTCGCGGTGCAGATCGGCGACGGCTGGCTGCGCATCCAGGCCGACCACGTGCTCGAACACATGCTGGTCGGACTCGGCGCCGAAGTGCGCGCCGTCTCCGCGCCGTTCGAACCCGAGACCGGGGCCTACGCCCATGGCCACCAGCACCCCGGCGATGGCAGCGGGGCGCGTATCCACATGATGAGTGCGTGATGCTTCCCCTCGTCCGTCTGCTGCAACTCGCCAGCCCGGCCTTGCCGGTCGGCGCCTACACCTACTCGCAGGGTCTGGAGTGGGCGGTGGAGAACGGCTCCGTGAAGAACGAGGCCGGCACGGCCCAATGGATCGGAGACGCGCTGGCGCACAACCTCGCGCGCTTCGAGGCGCCGCTGGCGGCCGCGCTGATGCAAGCTTGGAATGACGGCGACGACGCGCGTGTGGCGGATCTCAACGCCGACTTCAACGCCAGCCGCGAGACCATGGAACTGCGCGCCGAGACCGTGCAGATGGGGTACTCGCTGGTACGCCTGCTCTTGGGACTGGATGCCTTCGCCGCCCAGCCCGGCTGGCGTGATCGCCTGCTGGCCGTCGACGAGCCGGCCTTCCCGACCGCCTGGACGGCCGCGGCCGCCGCCTGGCAGGTGCCGGCGGATCAGGCCATCGCCGCCTATCTG
>JACESY010000005.1 GCA_013911595.1 Azoarcus sp.
GAACCCAAGCGGACGCCTCCTGCGCTCTGGAGGCGGCACCATTGGCGGCCGCGATCGTGCGCGAGCGCATGCCGCGGGCCGACAACGGCGCCAGCGACGCCCTGCCGACAATCCCTGCAGCGCAAAGACGCTGCGCCGGAGCGGCGGCCTTCGACGGTGATCGTCCCGCGATGTTGCTGGGAACGATCGACAAATCCGAGCCCTATCACGATCGAGACCTGCAGACACTGCAGATCCTGGCCGACGCGATCTGGCAGCAGGCCCATCGCCGCCGTCAGGACCAGACCATCCTGAAGCTGTCCTCGGCCGTCACGCGCAGCCCTTACTCGGTGATCATCACCGACGGCGACGGAATGGTCGAATACGTGAACCCGGCTTTCACGAAGATGACCGGGTTTGGCGAAGACGAAGTACTCGGGCGTAAACCGTCGATGCTGGCCGCGGGCAGTACGCCGCCTGAAACCTACGAGGAGATGTGGTCCCACCTCGCGCACGGCGAGGCCTGGCACGGGGAATTCGAGAATCTGCGCAAGAACGGCACCAAGTACACTGAATCGGCATTCGTATACCCGATTGTCGACGCGACCGGGCGCACCCTGCATTACCTCGCCCACGCGGAGGACATCACCGCGCGCAAGGACATCCTGCGGCGCATCGAGGAGTTATCGGACTTCGACCAACTCACGGGCTTGCCCAACCGCGGCTTGCTCGAGCGACGCTTCGCCGAGGCAATCGAAGAGCGCGCAGACCATCATGCGCCGGCGCTGACCGTCGCGTGGCTGGATCTGGATAACTTCAAGCGCATCAACGACTCGCTCGGCCATGCAGTCGGCGACGCTCTGCTGCGCGAAGTGGCCAATCGCCTGCGTGCCGGGCTGCGCGACGACGACATCCTCTCGCGTCAGTCCGGCGACGACTTCCTGATCCTGCTGCCGGGCGTCGGTCAGGAACAGGCCGTACATGTGGCCAACGAATTGCTCGCCACCCTGCAGCAGCCGATACCGCTGCCGGACAATACCCTGGTGGTGAGCGGTTCGATCGGACTCGCGCTGTACCCGACCGATGGCAGGAACCTCGATGAACTGCTGATGAACGCCGAGTCGGCGATGTATCGCGTCAAGCAGGAAGGGCGCAATAGCTTCCGCTTCTTTGCCCCCGAGATGCAGGAGTTCGGGGCGCGCACGCTGGGCCTGACCAGCGCGCTGCACCGCGCAATCGATGCTGGCGAACTGTATATGGTCTACCAGCCGCAACTGTGCCTGCATACCAACCGCATCACCGGCGCCGAGGCGCTGCTGCGCTGGCGCAGTGCGCAGTGGGGCGAGGTCTCGCCGGCCGAATTCATTCCCATCGCCGAGGCCAACGGCCTGATCGTGCGCATCGGGCTGTGGGTGGTGCGTACCGCGGCACGACAACTGCACGCATGGCAGGAGGCGGGGCTGGAGGGGATCACCGTGGCGGTGAACCTGTCGGCCACGCAGTTCAACGACCCCCGGCTGCTCAAGGATCTGCTGGCGGCCACGACCGAGGCCGGCGTCGATCCGGCTTCGATCGAGATAGAACTGACCGAGGCGGTGGCAGCGAGCAGCCCGCAGGGCGCCACGCGCGTGATGAGCCAGCTCCACGAGGCGGGCTTCCGGCTGGCAATCGACGATTTCGGCACCGGCTATTCGTCGATGAGCCATCTCAAGCGCTTTGCGGTAGACAAGCTCAAGATCGACCAGTCATTCATTCGCGACGTGGCCAGTGATCGCGACGACCAGGCCATCGTCACTGCGATCATCCAGATGGCGCGCAGTTTGGGCATGACGACCATCGCCGAGGGCGTGGAGACGGCCGATCAGCTGACTTTCCTGCTGGCCCAGCGCTGCGACGCGCTGCAAGGCTACTTCTTCAGCCGACCGCGCTCCCCGGGCGATTTCCTGCGGCTCACGCGCAACCAACCCTCGTCGTCCGCGTCGGAGTGACCGTCCCCGGAGGGTACTGAAACTGCCGGCAATTCATCGGCACTCGATGATATAATCGCACGCTTTTCTCCCCCTGTTTTCGAGGTGCCACCTTGACCCTCGCCGTCCAGCCTCCGCTCGAGATCGATACCTTCCACCCGCCGCGTCGCATTCTGCTCGGCCCGGGCCCCTCGGACCTACACCCGCAGGTCAAGTCGGCGCTTGCCCAGGGCGTGATCGGCTACCTCGATCCGGTCTTCGTATCGATGATGGAAGAGCTCAAGACGCTGATGCGCTATGCCTTCCAGACGAAGAACGCACTCACCTTTCCGATGTCCGGCCCGGGCTCGGTCGGTATGGAGGCGTGCTTCGTCAACCTTGTAGAGCCGGGTGACAAGGTCATCGTGTGCCGCAACGGCGTGTTTGGCGGACGCATGATCGAGAACGTGGAGCGCTGCGGCGCCACCGCGATCGTCGTCGAAGACGATTGGGGCTTTGCGGTCGACCCGCAGAAGCTCGAGGACGCGCTGCGTGCCAATCCGGATGCGCGCCTGGTGGCCTTCGTGCATGCCGAGACCTCGACCGGAGCGCAGTCGGACGCACAGACGCTGTGCGACATCGCGCGCCGCCACGACTGCCTGACCATCGTCGACGCCGTCACATCGCTCGCCGGCACCCCGGTTCTGGTCGACGAGTGGGGTGCGGACGCCGTGTATTCGGCCACGCAGAAGTGCCTGTCGTGCACGCCGGGCCTGTCGCCAGTGACCTTCTCCGATCGCGCGATCGAGAAAGTCCGTGCGCGCCAGACGCGCGTACAGAGCTGGTTCATGGATCTGAAGCTGGTGCTCGACTACTGGAGCGCCTCGCAGCGCACCTATCACCACACCGCGCCGGGCAACAGCCTGTACGGCCTGCACGAGGCCCTGCGCCTGCTCGCGGCCGAAGGCCTGGAGCACGCCTGGGCGCGCCACCGCCGCCATCACGAAGCGCTCAAGGCCGGCCTGGACCAGCTCGGCCTGGAGTTCATCGTGCCCGAGGGCGCGCGATTGCCGCAGATGAACGCGGTGCGCATCCCGGACGGAATGGACGACAAGGCCATCCGCCGCGCCCTGCTCGACGAGTACGCGGTCGAGATCGGCGCCGGCCTCGGCCCGCTCGCCGGCAAGATCTGGCGTTTCGGCCTGATGGGCTATTCGGCACGAGAAGAGAACGTGCTCGGCGCGCTCTCGGCCATGGAAATGGTGCTCGCCGCCAACGGCATGAAGGTCGACCAGGGCGCGGCCATCACCGCTGCGCAGCGCGTACTGGCGACGCACCATCACGTGCCCGCTTCGGCCGTCTGAGCCGCCGGAAGCACATGCGGGTCGGCCTTGACCCGCATGTTCAGCGAAAAAAAGCCACGGCATGCCGTGGCTTTTTTTCGTCCGCCGGCCGGGACCCTCCCGACATTGTTGAGGCAGGATGAGCGCCCCTCTTCAGGGCGCCCGTCCATCGTGCTCAAGGCATGGACTTAGCCTCCCACCGCGGCCAGCGCGGCATTGAAGGTGGCGCTGGGGCACATCACCGCTTTGCACTTGGCCGCATCCACGTGGTAATAGCCGCCGATGTCCACCGCCTTGCCCTGCACCGCCTTCATCTCGTCGACGATGTTCTGCTCGCCCTCTTCCAGCGACTTCGCCAGCGGTGCGAAGAAGGCTGCCAACTCGGCATCCTCGCTCTGCGCGGCCAGCGCCTGGGCCCAGTACAGGGTCAGGTAGAACTGGCTGCCGCGGTTGTCCAGCTCGCCGGTGCGGCGCGAGGGCGACTTGTCGAGATCGAGCAGCTTGCCGGTGGCCTCGTCCAGCGTCGTGGCCAGGATCTTGGCCTTGGCATTGCCGTTCTTGATGCCGAGCTCCTCCAGCGACACCGCAAGCGCCAGGAACTCGCCCAGCGAATCCCAGCGCAAGTGGTTCTCTTCCACCAGTTGCTGCACGTGCTTGGGCGCGGAGCCGCCGGCGCCGGTTTCATACAGTCCGCCGCCGGCCATCAGCGGCACGATGGAGAGCATCTTCGCCGAGGTGCCCAGCTCCATGATGGGGAACAGGTCGGTGAGGTAGTCGCGCAGGATGTTGCCGGTCACCGAGATGGTGTCGAGACCGCGCACGACGCGCTCCAGCGTGAAGCGCATGGCGCGCACCTGCGACATGATCTGGATGTCCAGCCCGCTGGTGTCGTGGTCCTTGAGGTAGGCCCTGACCTTCTTGATCAGCTCGTTCTCGTGCGGACGATAGGGGTCGAGCCAGAAGATCGCCGGCATGCCCGAGTTGCGCGCGCGGCTCACAGCCAGCTTGACCCAGTCGCGGATCGGCGCGTCCTTGACCTGGCACATGCGCCAGATGTCACCGGCTTCGACGCTCTGCGACAGCAGCACTTCGCCGGTCGCCAGATCGGTGATGTTGGCGATGCCCGCTTCCGGGATCTCGTAAGTCTTGTCGTGGGAGCCGTACTCCTCCGCCTTCTGCGCCATCAGGCCGACGTTGGGCACGGTGCCCATGGTCTTCGGGTCGAAGTTGCCGTGCCATTTGCAGAAGTTGATCATCTCCTGGTAGATGCGGGCAAACGTGGACTCCGGCATCACGGCCTTGCAGTCGTGAGGCTTGCCGTCGGCGCCCCACATCTTGCCGCCCTGCCGGATCATGGCCGGCATGGAAGCATCGACGATGACGTCGTTGGGCGAATGGAAGTTGGTGATGCCCTTGGCCGAATCGACCATGGCCAGCTCGGGGCGGTGTTCCTGGCAGGCGTGCAGGTCGCGGATGATCTCGTCGCGCAACGATTCCGGCAGGATCTTGATCTTCTCGTAGAGGTCGCCCATGCCGTTGTTGACGTTGATGCCCAGCTCATCGAACAGCTTTCCGTGCTTCTCGAATGCCTCCTTGTAGTAGATCTTGACGCAGTGGCCGAAAACGATGGGGTGCGAAACCTTCATCATCGTCGCCTTCACGTGCAGCGAGAACAGGATGCCGGCTTCGCGGCAGTCCTCAAGTTCCTTCTCGTAGAACTCGCACAGCGCCTTCTTGCTCATGAACATCGAGTCAATGATCTCGCCGTCCTGCAGCGCAACTTTGGGCTTGAGCACGACGGTCTTGCCGGAGGCGGTGATCAGCTCCATCTTCACGTCGCGCGCGCGATCCAGCGTCATCGACTTCTCGCCGTGGTAGAAGTCGCCGCGATGCATGTGAGAGACGTGGGTCTTCGACCACTGCTTCCACTCACCCATGGAGTGCGGATGCTTCCTGACGTAGTTCTTCACCGCCAGCGGCGCGCGGCGGTCGGAGTTGCCTTCGCGCAGCACCGGATTCACCGCCGAACCCAGACACTTGGAATAACGCTCCCTGATGGCCTTGTCTTCGTCACTCTTCGGCTCTTCCGGGAAATCCGGCACCTTGTAGCCCTTGCCCTGCAACTCCTTGACCGCGGCTCTCAATTGACCCACCGAGGCGGAAATATTGGGCAGCTTGATGATGTTGGCGTCCGGCTGCAGCGTCAGCGCGCCCAGCTCGGCCAGGGTATTGGGCACCCTCTGCTCGTCGGTCAGGAACTCGGGGAACTCGGCCAGGATGCGAGCCCCCAGCGAGATGTCGGCTTCCTCGACGTTGATGCCAGCAGGCGCGGCAAAGGTACGGACCACCGGCAGGAAGGCGGCGGTCGCCAGCATCGGCGCTTCGTCAGTGATGGTGTAGAAGATGGTCGGCTGCTGCGACATTGCTTGTTTCTCCCTGATGATCTGGGTGCGCTGATCGAACGATGGCGCGCGCCGGGCGATGGCCCATTGGCGCCAGCGCGTCGAAAGAACTGGCGAGGGCCCGGCCCGGAGAACACGCCCACCCGCGACTGCCTCCCGCAATGTGCGCAGCCACTTCCGCCACGCCCGCGGGCTGCCTGCCTCCGCGCTGCCGCGCGACTCCCAGGCGACTTTCGAAGTCCGCATTATAGCGCCGCGACATCGCCTGTACGCCAGTAGTAAAACCGCATTCCACGATATGATAAATTATACAAGACATAAGACTTGTTGCTACACATGGCAAGGCTCGCGCAACACGACCTGCATACCGGGCGCATCGCCCCCTGGTCGCAGCAACTGCAGGTCGCGCGGCATCTGGCGCGGACATGAAAAACGGGCCGTGCGACACAATGGTCGCACGGCCCGCCCGGAGGTGATCTTGCCGGGCCCTCGCCCAGCGGGCCGTCAGGCCAGACCCGGATTGCCTTCCATGCCCTTGAGCCTGGGCATGTTGATGTCGACCTGGCGAATCGTCTTGCGATCGCGCAGGTGGCGTGCAACGACTTCCCAGATCGGCGGACCGGAATCGCGCGCCGCTTCCTGCACCGGCGCCCAGCCGGCGACCTTGTAGATCTTGTTCGGGTCGATGGGCTTGCCACCCAGCATCATCTCGCTGATGCGCCCGCCCATGTCGGCCATCGGGTCGCAGGCGTACTCGAGACCGCCCACGCGCACCATGTCTCCACCCTGCTGGTAGTACGGATCGGGGTTGAAGATGTTGTCGCACACGTCCTCAAGCACGGTCTTGATCATCTCGCCGCTCATCTCGTTGACCGTGGTCCACGGATAGGTGATCGCCGTCTGGTCCATCAGATGTTCCATCGTGATGGTGTCGCCCGGCAGCAGCGACGTGCCCCAGCGAAAACCCGGCGAGAAGGCGATCTCGGCGTCGAGTTCGGCGATCATCGCGTCCACCAGCAACTGATCCCACGAGCCGTTGAAGTTGCCGCGGCGATACAGCAGACCCTCGGTGACGGCCAGCGGCTCGGCGAGCTTGTCAAGGAAGGGCGCGCGCACCTTGTCAATCAGTGCCTGCATCTCGGAGTCGGCCGGCAGCAGGTTGGAGAACACCGGCAGCAGTTTGTAGCGGAAGTCGCGCACCTTGCCGTCGCGCACGTCGAAATCCATCACGCCGAGGAACTTGCCGTTTGAGCCGGCGTTGGTGACCAGCGTCTTGCCGCCGGAGTTCTCGACCACGGTCGGAGCCGGCACGCCGTCATGGGTGTGGCCGCCGAAGATCGCGTCGATGCCGGTCACCCGGCTGGCCATTTTGAGATCCACATCCATGCCGTTGTGCGACAGCAGCACGACCACCTGCGCACCTTCGGCGCGCGCCGCATCGACGGTCTCCTGCATCTCGCGGTCGCGGATGCCGAAGGTCCAGTCCGGCGTGAGCCAGCGCGGATTGGCCACCGGTGTGTAGGGGAAGGCCTGGCCCACGATGGCGACCTTCACGCCATTGATGTTGCGCATCACGTAGGGCTTGAAGACCGGATCCTCGAAGTCGGTGGTCTTGACGTTCTGCGCGACGATGTCGACATGGCCGACGAAGTCCTTCTCCTCGATCTCCTTGACGCGGTCCGCGCCCAGGGTGCTTTCCCAGTGCAGAGTCATGACGTCGACGCCGAGCAGCTTGCAGGCGTCGACCATGTCCTGGCCGTCGGTCCACAGCGCGGTGCCCGAACCCTGCCAGGTGTCGCCGCCGTCGAGCAGCAGCGCACCAGGGCGGCTGGCCTTCATGCGCTTGACCAGCGTGGAAAGATGCGCGAAGCCGCCGACCTTGCCGTAGGTGCGGGCCGCCTCGGTGAAGTTCAGATAGGTGAAGGCGTGCGCTTCGATGCTGCCGGGCTGGTAGCCGAAATGCTTGAGCAGCGCATCGCCCACCAGGTGCGGCGGCTGGCCACGCATGCCGGCCACGCCGAGGTTCACGCTCGGCTCGCGGAAATAGACCGGTACCAGTTGCGCGTGGCAGTCGGTCATGTGCAGCAGGCTGACGTTGCCGAAGGGCGGCAGGTCGTAGAGCGCCTCGGCCGATTTCGCAGCGCTGGCAAAATCGCTCGAGAGCGTCATTCCGCCAGCCGCGGCGACCGCGAGGATCTGCATGAATTCACGACGGTTCATCGACATGACGTAACCTTTTCCGTTTTATTTCAGTATGTTGCAATTTACTTACTGAAATCGATGGGTAAAAAAAGCCCGCGACCTGCGCCGCGGGCCGGGTCAAACCTCTTACTTGTTGACCGGGGATTCCGGATCGAACAAATAGGCCATCACGTGGCGGATCTGCTCCTCATTGAGGATGCCGCCGTAGCCGTTGCGCGGCATGTCGCTGCACGCGTTGTAGGCCTTGGCGTTGTAGATCTTGCCCCAGGTGTACTTCATGATCTCCTCGGAGCGTCCGCGCACCTTGGCATAGCCTTGCAGGTTGGTGCCGATCGTGCCGTAGGACATCTCGGCCGGGTCGAGGCCGTGGCAGTTGTAGCAGCCACCGCCGACCGGGGCTTCCGGCTTGTCACGCCAGGTCAGGCCACGACCGCTGAAGGCGATCTTGTGGCCTTCCTTCCAGTCGCCACCCTCCCAGTACTTGCCGTCCGAAGGCCACTTGATGGTCTTCATCTGGGCTGCTTCGAGCTCGCGCGCCCGGGCGTCGGTCAGCGAATCCGGATCGGAACAGGCCTTCTGGACCTCGTCCTGCACCATGCGATCCATCGTCGCCTGGCCGGAGGCCTTGAACGAGGACTGGATCATCTTCTGCATCTTGTCGCCGCCGTGGTTGTCGGCGAAGGCCAGGCCTACGCACAGCGCAAGCGGGGCAATCATCAGCATCTTCTTCATTGCGGTTCCTCCCTTAGCGCTTGGCGGCCGGCGCATTCATCGTGCCGCCGTTTGCCGTGCCGGCCATGTAGACGGACAAGGCGATCGTGACATCCGAACCATAGATGGGCTCGGCCGTGCGCTGCTGGCGATAGCAATCGTTGAGACGATGCTGCATGGTCCAGAACTGCGAGTTGGACACGCGGTAGGCCGGCCATGAACCCCAGCCAGCCGCCGCACCCTTGTGGGTGGTGAGGTTGGGAAGGTCCTGCATGCGGATGCGCTCACCATCGGTCGAGTGGCAGGTCGAGCAGGCGAAGTCCATCGGCCCGGTGCGATAGAAGAAGGCCTGTTCGCCCATCTCGTACATCTCCTTCATCTTGGGATGTTCGAGATTGACGTCGATGGTGTCGCCGCGCGACTGTCCGACGACGTAAGCCACCAGTTCGGCGACCTTGCCACGTTCACCCTGGCGGAACTTGCCGTTGATGATCTCTTCCGACGGAATGCCTTGCAGGTTCTCGATACAGGTCATCAGGCGCGATTCGAGATCCTGCACGCGGCCGGTGTCCTGGAAGTAGCGCGGCATCTTCGCGTAGGCGCCTTCGACCACACCGGGGCCAAGGCCCAGATCGCACTTCTCGAGGGTGGCGTTCTTGGGACCGCGCGGGGTGACCCACAGCTCTTCGCCCGCCATCTCAAACAATTCGGCGGGGTTGCTGTCCTGGATCATCTGGCGGTACTGCTCGAGCGCAGCCGCGGTATTGTCCGCGAGCACTCCGGACGACCCCCCAGCGATCGCGGCGGCAACCGCCGCTGTAACGATGCTTTTTTTCATTGTCTCTCCTCCGGGTTTCCTCTGGCTGGTACTGCTTTCGATGCCTGAGCGACCGGGCTAACCGGCATTCGCCCGTGGGGGCGAAGGCCGCGACCGGCCCGGCGCCGGTCGGGCATCAGCGGATCTGCACCTGGTCGGTGCGCGACTCACCCTTGTTGTCCTTCCAGCTCACCTCGACGGTATCGCCAGAAGCGCCGCCCTTGAACTTGAACGACAGATACGGGTTGGTCGACACCGACGGCCCCATCTCTGCATTCAGCACAGTCTTGTCATTGTGCTTTGCAGTCAGTTCGGTGATGTAGTGGGCCGGGATGGGATTGCCCGAGCCGTCCTTGCGCTGACCGGTTTCCATCGGGTGCGACATCAGCACGCGCACTTCGGTGACGCCGTCCGCCGTAGCGGCGCGAATTCGCATGGGTCCTGCCATGATCTTTCTCCTTTGCTAATCGGGAACAGGTCAGCCGCCGCAGCCGCCGAGGGTGACCTTGATTTCCTTCTTGTTCATGTAGTACTTGTCGCCCGCCTTGACCACGGCATAGACGTCCGAAGTCTGACCCATCTTGATACGGGTCTGCACCTCGCCCATGGTGCCTTCCGGCAGCATGAAGTTGGCCGCGACCATGTTCGGGTTCTTCGCGACCATGATCGAGACCGACTCGGTCCCGGGCACGTTGCTCATCACACCGACCGGAACAACCGCGCCGTTCTCGGCGATGTCGGGCGCGACGATCTGCACGTCGTCACTCATTTCCGGCTTGGCCGCACCCATGGCGGTGAGCGCCTCGTCGATGGTCTTTGCGTCGAACACCCTCTGATCCCGCGCCAGCGCGGAACCAGGCTTGACCAGGCCGGCCGCGACGAGCATGCCGAAGATTCCCAGTCCGCCCCCGGTCTTGAGGGCACCCCTGCGTTGATGATTCATCCCGACTCTCCTCTCGTTTGTCGAACTCACTGCGCTTTCGCGCCTTGCTGAATCCACCTGACGAGCAGTTCGACATCCTCGTCCGACAGGTGGCCTTGCGGCGGCATCGGGACATTGCCCCAGACACCAAAACCGCCTTTTCGAATCTTGTCCGCGAGATATTCGCCGATGTCGGCCTTGTCGCGGTACTTGTTTTCGATTTCCGCGAAGCTCGGCCCAACGATCTTATTGTTCAGCCCGTGACAGGCCGTACAACCGTTCTCCTTGGCCGCGGCATGGCCTGCTTGCGCCTCGCTCGGTGCATTGCTCGCGTCGTCCGCTGCCGGCTCCGTCGTCTGCTGGCCGCGCACCGCGCCGACGACACGGTTCTGGTCGGCAAGGTTGCCGTGGGCGTCGCGTGCGTGCTCGGGCAGGGCCGACACCAGTTCGACCTCGTCCTTGCAGTTACTCATGCAGGCGACGTTCTGTACATCAGGGATTCCCCCGTTGCCGATGCCACCCTCTGATGCCGGCGCCCCCGGCCACATGCCGTGGTCGGTGGTCATACCGTTGCGGTTGGGCATGCGCTCCTGCACTTCGCGGATGGTCTGCTCGTTCAGTTCATAGTCGAACGGCACGACTTCTGCGAGGTTGAGCATGTAGGCCAGCAGTGCATACACGTCATCATCGGATAGCGATTTAGGGCTGGTCCAAGGCATGGCACGGCGTATGTAGTCGAACAGTGTCGCAACCGTCGGCACTTTCATCATCGTAGTACGTTGCGGGAAGCCGCCCTCGGCCAGCGCACGCACGCGACCGGTCTCGATGTCCTCCTTGGTCGTGCCACCGACCAGCGGCGTGAACACCTCGTTCGATTCGCCGAAGATGCCGTGACAGGAAGCGCATTGCTCCTCCCACAGGATTTCACCGTCGGCGGCCGTGCCCTTGCCCGCCGGTAGACCCTTGAAATCGGGGCGCACATCAATGTCCCAAGCCTCGACCTCGGCGGGCGTGGCCTCGCGACCGATACCCGTGTAGTAGTCGAAGGCCGCAACCGATCCTGCCCCGAACATCAGCGTCGCTGCGATGAGCGTCTTAAAGTACTTGGACATTGCCCACCTCACCGGATTCCGAAACCTTCCACGACTGGATGGCGTTGTTGTGATAGATCGAGGACGTGCCACGCACCTTGCGCAGCTGGCCATAGCTCGGCTGCACGTAGCCGGTCTCGTCGACTGCGCGTGACTGCAGGATGTAGGGCTTGCCGTCCCATGCCCAGTCGACGTTGAAGCGGGTCAGCGCCTTGGGCAGCACCGGTCCTTCCAGGCGCGCGGGTATCCAGTTGACACCGCCGTCGGTGGACACGTCGACGCGCACGATCTTGCCGCGGCCGGACCACGCCAGGCCGCTGATGTTGTGGAAACCCTTGTCGAGCAGCAACTGGCCGCCCGACGGGCTGGTGATCACCGACTTGCACTCCTGGATCGACGTGTACTGGCGATGCACGCCGTCGGGCATCATGTCAATGTAGTGCACCGCCTCGTCCTTGGCGCCCCAGGGCATGTCGCCCACCTCAATGCGGCGCAGCCACTTGACCCAACTCACGCCCTGTACGCCCGGCACCACCAGGCGCAGCGGATAGCCGTTCTCGGGGCGCAGCATCTCGCCGTTCATACCGTAGGCCACCAGTACTTCGCCGGATTCGACCATCTCCATCGGGATGGTGCGCGTCATCGACGAGCCGTCCGCGCCCTCGGCGAGGATGTAGCGGCCCTTTTTGTAGTCGGCGCCGCACATGTCGAGGATCAGTTTGAGCGGCACACCAGTGAATTCCGAACAGGACAGCATGCCGTGGCTGTACTGCACGGTCGGCACAGCCACGTTGCCCCATTCCATGCCGGTGTTCGCGCCGCATTCGATGAAGTGGATGCGCGACACCGACGGCAGACGCATCAGGTCGTCCATGGTGTACACCGCGCTGGTCTTGACCATGCCGTTGATCATCAGGCGGTGACGGTTGGGATCGACGTCATGCCAGCCCTGGTGATGGCGCTCGAAGTGCAGGCCGGAGGGCGTGATCATGCCGAACAGACCCTGCAGCGGCGTGAAGCTCACCGACGAACCCGGCACGCGGGTCAGACCCGGGCTCTGGCGACGCACCAGGCCACGCTCAAACTGCGACGGCATGCCGTAGGGATTGGCCGCCACCGGCTGGCCAAGCGTGGTCGACCATTCGGGCAGTTCGAGGATGGCCGGATCGCCCTTGGGCGAGGCGGCGAATGCCGCCGGCGCAGCAACCGCGGCGCCGGCCGCGACGAAGGCCTTGCGCAGGAAGTTGCGACGCCCCGCGGCGACGGCGCGGATGTCATCCTCTGACAGAAAGTTCTCCGGGGCCGGGCGGATGCGCCCAAACCGGAATTCAGGGGTGGTCATGCATGGATCTCCGTTAATGCCCTTCAATGCGTTCACACGGCCTTGCCGTTGAGTTCCTTTTCCAGCCTTTCCAGGGAAGCCCGTCGCGGCTGGTCCATGTCGGCACGCGCGGCGATGGTCACGCACACGGTGCGGCACATGTCCTTGAAATTCGGATCGACGATGCGGTAGAAGACTTGGCTGCCCTCGCGCCGACGATCGACGATACCCGCGCGGTAGAGCATGTTCAGGTGGCGCGAGGTATTGGCCTGGGTCAGCCCCGACTTCTCCACGATCTCGCCGACCGGCAGCTCGACCTCGCACAGCGCATGCAGGATGCGCAGCCTCGCCGGCTCGGCGAGCAGGCCGAAATAGTCGGCCACGCTTTCGAAGACCTTGCTCAGCTCATCCATGCTGTTTATCCGCCCATGGCATCGGTTTATTCGACTATATGAGTATGTGCGCATATGGTCAAATAAAAAAATACGCCTTGTGCCTCAAAGGCAACACTGCCCTCGCTCAGGCGCGCTTGGTAGCAGACGACAAACCGCTGTAATCTCGCATCAGGGCGCGAAGAACGCCCGTCCGGGAGCGCCCGCAGCAAGCGTCGCGGCGGCTCGCACAGAATTGCCAAAGAGGAGACGGACCGTGAAACCACACCACCTGATCGCCGCCTTCTGCCTGGCCGGCTTCGCCGGACTCGCAGCGGCGGAATACCCCAACGCGGCTCGTGATCTGGCCGCGACCTGTGCCAACTGCCACGGCACCAACGGCAAGAGCGCGGGTGGCTCGGACTCGCTCGCCGGCGTGCCGGCCGACAACATCCTCCAGAAGCTCGAGGAGTTCCGCACGGGCGACCGACCGGCGACGATCATGCATCAGATCGCCAAGGGCTATACCGAAGAACAACTCAAGCTGGTCGCGGACTGGTTCGCGGCCCGCAAGTGAGCCGGGGGAGACAAGCATGCCAAACAGACGCGATTTCCTGAAAAGCACCGGCGCGCTCGCCGCCGGCACCGCCGCCTTCGGCCCGGCCCATGCCAGCGATGTCACCCAGAGGGCGCTGGAGGCCGGCAAGGAGCTGATGCGCGAATTCGGCGTAACCGACAAGACCGACCGCAAGGACCGCAAGTCGGCCCATGTGGTCGTGGTCGGCGGCGGCTTCGGCGGCGCCACCGCAGCCAAGTACATCCGCATGTGGAGCGACGGCACGGTCAAGGTCACACTGGTCGAGCGAAACGCCCAGTTCGTCTCGTGCCCGATCTCCAACCTGGTGATCGGCGGCGTCAAGAACATCGAGGACATCTCCGCCGGCTACGACAACCTGCAGAAACAATGGGGCATCGAGGTCATCACCGACTCGGTCATCGGTATCGACCCGAACACCCGCGAGATCCAGCTCGCGCGCGGCGACACGCTCAAGTACGACCGCGCCGTGCTGTCGCCGGGCGTGGACTTCATGCCTGACATGGTCGAGGGTCTGACCGGCAACGAACACCTCGTGCCGCACGCTTGGAAGGCTGGCGCGCAGACCGTGCTGCTGCGCAGCCAGCTCGAGGCCATGCCCGACGGCGGCGTGTATGCGCTGCACATCCCGCTCGCACCGTTCCGTTGCCCGCCGGGCCCCTACGAGCGTGCGAGCCTGATCGCCAACTACTTCAAGCAGCACAAACCCAAGTCCAAGGTGCTGATCCTCGACAGCAACCCGGACATCCAGTCCAAGAAGGGCCTGTTCACCAAGGCCTGGGAGGCCAACTACCCGGGCATGATCGAATACCGCGCGAACAGCCGCCTGATGGCGGTGAATGCGGCCACGCGCACGGCGGAACTGGAGTTCAGCGAGGTCAAGGCAGACGTGCTCAACGTCGTGCCGCCGATGCGCGCCGGGCGACTGGTCGATTTCCTTGGCGTGGATCTGGCCAATGACCGTTGGATCGAGGTCAACTTCCAGACGCTGGAGGTCAAGGGCGTACCTGGCGTGCATGTGCTCGGCGACGCCACGCTGTCCGCACCGGGCATGCCAAAGTCCGGCCACATGGCCAACCAGCACGCCAAGGTCGCGGCCGCGGCCATCGTCGAGATGCTCGCCGGGCGCTCGCCCAACCCGACGCCGGTGGTGATGAACACCTGCTACAGCTTCACCGACGCTGATACCGGCATCCACGTCGCCTCCGTGCACCAGTGGGACAACGAGAAACGCACGCTGTTGCCGGTGGACGGCGCGGGCGGCATCTCTTCTGCCGGCAGCACACTTGAGGGACGGCATGCGCTCAACTGGGCGCGCAACATCTGGGCCGACATGCTCACCTGAGGGTTTCGCACCCGGCAACGCAAAGGGGCGCCGCGAGGCGCCCCTTTTTCATCGGATCATGACAATCTCAATCAAGCGAACTGACGTACACCGCCACCGCCTTGATCTCCAGTTCGGTGAGTTTGCCGGCAATACCCTGCATGACCGGGTCACCGCCCTCGGCGAAGGACTTCAGGCGGTTCTCGATGTAGCGCGGTATCTGGCTTGCCAGACGCGGCATCTGCGCGCTGCCATGCCCATCCTCGCCATGACAGCTCGCACATGAGGGCACGCCCGAATACTCGTTGCCACGCGTGTAGATGAAGCGCCCGACCTCAAGCAGGCCGGCGTCATCGGTGACGTTGCCGGTGGTGGGCTTGTTCTCGAAGAACACGCCCAGTGCGAGCATATCCTGTTCGCTCAGCTCGCCGACCACGCCCTCCATCATGTTGCTCTTGCGCGCGCCGCCCTTGAAGGCTTCGAGCTGGCGCACGATGTACTGATAGTGCTGACCGGCAAGGCGCGGAAACAGCTTGGTCGAACTCTCGCCGTTGGGTCCGTGGCACATGAAACAGCTGTCCATGTGGATCGCCTCGGCTCGCGCCAGATCGACCGCCGGCGGCTCGGCCGCCAACACCGAACCTGCCGCGGCACACGCTGCCAACACCATGAAGATGCGCTTGCTGACCATCGGTTCTCCTTTTCGATAGATTCGGACCGCTCTGCGACGGCCTCGATGCTGGAATCGGAAAGCAGATTATCAGAATGCGCTAATGCACTAACAAGCAGATGCGCTTACCAGCCATGTTCGATGATCCACGGTGACGTGCGCTGCTCCAGCGCGGCCCGAACATAGGCGACGGTGGGCTCGGGCAGCGCGCTGCGGGCGTGCCAGGCCAGCGCGTCGCACTTGTCGGGTTCCGCGATGAACGGCTCGCCGCTCCAGTTCGAGGCGCGCAGGAAGAAGTCGATGCGGTTGGTGTCCGACTTGCGGTGGATCACGCCCAGCATCTCGAGCGCGTCGTGGACGACGAAGATTCCGACTTCTTCCGCCAGTTCCCGGCAGGCCGCCGCGCACAGCGATTCGCCGTCCTCTACATGGCCGCCGGGCAGGCTCCACTGTCCGTCGAAGAAGCCGGTGCCCGCGCGACGCATCAGCAAGATGCGCCCATCGCACTCGATCAACACGTGCACGCCGGTCGGAATGCCCGCTGGAGGGACTGCATTCATGGGCTGCCGGTCAGCGCTTGCCGGTGCTGCCGAAACCGCCCGCGCCACGCGCACTGTCCTCGAAGCTGTCGACGATGTTGAAGCCCACCTGCAGCACCGGCACCACCACCAGTTGCGCGATGCGCTCCATCGGCTGGATCGTGAAGCTGGCGCGCCCGCGGTTCCAGACCGAAACGAAGATCTGCCCCTGGTAGTCGGAATCGATCAGCCCTACCAGATTGCCCAGCACGATGCCGTGCTTGTGCCCCAGTCCCGAGCGCGGCAGGATCATCGCCGCCAGCCCGGGGTCGGCCAGATGGATCGCCAGCCCGGTGGGTGCCAGCGCGCTCTCACCCGGGTGCAGGCACAACGGCGCCTCCAGGCAGGCCCTCAAATCCAGCCCGGCCGCACCGTCGGTGGCATAGGCAGGGGGATGCTCGCGCAGGCGCTCGTCGAGGATGCGTACGTCGATGTGGTGCATTGGGGGAAACTCCGGTCAGCGTTCAGCGGCGCGCGAGCAGCGCTGCGATGCGCGCGACGATCTCGCGCGCGAGTTCATCCTTCGCGGCGCGCGGCAACGGGTGCACGCCCTGTTCGTCGTACAGCGTGACCTGGTTGTCCTCGGTGCCCAGACCGTGCTGCACCAGATTGCCGACGACCAGCGCCAGACGCTTGGCCACGCGCTTGCCCTCCGCATAGCGGTCCAGATCGCGGCTCTCGGCGGCGAAGCCCACGCACAACGGGGCATCCGCGCGCGTCGCGACCTCGGCCAGGATGTCCGGATTGGGCACCAGTTCGAGCGTCAGCGCGTCGCCCGACTTCTTGATCTTGTGTTCGGACGCTTCGGCCGGCCGGTAGTCGGCCACCGCCGCCACGCCGATGAAGACATCGGTACCCGGCAAGGCCGCGAGCACCGCCTCGCGCATGTCGCGCGCACCGCTCACGTCGACGCGCTCGACACCCACCGGCGTCGCCAAGGCGCTCGGCCCGGCCACCAGCACGACCTCGGCGCCGGCCTGGCGGCAGGCGCGGGCCAGCGCGAATCCCATGCGCCCGGAACTGGAGTTGGTGATGCCGCGCACCGGGTCGATAGCCTCGAAGGTCGGTCCGGCGGTGAGCACCACGCGCCGGCCGGCGAGGCGCTTGGGCGAGAGATGCGCGACGAGATGCTCGTAAAGGTCTTCCGGCTCGAGCATGCGCCCCATGCCGGTCTCGCCGCAGGCCTGGTCGCCCGCCGCCGGCCCGAGCAGCGTCACGCCGTCCTCGCGCAGTTGCTCGATGTTACGCCGCGTGGCCGGGTGCTCCCACATCTGGCGGTTCATCGCCGGCGCCGCCAACAACGGACATTCGCGCGCGAGCGCCAGCGTGGTGAGGAGATCGTCGGCGCGGCCCTGCACGAACCTGGCGATGACGTCGGCCGTGGCGGGTGCAACGACGATCGCGTCGGCCCCGCGCGACAGGTCGATATGCGCCATATTGTTGGCCATGCGCGCATCCCACAGATCGGTCCATACCGGATTGCCCGACAGCGCCTGGAAGGTCACGGCGGTAACGAAGCGGGCACCGCCCTCGCTCAGCACCACGTGCACCTCGGCACCGCCCTTGACCAGCAGGCGCACGAATTCGGCCGCCTTGTAGGCCGCTACCCCGCCGGTCACGCCGACCACGATCTTGCGTCCCGCGATCTCGTTCATGTCGAATGGATTATCATGCAAACATCATCAAAGGGAGGCGACCATGGCGATCACCGACTGGCCCGAGAACGAGCGCCCGCGCGAAAAGCTGCTCGCGCGCGGAGCAACCGCGCTGTCCGACGCGGAACTGCTCGCCGTGTTCCTGCGCGTGGGCGTGCGCGGCATGAGCGCGGTGGATCTGGCGCGCGTGCTGATCGACCGTTTCGGCTCGCTCACCGGGCTGTGCAACGCCTCGCCCAACGAATTCGCTGCTGTCCCGGGCATGGGAGTGGCCAAGTATGCCCAACTGCAGGCGGTGATGGAACTGGCGCGCCGGGCGCTGGCCGAGCGCATGCGCGAGCGCGACCTGTTCGATTCGCCGCGCGCGGTGCGCGACTGGCTGCGTCTGAAGATCGGCGCGCTACCGCACGAGGTGTTCATGGTGCTGCTGCTCGACGCGCGCAACGCGCTGGTCGAGGCGGTCGAGCTGTTCCGCGGCACACTCACGCAGACCAGCGTGTATCCGCGCGAGGTGGTCAAGCTGGCGCTCTCGCGCAACGCCGCGGCGGTGATCTTCGCGCACAACCACCCTTCGGGGGCCCGCGAGCCGAGCACCGCGGACGAAGTGCTCACGCGCAACCTCAAGCACGCCCTCGATCTGGTTGACGTGCGCGTGCTCGACCACTTCGTCGTCACCGCCCATGCCGATCCGGTGTCCTTCGCCGAACGCGGACTGCTGTGATTCGCACACCCCTGCGCCTGCACCGCCAATCGCCTCACTCGGCCACCAGTTCCACCGATTCGCCACCCAGGCTGACCTTCTGGCCCACACGCAGCTTGGCGCGCTTGCGCGTCTCGACTGCACCGTTTACACGCACCCTACCGGCATCCACTGCGGCATGTGCCTCGCCACCGCTGCCCACCAGCCCGGCCGCCTTGAGCAACTGGTCCAGCCGGATGTGATCGCCCCGCACTGCGAATCTGTCCACCGCGGATTCTCCCGCTTAGAATTGAAGTCATGACCTTACACGAACCGTCGGGCCAGCCGGATCTGGCCACGCTCGACGCAGCGATAGAGCGCGCCGAAGGTGCCGGCGCACTGCATGCGATCCGCACTGAACAGACCTTCATCGAAGATGACGGTATCCGCTTTCTGGTGCGCTGGGCTTCCAGCCTCGCCGCCAAGGACGCCGCGCGCAAGCCGGCACGATGCGATGCGGCGCCGACGAACCCGTTCCTGCCGCCCGAGGCCGCACTGACGCTCGGCCCGGTCGGCCGCGATCACCTGCTGGTGCTCAACAAGTATCCGGTAATCGCGCGCCACCTGCTGATCGTCACACGAGAATTCGCCGAGCAGAGCGCACCACCGACGCGCGCGGATTTCGCGGCGCTGGCCGGCGTGATGGCGGCGCTGGGCGGGCTGGGCTTCTACAATGGTGGTGAAGCGGCCGGCGCAAGCCAGCGCCACAAGCATCTGCAATGGATTCCCGAGTCACCGCAGAGCGACTGCCTGCGCGCGATGACGGCTGCGCTGCCTACCAGTATCGCGCCGCTCGAGCTGATCGAGCACCCGCGTCTCGACTGGCGCCACGCCTTCGTGCGCCTGCCCGCCCAGGCCGACGGCGATACCTTGCTCGCGGCCTTCGAGCGCGCCTGCGCGCACTGCACATTGCGTCCCGAAGGCGAACACATGCCGCCCTACAACCTGCTCGCCAACGAAGCCTGGATGCTGGTCGTGCCGCGCTTGCGCGAGCACTGCGAAGGCATCTCCATCAACGCCCTGGGGTTTGCCGGATCGATGTTCGTACGGGATGCGGCGCAGATCGAGACGGTGCGCTCGATCGGCCCGCTGAAGATGCTCGCGGCCGTGGCGATGCCCGCCCACCCGGGCTGAGCCGACGCGCAGGCCCCGTTTCCCCGCGCGCCAAACGCGCGGCGCCGGGCGCGACCTATGCGGCGTGCGGCAGGTCGAAGCGCGGCAGCGGCGGCAGGCCGATGGTCGCGCGCAGCTCGTCGCACTTCGGATTGGGTGTGCCGTCGTCGAAATACACTGAAAACTCGCGGCACGGCGTAGGACGCGACGCGTAGACGGTGCATGCCACGGCCTTGCCGACTTCGCCGGCCAGCGCGACGCAGCGGCGCGGCACGCTGTTGCTGCCCTGCATGCAACGCAGGTGCTCGTTGAGCTTTTCCGTCATGTGCGCGGGCACGAAGCCACCGGGTGCGTCGTCGCCCTCGGCCCAGTAGAAGGAAATGCGAAAGTGCGTGCAGCAGATGCCGCATCTCATGCAGGGATTGTGGTCGCTCATCGCTCGACGCCGGCTACGTCAGTCTGCCCGGCCGGGCAGACCACCGGATCGACGACGCGTCACCCCTGGCCGACGGCTACCGCAACGGCACCACCGGGTCGGATTATCGAAGGATCGTACGATCACAGCGCGCGAATTCTAGCGTTTCCGCAAGCCGCCGCAAGCGGTTTTTATCACGCGCGCTCAGATACTTGCGGGCAAATGGATTCAGGCTGACAGCGGCGGCAAGCCGTGACGCCTGCGGGCGTCCTCGCAACCCGGATCGCCGATGCCAAGCGCGGCATAGGGGGCGAAATCCCGACAGGGTCCGGGACGTTGTTCGTAGATCGTACAGTGCACCGACACGCCGACCTCGCCGTCGAGCGCGCAGCATCGTGGCGGCGCCGCGTCGGTGCCGCGCATGCGCACGATGTTGCCGATGACCGGCACGGTCAGCGCATCGGGTACGCCGCCATCCTCGCGGCTGGCCAGGCAGGATGCGTGAAAATCGACGATCAGCGAAGCACAGCAGGCACCACAGGTGCCGCACACATTCCGGGCTTCAGGCACCGACCGCACCACAACACTTCTTGTACTTCTTGCCGCTGCCACAAGGACACAGATCGTTGCGTCCGGCCGGCGCACGCGTGGCCACCGGCGTATCCAGCGCCAGCGGTGACGGCTGGGCCAGTTCAAGGTCCAGCCAGCGCAGGCGGATCTCGACGATGGCGTCGCGCGCCTCGGCCAGCCACTGCAGACGCACGCTGTCGGCGGTCTCGTCGTCGGCGTTTTCCCACGGGCGCACGAGCGCCTCAAGGGCCTCCGTGACGGCCTCGGCGTCATGATGCGGGACGTGATCGGCCCAGTCGGCCGGCCACAGTTCCAGCCCCTGCATGAAGCCCTCGATCCACTCTTCGCCCACGGCCAGATCGTCGACGCTGGAGCCTGCGTAACAAAACGGCTCCCAACCCTCTTCGGCACCGATCGTCGTAACCAGCTCGTTGTAATAGCCGAGCACCAGACGGATGGCCTGCTGCATTCCGCTACCCGACGCGAAAGCAGCATCCTCCTCGTCGGCACTCCATACTGCGGGCATCCATTCGTCGGCGGCGAGCACCGTCGGCGCAACGATCACCGCAGCGAGATAACCGTCGAGCATCTCGAGGTTCATGCAGTCGGCCGGCACGATCTCGGAGGTCAGCGTCTCCTCGAGGGCATCGAACTCGTCATCGCTCAGTTCGTGCGGGTTGACGGTCTCGTCTGTCATGGGTGATCTCCGTGGTTGGGGCGAGACTGCGCCATCGACGCCCAAAGCGCAAGCGGCGAGGACAGGGCAAGATCGTCCGCATCGAAGGCGACGCGATACAGTGGCTGACCCGAGTCGCGATACTTGCGCTCGAAGGGTGTGAGCGGCTTGGTCGCCTCGAAGGATTCGACCCCAATCGTCCGCCCGGTCGCGATGCCGGCGGCCAGCGCGAACTCGTCGGCATACACGCGCCAGTTGGTGCGGCATTCCACCCATCCACCGGGCGCCAGCACGTACGGAAACACCGGATGCGCTGGCCAGCGTCGCGCCACATGACCGATCTTGGGCCACGGGTTGGGATACAGCAACCAGTGCCGCACCGGGCGCAGGCCCGCTGCGTGGAACAGTCGCCAGTAATCGACCAGATCGGCCCGCACGAATACCATGTTGCGCGGAAGCAACGCCTGTGGGTAGGGCTTGCGCCGCGCGAGCCGATCCTCGGAGCGGTCGACACCAATCACCCAGTGATCCGGATGGCTGCGCGCCAGCTCGATCGTACTGTGGCCGACCCCGCAGCCGGCATCGAGAATCAGCGGTGCGTGCCCGTCCCAGCCTTCGAGACTGTGTTCGAATGCGGCTTGACTGTGCGGCGCGCAAGGCTTGCGGAACAGCTCCTCGAAATGACGCCGCACGCGCGCATCGAGCCCATCGTGGACGCCCTGCTGGGCACTGACCGGAATACGGGAATTGGCGTAACTCATCAATGTATGGCGCGTGCCACCATCAGGCGCACGCCGGAACTCGGGTCGACTTCGAAGACGGGATTATCCCTTGCTTTTGCCAATGACTTGAAGGACAATTGCCGACTTCAAACGAATTTTGCCGGCGCATTGCATGCAAGAACATGCGCGGCTCGCGACTTCCCGAGGACTTTGATGAAAGCTGAAATTCATCCCAACTACAGTGATGTGCAGGTGAGCTGCTCGTGCGGCAACACCTTCACCACGCGTTCGACCGCCGGCAAGCCGAGCATCCACGTCGAGGTCTGCTCCGCCTGCCACCCGTTCTACACCGGCAAGCAGAAGATCGTCGATACCGCCGGCCGTGTCGAGCGTTTCCGCCAGAAATACGGCAACGTCCAGCGCCTGGGCTGAGTCCCCGCGCAGATGAACCCGAAAGGGGCAGCTTCGGCTGCCCCTTTTTCGTTGCGGCATGCCTTCGCGCGCCCGCAAAGCGGCATCCCGGCTAGAATCGAGGTTTTCCCCGACGAGCTTTCCCGCAGGACTCGATGCCCCCAGCAAGCACCTCCTCGACGCGCTTCGGACAAAGGCTCTACGGGCCGGCCGGATTCACGCTGCTGATCCTGCTGTACCTGGTTCCCGGCGTGATCGGGCATGGTCCGTGGCGCGGTGACGACGTCGAACACTTCGCCATCGTGCACGGTCTGCTCGCTGGCGAGTGGCTGTTGTACCCAACGCTCGCAGGCCAGCCGGAGGGCGCATTCGGCCCGCTTCACTACTGGATCTCGGCCGTGTTCGCGCTCGCGCTCGGCTGGCTGCTTCCGGTGCACGACGCCGCCCGGCTGGCCACTCCGGCAATGGCGGTGCTGGCCACGTTCTGGATCGCGCGGGCCTCGGCCCGTCTGCACGGTCGCCAGACGCGCTCGGTCGCGGCACTGTTGATCATCGGCACGCTTGGACTGGCCGTGCATGTGCACGAAAACCAGCCCATGGTCACGCTGATGATGACCCAGGCCCTGACACTCGCGGGACTTGCGCTCACCCCCGAACGACCGCTCAGAGGCAGCCTGCAGGCCGCAGCCGGCACGCTGCTGGCCTTTCTTGCGGCCGGCCCGGCCGGCATGCTGCTGACCCTGCCGCTGATGCTGATCGCCGCCACCTGCTCCGCCGAAACCCGCAATCCACGCACCAGCGGCGCGCTGATCCTGTCGCTGAGTCTGGCACTGGGTGGATGCGCACTGTGGCCGGTAGCGCTCGGCAGCCTCGAGCCGGCCATGCTCGACCTGTGGTGGCAACAGGCCTGGGCGGACCTCGCCCGCGACCCGCTGCACACGGCGGGCGTGCCCCGACTGCTCGAACTGCTGGCCTGGTTCACCTGGCCGCTATGGCCGATCGCAATGTGGTCCGTATGGCGGGCGCGTCGCCAACTCGCACGACTGTCCTGGCTACTCCCCCTGTGCGCGACCGTCCTCGCGCTTGCCTGGGTGTTCCTGCAGGGCAGCTTCAACGCCGCCGCGATGCTGCCGCTCGCCCCGCCACTGGCCCTGCTCGCCGCCGCCGGCCTGCCCACGCTGCGCCGCGGCGCGGCCAACGCCTTCGACTGGTTCGCTGTAATGACCTTCGGCGTGTTCGCGGGGCTGGTCTGGCTGGCCTGGAGCGCCCAGGTGTACGCCTGGCCGCCCGGTCTGGCACGCAGCCTCGATCGCATGGCGCCCGAATTCGTGCTCACCGGCACCGGGCTGCAGGCGGGCCTGGGCATCTTCATCGTGCTCGTCTGGATCGTCCTGGTACGCGGCCTGCCGCGCAGCTTCCAGCGCGGGTCGACCAACTGGGCGCTGGGCATGACCATGCTGTGGTGCCTGACCGTGACACTGCTGCTGCCCTGGTTCGACCATACGCGCAACTACCGCCCGGTGGCCGAATCGCTGGCGCGCGCGCTGGCCGACGAACGCGCACTGTGCGTGGCCACGCTGGGCCTGACGCGCAGTCATCGCGCCACGCTCGACTACTACACCGGCCTGCGTCCGCAGCGCGTGCGCGAAAACGAAACCACATGCCGTTATCTCGTCACCTTCGACGACGAACTCAACCCGGGACGGACTCCGTCCTGGCAATGGCGCGAGATCTGGGAATACCGCCATGCGGGAGGGAAACGCCTTGAAGTCTTCCGCCTCTACCGGCGCGACTGAACACGTGAACGGCCCCACCCGGCTGCCGGCCTGGGCCGCGCTCGGAGAATGTGCCGCGCGACTGGCCGCCACGCGCACGGACGCGCTGTTCCGCGCCGACCCGCAGCGTTTCGAGCACCATCAGTTGCAGCACGACGGCCTCCTCGTCGACCTGTCCAAACAGCGCATCGACGCGGCCACGCGCACGGCGCTTCTGTCGCTGGCACGCGAAGCGCACGTGGCGGAGGCGATCGATGCATTGTTTGCCGGCGAGGCGCTCAACTTCACCGAAGGCCGGCCCGCACTGCACATGGCCTTGCGCGGCAGTTGCCAGGCCCCGGCCGAGGACGCGGCCACGCTCGCAGACACCGATCGGCGCATGCGCGCCTTCGCCCGCGCATTGCGTGAAGGCCAGGTGCGTGGCGCACTCGGCGACCCGATCCGGCGCGTGATCAACCTGGGAATCGGCGGCTCCGATCTGGGCCCGCGCATGCTCTGCCAGGCCTTGCGCCCTGCCGCCGACACCCATGCGCCCGGGGTCGGTTTCGTTGCCAACATCGACCCGCGCGAACTCGATGACGCGCTCGCACACGCCGATCCGCGTACCACGCTGTTCATCGTCTCGTCGAAGAGCTTCACGACGCTGGAGACGCTGGCCAACGCGCGCGCCGCGCGCGAGTGGCTGCACTCCGGGCTCGGCGACGGCGTCGCGATCGCGCCGCACTTGGCCGCCGTCAGCAATGATGTGGAGGCCGCGACTGCGTTCGGCGTCCCGTCGGAGCAGGTGTTTCCAGTGCCCGACTGGGTCGGCGGACGCTTCTCGACCTGGTCGGCGATCGGCCTGCCGGTGCTCGCAGCGATCGGCGAGCAGGCCTTCGACGCGCTACTCGCCGGCGCCCGCTCGATGGATGCGCACTTTCGCGACGCCGCGCCCGCGGCCAACCTACCACTGGCGATGGCGCTGGCCGGCATCTGGAACGACGCCTTCCTCGATTGCGAATCGCTTGCCGTGCTGCCCTATGCGCACGGGCTGCGCGGCCTGCCGGCGTGGCTGCAGCAACTGGAGATGGAGAGCAACGGCAAGCGCTGCCGGCGTGACGGTCAGCCGGTGGAGACGAACACCGCCCCCATCGTCTTCGGCCACGAGGGCACGGTCGGCCAGCATGCCTTCCACCAGTTGCTCTACCAGGGTACGCGCCGCGTCGCGGCCGACTTCATTGTGCCGGTGGGCGGGCGCGACGAACGCCAACGCAATCTGGTCGAGAACGCGCTGGCGCAGTCTGCCGCGTTGATGGAAGGCCTCAACGACCAAGGCGCGCGCGCCCTGCTGCGTGACACCGGCTACCCGCCCGAAGAGGTCGAACGGCTTGCGCCCCATCTGGTCTGTCCCGGCAACCTGCCCAGCACGACGGTGTTGGTGCCCTCGCTCACGCCCCACGCGCTCGGGCAACTAATGGCGCTCTACGAGCACAAGGTGTTCGTGCAGGGCTGGATCTGGAGCATCAACAGCTTCGACCAGTACGGCGTCGAGCTGGGCAAGCGCATGGCCCGACGCATCGCCGAGCCCGGCCATCGGCCGTCGCACCCGGCGACCGAAGCGCTGCTGCAGGCCGTGGAGGCAATGCGCAGCACCAACTGACGGCGATCAGTCCGACATGCGAAGGAAGTGTTCGCGGTAGTGGCGCAGTTCGGCGATCGACTCGTACACGTCGGCCAAAGCCTCGTGCCGTCCCGACTTGCTGAAGCTCGCGAGAACCTCGGGACGCCAGCGACGCGCCAGTTCCTTGAGGGTGGACACGTCCAGGTTCCGATAGTGGAACCAGGCTTCCAGTTTCGGCATGTGGCGCGCCATGAAGCGGCGGTCCTGGCAGATCGTGTTGCCACACATCGGCGAGGCTCGCTCGGGCACGTGGGCGGCGATGAACTCGAGCATGCGTGCCTGGACCGCCGCCTCGTCCTCGGTGGCCGCGCGTACCCGCGCGGTCAGGCCCGACTGGCCGTGCGTGCGCGTGTTCCACTCATCCATCGCGTCGAGTACCGCGTCGGCCTGATGCACGACCATCACCGGCGCTTCGGCCACCACTTCCAGTTCGGCGTCGGTAATCACGACGGCAAGCTCGATGATGCGATCGTTGTCCGGGTCCAGCCCGGTCATTTCCATGTCCAGCCAGATCAGCCGGTTGCTGTCCTGTGCCATAATCAAAGCGCCCCAACAGTCATGACGAGGCCCGGATTGTGTCATGAATCGACAGGGACCCGTGGCCACAGAGGAGGCTCCATGAAGTTCCGCAATCTCGTCATCGCCGGCCTGTTCGCGACCGGTGGTGCTCAGGCCGATCCGTTTGCCGGTGCCAACATCGAGGCCGGCGGCGACATCCATGCCGATCAGTGCGTGGCCTGCCACACCGAAAAGTTCGGCGGCCCCGACGGCTCGAACGCCTACACCCGCGCCGATCGTCGCGTGACCAACCCCGACAGCCTGCTGCAGCAACTCACCGCCTGTACCACTGTGCTCAACCTCGGCCTGTTTCCTGAGGACGAGCGTGACATCGCGGCCTATCTGAACAAGCACTACTACAAGTTCGAGTGAGTCACGAGGCGTCTTCCGGCCGGCACGGCGACGCGCTCGCGGGACGCGTGACGGCGTCCTATGGGCGTAACTACGAGATCGTCGTGGCACCGGATACGCCCGACCGTGAAGTCCTCAAGTGCGTCGCTCGCGGCAAGCGTCATGCCTACGCCTGTGGCGACCAGGTGCGCATCGAGCGCACCTCGCCCAATCAGGGCGTCATCGTTGCGCTCGATACCCGGCGCAATCTGCTGTGGCGTTCGGACGCCTTTCGCCAGAAGCTGATCGCGGCCAACCTGACCCAGATCGTCATCGTCGTCGCCACCGAGCCGGGCTTCTCGCCGCTGTTCATCTCGCGCTGCATCGTCGCGGCCGAGAGCGAAGGGCTGGCCACCGTGATCGTGCTCAACAAGGCCGATCTGGCTGACCGTCTCGATGCCGCGCGCGCGCAATTGGCGCCGTTCAGCAAGCTCGGCTATCCGATCGTAGAGACCAATGCCCTGGGGGATCTCACCAAACTGACCCGGCGCCTGGCCGGCCAGCGCAGTATCCTGGTAGGCCAATCGGGCATGGGCAAGTCGACCATCACCAACACGCTGATTCCCGAGGCGCAGGCGGTTACTGCCGAGATCTCGACAGTGCTCGACTCGGGCAAGCACACGACGACCTTCGCCCGCCTGTACGAATTCGAAGGTGGATGGATCATCGACAGCCCCGGCATGCAGGCCTTCGGTCTGGCCCATGTCTCCACCGACGCGCTGCTCGAGGCCTTCGTCGAGTTCCGCCCCCATCTGGGACAGTGCCGCTTCCGCGACTGTCGGCACGATGCGGAACCGGGCTGCGGGCTACGCACCGCACTCGAGGCCGACGAGATCGACCCGCTGCGCTTCATTCACTTTCACACCATCCGCGCCGAGATCGAGAGCGCGGAACGCCAGTCACGCGGCTGGTAGGCGGGCCGGCATGTAAAACGACAAAGGCCCGCGAGACGCGGGCCTTTGTCGTTGTGTGCAGCGCTTACGCTCGTTCGAAGATCACCGACAACCCTTGTCCGCCACCGATGCATAGCGTCACCAGCGCGTAGCGACCGCCGGTGCGCTTGAGCTCGTACAAGGCCTTGGTCGCGATCGCGGCACCCGTGCAGCCGACCGGGTGCCCCAGCGCGACGGCGCCGCCGTTGGGGTTGGTCTTGGCCGGATCCAGACCCAGGCCCTTGATCACGGTCAGCGCCTGGGCAGCGAAGGCCTCGTTGGACTCGATCACGTCGATCTGGTCCAAGCTCAGCCCGGCACGCGTGAGCGCGATCTTGGTGGCGGGAATCGGGCCTTCACCCATGATCTCGTTGGGTACGCCGGCGACCGCGTAGGAAACGACACGCGCCATCGGCGTGTAGCCGGCCTTGGTGGCCGCGTCGGCCGAAGCGAGCACCAGGAACGCCGCGCCGTCGTTGATGCCCGAGGCGTTGCCGGCCGTCACCGTGCCGTCCTTCTTGAAAGCCGGGCGCATCCGAGCGAGCGCCTCGACGGTGGTATCGGGCTTGCAGTGCTCGTCGGTATCGAACACCGTCTCTCCCTTGCGCGACTTGAGCGTGATCGGGACGATCTGCTCCTTGAAGCGCCCCTCGGCGATGGCCACGCCGGCACGCCGGTGGGATTCGGCCGCGAAGGCGTCCTGCTCCTCGCGCGTGATGCCCCACTTCTCGGCCAGGTTCTCGGCCGTGATACCCATGTGGCCGACACCGAACGGGTCGGTCAGCACGGAAACCATGGAATCGATCATCGTCGTGTCACCCATGCGCGCGCCGCTGCGCATCGCCGGCGACAGATAGGCGCCGCGCGACATCACCTCGACACCGCCACCGACGCCGTAGTCACAATCGCCCAGCATGATCGCCTGGGCCGTCGACACGATGCCCTGCAGGCCCGACGAACACAGACGGTTGACCGCCATCGCCACCGAGTCCATCGGCAGGCCGGCCTGCACCGAGGCCACGCGCGCAACGTAGGCATAGCGCGTCTCGGTCGGAATGCAGTTGCCGACCGTGACGTAGTTGATCTGCTGCGGATCGGCGCCGGAGCGGGCCACGGCCTCTTTCATCACCAGTCCGGCCAGATCGGCCGGCTCCATCGAACTGAGCGAACCACCGAACGCACCGATCGCCGAACGGGCCGCACTCAGTACCACCACATCGCGAATAGCCATTTCCAACCTCCCGAAACGCGTTTAACCACCAACCCGGCCGGCGACTGCCAACAAGGCCAGAACCAGCACTAACAGTACAAGCACGCGCCAAATCAGACGTGCGGCGCGCGGCATGTTCTCCACATCGACGGCGCTTCCCTGGCCAAGTTCCGGCCGATCCACGACGACGCCGTTCTCGTGCGCAGGCATGCCAAGACGCAAACCCAACGCCCCGCCGGCCGCCGCCAGCACCACCCCGGCGCTGCGTTCGGGCCATAGCGGCGCCTGCGTGCGCCAACTCGCGATGGCCTCCTCGAAATTGCCGATCACCGAACAGGCCAGTGCCGTCATGTGCGCGGGAAACCAGTCGAGCCAGCCAAAGGCGCGCCGCACGAACGGTGAGGCCTCGGGCGATTGCGCCAGATCACAAGCGACACGATACATCACCGCCCCCATCGGACCGGGCATCAGCACGAACCAGAAGATCACGCCGAAGATGCCGTGGTGTGCGCCAAGTACCGCATGCTCGACGGTCAGCCGCGCCAGTTCCCCGGCACCTGCGCCACTGCGATCGACACCGCTCCAGGCCGACAGCCTTCGCGCAGCGCCCTCGATGTCGTCGTTGGCGAGCGCGCGTTCGACGTCGGCGAAGGATTCCTCCTGACGTCGAAACCCGATGAGAAAATAGAGAAGTGCCGCATCGAAGGCGAAGGCCAGCGGCGTCCAAAGCGAATACAGCAGATCGTGCACGACGAGGACGGCCACGCCGCTGCCGAGTACCGCCAGCAGCCACGCACCCCGGCTTCCGAACCCGTCGCCACGGCAACGGGCTAGCGCAAGATCACGAAAGCGACCGAACGCGTCATCGACGCGCGAGTGACGCGACAAGGGCCGGACCTGTTCCAGCACCAAGGCAGCCAGCAGCGAAAGAAAGCCCATCGCACACCTGATGTTGCAGTGCAACCAATGGGTGCAACATAGCACACAATGGCGTCAGCGATCCCTTCCACCGGGGGGCACCGAGTGCAGATAGCGATGCAGTGAGACGAGGATGGCCGCGGTCGTGCCCCAGATGTTGCAATCGCCCCAGGGCATCGAATACACGCGTCGCGGCCGCCCCTCGTATTCGGTGTCCAGGCGCAGGTGGTTGGCCGGGTCCATCAGGAAGGAAAACGGCACCTCGAAAGACTCGGCGACCTCGAAGGCATCGAGCTTGAGTTCGAACGGCGGATGCACCAACGCGACGACCGGCAGCACGCGAAAACCCGTACGCGAGAAATACTCCGGCAGCGCCCCGAGCACCTCCAGCCGCTCGGCCGGCAGGCCGACCTCCTCCTCCGTCTCGCGAATCGCCGCCATCACGGGCGAAGCGTCGTGGCGCTCGATACGGCCACCCGGAAAGCAGATCTGCCCCGGATGATGATGCAGGTGCTCGGCGCGCCGCGTGAGCAACACCGAAAGCCCTTCGTCGCGCACGATCAACGGCACCAGCACGGCCGCTGCGACCGAACTCGGAGAGACCATCTCCGACTCCGGATCGGTGCCTCCAGTCGGGTAATTGCGGAAATAGTTCCTCAAATGCTCCGGATTCATGTTGACCCGTAGTTCCCCATCGCCGTAAATGATTTTTCGTCGGTCCGACCCCGGCAATCCGGTATTCCGGCACCTGCGGGCGCGATCGTTCGCAATGTTATCCCAGCGTCTCTCGTCAGGCATGGCGCAGCGCCGCATGCGGATCGACCGACCGGCAGGCAGCGGGCACAGTCATGCGCAGCAACAGCGGATTTACGGTGATCGAACTTCTCGTCGCACTCGCGGTGGCGGCGATCCTGCTCGCGCTCGCAGCCCCCTCGTTTAGCGCCATGTTTGCAAGCTACCGCCTGACCGCAGGCACGAACGACCTCGTCAACGCGGCCGGCCTCGCCCGCTCCGAAGCCATCAAACGCAATCGCAGCGTGACCCTGTGCCGAACGGACGCGGCGGGCGACGACACCTGCGCGGCCGCGGAAGGCACCTGGGACAACTGGATCATCGTCGCGCCCGGACCGGAAGTGATCCGCCGCGGCGAACCGGGGTTGACCGGCAGCAGCCTGCGCATCGAAAGCGCCTTCACCGCCGAAACCCTGAACTACGCACCGGACGGCTCCCCTGGTCAGAACGCCGCCTTCACGGTGTGCACGTCGCTGGATGTGCCGGACAATCGCCGTATCGTCGACATCGGCCCAGGCAGCCGCATCTCGACCTTGCGCGAGTCGGGGACCTGTCCATGAAGGCGCGAAACCAGTCGGGCGTGACCCTGATCGAGGTGCTCGTCGCCGTACTCGTGCTGTCCGTGGGTCTGCTCGGCCTGGCGGGCCTGCAGACAAGCGCGCTGCGCAACAACCAGAGTTCGATGGAACGCAGCCTGGCGGTGATCGAGAGCTACGGCATCGTCGACGCCATGCGCGCCGACCGCGACAACGCAGAGAACGGCGCTTTCGACATCGGCCTGGAGGATTCGCCCACCGGAGGCAGCTTTGCCGGCAACGAGCTGACCAAGTGGCGCAACCGGCTCATCGCGCAACTCGGCCCCGGCGCTACCGGCTCCATCGCCTGTAACGGTAGTCAGTGCACCATCATCGTGCAGTGGGATGACTCGCGAGGCAGCCACGATGCTTCCGACGCGCAGGCCGGCGCCGCCCATCAGGTTGTCACGGAGGTCCAGTTGTGAGTACGCAGCGCCACGCCCCTTGCCGCCAGCATGGTTTCACGCTGATCGAACTGATGATCGCGCTGGTGCTCGGCCTGCTGCTCGTGCTGGGCGTCATCAGCGTCGTCACCGCCAACAGCCAGGCCTATCGCACCAACGAAGGGCTGTCCCAGGTGCAGGAAGCGACACGCACCGGCTTCGAGGTCCTCGCGCGGCGCATCCGTGAAGCCGGCACCACCGGCTGCGGCAACGAGCGCATCGCCAACACCGTCAACGACGTCGAGGCGTGGTGGCAGGTGGACGACTGGGAGAGTGACCCCTGGTCTGTGATCCGCGCGTACGACGGCAACACGGCCGGGCCGGTCGCATTCGGCAACGACGATTCCGACGTGAATCAACGCGTGCGCGGTACCGATGCGCTGCTGCTCCAGGGCCTCCAGGACATCGGCGTGTTCGTCGTCGACCACAACCCGCCTTCGGCCCAGTTCGAGATCAACGCCGCCACGCCGCTGATTGACGATGGCGACATCCTGCTTGTGTGCGACTTCGACCATGCCGCGATCTTTCAGGTCACCAACTACAACTCGACCAACCGCACCGTGGTGCACAACACCGGCACCGGCACACCGGGCAACTGCTCAAAGGGTTTGGGCTTTCCGACCGACTGTGAGGACACCAACGGCAACGCCTACTCCTACGGCGAGAACTCGATGATCTTCCGCCTCGCCATGGAGGCCTGGTACATCGGCTTCAACGGCCGTCCGGCCGAAGGCGGGCGCTCGCTGTTCCGCCAACGCCTGGGACTTAACGGCACGACCATGGTCGAGGAAATGGTCGCGGGCGTCAGCGACATGCAACTGGCCTTCCGCGAGGAGAACGACGCGAGCTTCGCCGCCACCCCGGGCAACTGGAACAACGTCAACGCCGTCGAACTGACGCTCACCGTGGCCAGCACCGACGCGCGTGTCAGCGTTAACGCCGCGGTCGACCAGGGGCGCATCGCACGCGATTTCACCACCGTCGTCGCCCTCAGGAATCGGCTGCCATGAACGCACGCCATCCCGCCCCCCAACAAGCCCAGCGCGGCCTCGCTCTGGTGGTGTCGCTGGTCCTGCTGGTCGTGGTCACATTGCTCGGCGTGACCGGTATGCAGGGCACCGGCCTGCAGGAGCGCATGAGCGGCAATCTCTACGACCGCTCGCTGTCGATGCAGGCCGCGGAAGCGGCGCTGCGCGCGGCTGAAACGGCCATCGAGATCAGCAGCGACGGCGACGTGGGTTTCGATTGCGCAGCCGGCAGTGGCAACGAGTGCCCGAGCATCCCCGACGACACCTTCACCGGCAACGACGTCTGGACCGATGCGACCGCGGCTTTCAGGGTCAACGAGGGCATCGGTTCGGGCACGCCGCAATACCACATCGCAATCATCGGCGACGGCTCGCCCGACGATCCGCTGGGTCAATCGAATTCCTACAATTGCCTGCAGGACGGCGACAGTTGCGCCTCCTCGGACGTCCGCTACTACCGCATAACGGCGCGCAGCCACAATCCGGCACCGGACGACCCTGATGAGGCTGCGCTCGCCCGCAATCGCGCGCTAGTCGTGCTGCAAGCCACCGTGCAACGCACGTTGTGAACCCGCCGTGCCCTCGGGGAAGCCTCGCCATGAAACCGACCACGTTCCTCCCGCAACGCATCCTGCCCTTCGCCGCCCTGCTCGCGGCCCTGGCGACGCCCGCCGCACTGGCGCAGGTCCCCGGCGTATCGCAATCTCCGCTACACGTGGCCGGCGCCCTGCCCGGCAACCTCGCGCTGGTTCCCTCGGTCGAGTATCCCACCATCATCAGCGTCGCCAACCTTGGAGACTACGATGAGAGCGCGAGCTACGTCGGCTATTTTGATTCTGGAAAGTGTTACCAGTACCACTACAGCTCGACTGAATCGGAGCGCCACTTCTACCCGATACGCACCACCAATGATCATCGCTGCACGGATTCGGACGCGCCGTGGAGCGGCAACTTCCTCAACTGGGCCGCGACACAGACCATCGACCCGTTCCGCAAGGCGTTGTCCGGCGGCCATCGTGTTCGCGACGACGCGAGTGACAGCGCCGCCGTGCGCCTCAGCGGGACCTGGCTGGAGAAGGCTCGCCACGACCGAGACGACTACGGGCTGTATCCGAACCGTTCGATTGAGTCGGCGAGCGGCTCCGACGTGATTTCCGGCGCCACCCCGTTCGCGGACGGACAGTACGTCTGGGAGCAGGACTGGCGCGGTCGCTGGCGGCAGGTCTGGAGGTACAACACGCTGCACCTGCGCATCGCGGGCCTGGGCAACCGCATGCGCTTCCGCCTCAACAACAGTGACGTCAATGACGATGTCGGCAACTACGACCCGAACGACGACTGCGACGACGACGCCTGCCAGGCGGCGGTGCGCGTGCGCGTATGCGTGCCCGGCCTGCTCGAATCGAACTGCAAGCCCTACGGCAGCCACTGGAAGCCCGAAGGCACCTTGCAGGAGTACGCCGACCGCATGCGTTACGCCGTGATCGGCTTTCTCAACGACAGCAACGTGCAGCGCGACGGAGGCGTACTGCGTTCCGAGATGAAGTACATCGGACCGACGATTCCCGGCGACTTCGGACCGCAGAGCAATCCGAATCCGGAATGGGATGCGGAAACCGGACAGCTCTATAGAAACCCTCATGGGGCGGAAGCCAACGCGACCAGCGGCACGACAATCGCCGACAGCGGCGTCATCAACTACCTCAACAAGTTCGGCCAGATGACCGGCGAGCCCCACAAGAGCCACGACCCCGTCAGCGAGCTCTACTACACGGCGATTCGCTACTTCCGCGATCAGGGCAACGTGCCGTCCTACTCGAATGACCTGAACTACAACCGCGCCGACGGCTTTCCGGTGCTCACGGACTGGACGGACCCGGTACAGCACTGGTGCCAAGCCAATGTGATCCTGGGTATCGGCGACATCTACACACACCGCGACAAGAACCTGCCCGGTGCAAGTTGTTCCGACGGCAACGAACCTTCGATGCCTGCGCTGGTATCCGGTGACAACCGCGTCGACGTCGTCGCGGCGACCAATCAGGTCGGTCAGATGGAAGGCCTTGGAGACATCGGTAACAGTTGTCAATTCACCGGGCGCGGCAACTCGGCCTTCATGGCCGGGCTGGCCTGGGACGCACGCACGCGCGACAATCGCCCGGACCTGACCGGCGGCAAGACGACCATTTCGACCTACTGGGTGGACGTGCTCGAGGCGCGGTCGCTGGAAGGCATGGGCCGCAACCAGTACGCGCTGGCCGCCAAGTATGGGGGCGCGCGCGTACCCATCGACTTCGACCCGGACGACTGGGGCACGACGGCGCTGCCCGAGTACTGGTGGCACTCCAACGAAGAAACACTGACCCCGTTCGGCGACCGCGGCAGCGGACAGCCGGCATTCAAGCGCCCGGACAACTTCTTCGTCGCCGGTGAAGCCGAGCAAATGGTCGACAGCCTCACCCAGGCCTTCTCGAACATCGCGGCCGAGCTGACCGGCTCGGGAACGTCGCTGGCGACCACCTCGACACGCCTCGACGCGACCACGCGCAGCTTCCGCGCCGAGTTCTACAGTGGGTCGTGGCGCGGCGAGTTGTTCTCCAACGCGATCAATCCGGACACCGGCGTGCTCGTCGAGCCTCCGGAATGGGTGGCCGGCAACAAGCTGCCCGCCTGGAACGCGCGCAACATCCACTTCCACGATCCGGACGGAAACAACGAGAGCCAGCAGCACAAGCTCTTTACGCGCGGCAACCTGAACGCGGATCAGCGCGATGAGTTCGGCGTGAACGAAGCCTCACAGACCCGCGTAGTGAACTACCTGCGCGGCGAGCGCTCGCACGAACAAGCGGAGCCCGGTGGCACGTTGCGCAATCGCGCCGGCGTACTCGGCGACATCGTGCACTCCGAACCGGTCTTCGTGGGGCAGCCGAATCCGCGTGCGTTCGCCGGTCGGAGCTTTACCGGCTCCAACCTCTACGCGAGCTTCGTCAACGCGCGCGCGGGACGCCGTCCGATGGTCTATGTCGGCGCCAACGACGGGATGCTGCATGGCTTCGACGCCACCACTGGTGTCGAGCAATACGCCTTCATCCCGCATCAGGTCATCATGAACGGACTCGCCGATCTGGCCTCACCCGAGTACGAACACCGTTTCTTCGTCGACGGTGAACTGACGCAACTGGAAGTCTATTTTTCCGGCAACCCGGGCAGCGGGTGGAAGTCGGTCCTGGTCGGATCGCTCGGGCGAGGTGGTCCCGGCCTGTTCGCGCTCGACGTGACCGACCCCGACGACATCCGCTTCCTGTGGGAGGTCACCGAGGACGACCTGGACACCGCAGGCGCGGACGTGGGTGCGAACATCGGCAAGCCGATCATCGCCCAGATCGCCGACGGAGACTGGCGCGTGCTGCTCGGCAACGGCCCCAACGCCGCCGGCACGGCCAAGCTGGTGATGATCGATGTTGAGGACGGCGGCGTGGAAGTCGTCGATTCCGGGGTCGCCGGCTCGAACGGCCTGTCCGCTGTCTACACCTGGGACACGACCGGCGACGGCTTTGCAGACTCGGTCTATGCCGGCGACCTGCAGGGCAACCTGTGGCGCTTCAATGACCTCGCGGGTTCAACGTCGACCACCTTGGTCTTCAGCCAGGCACGGCCCATCCAGGCTGCCCCGCTGGTCGGCCGCAACCCCGATACCGGGGTGCGCTGGGTATTCTTCGGCACCGGTCGCTACCTGGATGACCCGGACAAGGCCGATAACGCCGTCCAGTCGTGGTACGGGCTGATTGATTCGGGCTTGACCGACAGCGGCCCTCTGATCGCCTCGCACGACGACCTGGTCGAGCGCGAGATCGTCGCTGAAGGTGCGATCGGCAACTTCACCGCGCGCGTAATCGAAGCGGGTTCGGCCGCCGATTTCATCGACAAGGAGGGCTGGTACATCAATCTGGTGTCACCGGAGAACGGCTCCGAGGGCGAAAGAATGGTCGTGCCCAATTTCTTCCAGGATCAGGTGCTGATCGGCACGACCCGCATTCCCGACTCAAGTGATGTGTGTCGCCCGTCAGGCCGCGGCTTCGTCATGGCAATCGACCCTTTCACCGGCGCCCGCCTGACGCGCACCTTCTTCGATATCAGCCTGGACGGCGCCTTCGACAGTGCCGACCTGCTCGACGGCCAGATCGTGTCCGGCGTCGGATTCAACAGCGGACCGAACAATCCGACCTTCGTCGGCGACTTCATGCAAACCGTGCTCGACGACGGACGGGTGGTGAGCATGCGAACGAACGTGGCATCGGCCGAAGCTCGCCGCACGTCCTGGCGTGAAATCATCGGAAACTGACCATGACCCGAATTCCGACTGTGCGCCAAGCGGGTTTCACGTTGATCGAACTAATGATCGCGGTGGCCATCGTGGGCATCCTCATTGCGGTGGCTTTCCCGTCCTACCAGACCTACGTCGCCAAATCATATCGCGGCAAGGCACTGGCCTGCGTGGTCGAACACGCGCAGTTCATGGAGCGTTTCTACACCAGCAACATGACCTACGTCGGCGCCGCGCCCAACCTCGGTTGCACGACCGAGAACGACCTCAATACGCGCTACACCCTTGCCGTCAATATCGTCGACCAGCGCAACTACTCCGTCACCGCCACACCACTGGGTCACCAGGCCAAGCTGGAAGGACGCTGCGGCACGCTCTCTATCGACCAGGCCGGGCAGCGCGGCGCGAGCGGTTCGGCCGGCGTTGCCGGCTGCTGGTAGCCACCCCCCTCTTCCGTACCCGATCACCATCCATCACGGGAGCCGCCCTTAATGGCGGCACCCGTGGCGCTCCTGCATGCCAATTTTCAACGGACATGCATTATTTCATGCACATCAGATAATTCTATTTGCATTGCCGAACCCGGCAAGCGATAAAGCGCGTACATGCCATTCGTATACGCCAATGACATACACAGATTTTCTGCAAACTCAGTCACATGCCCCGCGCTCGGCGGATCGTCGCGGCGAACGCGGTGCGAGCATGATCGAGGTCCTGGTCTCGATGTTCGTGCTCGCGGTCGGCCTGCTGGGTTTTGCCGGCATGCAGATGGTCGGCATCAAGAGCAATCACAGCGCCCAGGTGCGGTCGCAGGCCACGCTGCTGGCCTACGACCTGGCCGACCGCATGCGCGGCGCGCGCGACGCGGCACTCGACGGCGACTACGATAACGATGGCAACAGCGAGGATCGCCGCGACTGGGACGATGAACTCGTGCGCCGCCTAGGCGCCGGGGCCACGGCCAACGTCACGCGCAACGAGGCCAACATCACGATTGCGATCACCTGGAACGACCAGCGCGGCGACATCCGCGCCGCCCCCGAAGCGGACGACGGAAGCGAAGACGACACCCCGGGTTCGGACGCCGATCCCGGCATCCCAATGGCGCAGGCCGACGTAGCTCCGGACGAACCCGCCTCCGACAGCGAACAAGCCGAAACCGACGACGAAACGGCCGAGCCGGGTCACGTCATCTTCGCCTACAGCACGGAGATCTGATGCGGCGCGCGCAGCACGGCCTCTCGCTCACCGAACTGATGCTCTCGCTGTTGCTGGGCAGTGTGCTGGTGGTCGGCAGTGTCTCGCTGTTCGCCGGGGCGCGAGGCACGCATCGCGCCACCGAGGCCCTGTCGCGCGCACAAGAGAGCGGTCGCATCGCCATCGACCTGCTCGGCGCCGAACTGCGTCAGGCGGGCTACAGCGCCGCCTGCGACGAGCCCAACAACCTGCTGGACAACGAATCGGAAGCCTGGCGTGCCGAGGTCTTCGATCTCACCCGTCCAGTGTTCGGCTGGAGTGGCGACCCGGACGGCCTCGGCCTGAGCAACCAGCTCGCCGACACCGACGCCCTACTGATCAAACATGCAGCCTTGTCGTCCAGCGCCATGGCTAGCGGCGAGACGGCCACCAACCACAGCAGCGTCAACCTCACCGGCGTCAGCGGTGTGAGCGAGGATCAGATCGTGCTCATCGCCGACGCACAGGGCTGCGACCTGTTCCAGAACCGCAGCAATGACAAGGCCAGCGCCCTGTCACGCGGCGTCGGCAACAACCCCGGCAACAAGGTACCGGGCAGCAACGCCTTCAGTCACACCTACGACGAATACATGGATATCCAGCTCTTCAGCTCCAACGTCTATTACGTCGGCCGCAAGGCTGGCCAGGCGCCGGCGCTGTGGCGCAAGCCCTTCTCGCGGGGCGCCGCGCCCGTTCAGGAATTGATCGAGGGCATCTCGCACCTGTTCGTGTGTTACGGCATCGACAGTGACGAGGACGAGCTCGTTGACAACCATGTCGCCATCGACGCGGTCGACGACTGGGACCGCGTGCGCTCGGTACACCTCACCGTCATAGCGGTCGGCCCCAACCCCGGCACGGCCGAGCAACCGCAGACCGCCACCATCGCCGACTGCGGCGGCGAAGACGAAACCGTCTACATCCCGGAGCGGCGTCACGCCGCCGTGTTCTCCACCTCGGTGGCCCTGCGCAATCGCCTGCCCGTGCTATGACCCCTGCCACCCCACTGCGCGCCAACCGCGGCATCGTGTTGGTCACCACGCTAATCCTGCTGCTGATCATGACAGTACTCGGCATCAGCGCACTGCGCGCGACCACGCTCGAGGAACGCATGTCGGGCAACTGGCGCGACCGCAATCTCGCCCTGCAGGCAGCCGAGGCCGGGTTGCGCTCTGGCGAGCGCTTCATCGGCCCGCTCACCGTCGCCCCCACACCTCACGCCTACCCCTGCACTGGCGACCAGTCATGCGAAGTGTTCGACCCGGCCGATAGCAGCAAGCGCCCCACCGAGGGCGGCCTGATGTCGTCCAACGCAGCCGACCGCGAAGAATGGGCCCAGCAGTCGCGCGAATACGACCGGGACGAGGACTCCGGTCGCGACGTGCCGGGCACGGCCGCCCTGCCCCGTTACCTGATCGAGCACCGCGGCCACATCCGCGACCATCTCGTCACGGGCTTCGGCTCGGCGCATGAGACCGGGCGCGACCAGTACCGCATCACCGCACGAGGCACCGGGCAGACGGCAGTTTCGCGCTCGGTCCTGCAATCCCTCTACATCAAACGCTACAACTGACCGATGCCCACCCTGCGCCCCCTCGCCCTCGCCGCCGCCATCGCCCTGCCCGCGCAGGCCGGCCCGCTGGCGCTGTCGGACACGCCGCTGCAGATCTCGACAGTGGTCGAACCCAACGTCATGCTGCTGGTCGACAACTCCCTCAGCATGAGACAGATCATCTGGCACGAGGACTACGATCCGCAGGGCAGCTATGACGCCTGGCAATACTGCAGTCAAGGTTGGAGTTCTTGCACCCAATGGAGCAACCTGAACGCTGACACGCCGACCTATACCCCCAGCAATTTCCGACGAGCCGGCTGCAGCACGGGCTTTTCCAAGTTTCGTCGAGATTCGACAACCAAATGTCTCAAGCTGCCGGCACCGGGCGGATCGAATAGCACATGGTACATGGGGCGCTATGTGCGCTTTCTGCTCGATCATTTCCCCAACAATGCGGATCTGACAAACGGTGCGATCCCCAACGACTACCGAATGAATGTCGCGCGCAAAGTGGCGAAGGACCTTGTGCAGAACACGCCCGGCATGCGTTTCGGACTAGCAAATTTCAACTACACGCACGGCGGTCATATTGCAGCCTCGTGCGGTACGGACAACCCCTCGCTGGTCGACTCCATCGATGAACTGACCCCGTCGACGTTCACCCCGCTGGCCGAAAGCCTGTTCGAGATCACCCGCTACTTCCGTGGCCTGCGCAGTTTCTACAACAACAACAATTACACCAGTCCCATTCGGTTCCGCTGTCAGAGGAGCTTCACCGTGGTCATCACCGACGGCCTGCCGACCTACGATGGCACATATCCGGAGGGTCCGAACGATACGGACGACCCGGACGGCTTGCTGCCAAACTGGGATGGCGTCGATAACGACGGAACCGGAAATGAAACCCTCACCGAGGGTGCAGCCCTGTTCCTGGACGACATCGCCAATTTCGCCTGGGACATCGACATGCGTACGGACGATACCGACGCGGCCGGTGTGAGCTTCGATGACCCGCAATTCCCGCGCCAGAACATGCATACCTACACGGTCGGCTTCACGGTCGCCAACCAGATGCTGGAAGACGCGGCCGAGTACGGGCACGGCCAGTACTACACCGCGAACGATGCCGAACAACTCACCGACGTGCTCCAGCAGGCCCTGCGCAACATCCAGACGCAGACTGGTTCCGCTGCCTCCGCCGCGGCCAGCACCGGCTTCGTCAGCACCGGCACGCGCCTGTACTTCGGTGGCTACAACAGTGCCGACTGGAGCGGCGATCTGGTCGCATTCGATATCGAGAGCGATCGCACCAGCGCGAACTACGGCCGGCCCGTGCATGTCGCGTGGCGCGCCGCCGAGCAGATCCCTGTCGCGGCAGCGCGCACCATCGTCACGCAGGTCGACGGCGAAGCCGCAGCGTTTGACTGGGACAGTTTCGAACCCGAGCACAAGGACGCCTGGTTTCAGAACAACCCCACCTTCATCGACTACATCCGCGGCACCGACCAACCGGGCTTTCGCCCGCGCGCATCGCGCCTGGGCGACATCATCCACTCCGCCCCGGTGTTCGTCGGCGCGCCCAACATGCGCTACCCCGACGGCGTGCAGAGCGGCGCCTCCTACGACCAGTTCAAGCGCGATCACGGTGAGCGCCCGGCAATGATCTACGTAGGCGCCAACGACGGCATGCTGCACGGCTTCGACGCCGAGACCGGGCGGGAACGCCTCGCCTACGTGCCCGAGGCGGTTCTGCCCGAACTGCGCCATCTGGCCGACACCGACTACCGCACGAACCACCGCTATTTTGTCGACGGCTCGCCCACCGTGGCCGACGCCTACATCGGTGAGCGCTGGCGCACGGTGCTGGTCGGCGGCCTCAACAAGGGCGGCCAGTCGGTCTATGCGCTCGATGTCACCGAGCCGCAGAACTTCGCCGAGAACGTCGCCGACGACATCGTGCTGTGGGAGTTCACCGACCCGGATCTGGGCTACAGCTTCAGCCAGCCGGCTATCGTGCGTCTGCGGGACGGCACCTGGGCGGCGGTCTTCGGCAACGGCTACAACAACACCGAAGGGAACGACGATCCCAGCGCCACCGGCAACGCCGTGCTGTTCGTCGTTGATCTGGCCACCGGCACGCTGATACGCAAGCTCGACACCGGCGAAGGCCCGGCCGAGGAAGAACGCCCCAACGGCCTGGCGACCGTCGCACCGGTCGACGACACCGGAAACCGGCGCATTGACTTCGTCTACGCTGGGGATCTGTTCGGCAACCTGTGGCGCTTCAACCTCGGCAACAGCGCGCCCGCAAGCTGGAGCGTGCGCCGGCTGTTCCTCGCCTGCAGCAGCGACCCGTGCGACGATGCCGACCGCCAGCCCATCACCAGCCGACCATCGGTCATCCGCCATCCCACCGGGCGCGGACGCATCGTGCTGTTCGGCACCGGGCAGTACCTGGAGCCCGCCGACAAGATCGCCGCCAATTCGGGACTGCAGAGCTTCTACGGCATCTGGGACGAGGACAACAACGTCAGCGCAAACCGCGGCAACGTGCTGGCGCAATCCATACTCTCGGAACAGACGCTCGGCTTCACGACCCCGCAGAACAGTACCGTGTCCTACCGGCTGCGCGCCACGACCAGCGAGCGCGCAAGCTGGAGCGAGCATCGCGGCTGGGTGCTCGACCTGGTCCCCCCTTCGGGCACCTTGCAGGGCGAGCGTCAGATCACCCACTCCATCGTGCGCAACGGCCGCGTGATCTTCACCACGCTGATTCCCAGCGAGGACCCCTGCCGCCCCGGCGGCGACAGTTGGCTGATGGAGCTGAACGCCGCCAGCGGCGGGCGACTCACCTACGCCCCGTTCGACCTGAATCTGGACCGGAGCTTCACGATCGGCGACCACACGCGCGTGGGCGAAGACGACGACACCCTATGGATGCCGCCATCCGGGCTGCTCGTCGACGGCGGCGCAACCGCCACGCCCGCCGTACTGGTGGGCGAGGACGGCGCCGAATACAAGCAGTTGTCTACCGCCAGCGGCCTTCGCACGGTCCGCGAGAACCCCGGCCCGAACGACGTAGGCCGCCAGAGCTGGCGAGAAATCGTCCAATGACGCACGGCGCCCGAAGACAGGACGGCTTCTCGCTGATCGAACTGATGATCGTACTCGCGATTCTCGCGATCATCGTCGCGATCGCGTGGCCCACCTACACCGAACAGATCCGCAAGAGCCGCCGCGTCGAGGCCCAGCGCGCATTGCTGGAATTGGCCCACCACCTCGAACGCGAATACAGCCGCAGCGGCACCTATGCCGACGTTACCTTGCCGTTCAACCGCGTGCCGTTCGACACCCCCGATCCGTATTACACGATCGCCTTCGTCGGGGAGTTGCAAGCCGGCTCGTGGACGCTCGCCGCACAACCGGTCGGGGTCATGCGCGACGACCCCTGCGGCAGCCTCTACATCACCCACACCGGCCGTCGCGGCCAGGGCGACGATCCGGACGATCCGCTCGACCCCGAGTGCTGGCCGAACTGATATCCGTAGTGGCAGGGCCCGCCGCATGTACGCCCGATACGGCGCATGCCCTGCAGACATCTTTCCCTGCGTCTCCGGCTGGACGATCCGCCTGCGGGCTCCCGTCCGTCAGCGGTTCCAGCAATCGGACTTGGCCGCGTTCTTCACACCGTTATGGGTCAGCGTCATCGTGCCGCAAGCGTCATCCGCCTGCGATCCTTCCGGCGTGGCGGTCAGCGTGAAACTCGTCTCGTCGGCCGCGATCGTGATGCCGTAGTAGCGCGTCGAGCCGTCCTTGGGAGACTTGTCGGCGAGGAGCGGCGCGCCTGCGTAGGTGTTGCCGGTGACGTAGAAGCGCTCCAGCGCCTGCGCGTTCTCCAGCATCACCGTCTGCGCATCGGCGCGGCGCGTCTTCTGCAGATAGTTCTGGTAGGACGGATAGGCAACTCCGACCAGAATGCCGATCACCGCCACGACGATCATCAGCTCGATCAGCGTGAAGCCGCGCTGTCGCCCGGCCCGAGTTATGGGCTTTTCGATATCGTGTTCTGTCATGCACACCTCACCTCGGCACCAGATCGATCCACGTGCGCCGACCGGGCACGAAATTCGGTCCGCGAATCGGATTGTCGTCCTGCGTGATGTCCTCGACCTCGGCCGGCGTCTGGTCGTCAGCGACGCTGCCGCCACCTTCGCCAAGACGCTTGTCGATGTCGAGCAGATGCTGCACCGGAACGACACCGGGGGCGTAGAAGCGCAGGCGATGATAGGCCATCAGCGCCGCGTCCTGCAGCAAGGTACCCAGGTTGGCCAGCGCATCGGCGACCGCATCTTCGTCGCCCGCCGCAAGCGCAAGCGACAGCGCACTGAGGGCGCCGGCGTAGTCCTCCTCGATCACTTCCTGACCAGCGTCGTCGATCAGCGACTGGTATTGGCCGAGGTTGATGCCTCGAGTGTCGATTGCCACGTTGGCATTATAGTTGGACGCCCCGTAACAC